>PMHU01000131.1:0-7397 GCA_003156795.1 Acidimicrobiaceae bacterium
GACCACCGCGTGCAGCCCCTCTGACGCTGAGTACACCGCGGCGGCGAGGCCGGCCGGACCAGCGCCGACGATGGCGATGTCATAAAGATCGCGCTCTGGCCGCGTGCGCGCCCCGAGCGCGTAGGCCAGCTCAACCTCGGTTGGGTTCCCAAGCCTGCGCCCATCCCAAAGCAGCGCGGACGGCAACTGGAGGTCGGCGAGGGGCCCCGCCCGCAGGTCCTGACCCTCCACGGAGTCTGAGCGGTGGAACCGGGCCGCCACCCCGTTGCGCCCGAGCCAGGCCACCAGCTGCTCTCCCCGCCCCGACCCGGGCGCGTCGACAACGGTGGCCTTGGCGAAGCGTTGCTGCCGGTCGTATGACCAGGCCCGCAGCGCCTCGCCGACCACGGGGTAGAGCTCCTCCTCGGGCGACGCCCACGGCTGCCCGACGTAATAGTCAACCTCGCCCAGAGTCAGGGCACGGCTCAGGTCAGCCGCGACAGAGACGTCACCGACCTCCACCACGGCGATGCGCCGCGCCGCCGGATGGGCGTTTCGCACCGCGATCAGCGCCGCGAACTCCTCGGATCGGATCGGGGCGAGGGCAACCGCGACCGTATCGAGGCCGGCCAAAATTGCCCCGGGGTCGGGCCGTCCTGGCACCGCGACAATCTCATAATCAGCGGAGTAACGACGTTCGAGCGCTTCGGCCAGCGCGGCCCGCTGTGCCTCGTCACTCACGACCGCGAGGATCACATTCACGGCCTCATCATGCCGTTCCGAACACGTTCAGCGCGTCGATTCTCAGTTCGGGACTGCTCCGTAGATGCTCACGGTTGTAGGCAACTGTCCTAAAGCGCGTGGGGAGGAGACGGTCCATACGTGCCGTTGCCGATCACTTCGATCAGCTTGGGATCTGACCGCCGAACGGGAACGCAGAACCCTCGCACAGCACACGCAGATCATCAAGCCCGGACTGCTTCAGCATCTCTATGACGGCGTGAATCGGCTTCTCAGCTCCGGTGACCTGTCTGAGAGCGTCGTCCCCGGCGCTACCTCGTACGGGCACGTCCGTGGTGAGCAGGACGAGCCGCGTGTTACTCACCTCACGCAACACCGCAGCCTTGCCAAGCGCCTTCCACAACGTGTCGGTCCGCTTAAGTCCGGCCCGATGCCTGGTGAAGCTACCGGTCACTTCAAAGAACCACAGCCCTCCTTGGCTGTCGCGGGCAGTGAAGTTAACCTCAACGCCGCCGGGCTGGCGCTGGTTTTTTTGAACGTCTGCGAACCCGGCCGCTTCGATGACAGCCCGCGCTATCTCCTTGGCCGCACGACCCTCACGAACGGCCCGAGATTGGAGGTCCTCCTCTTCGCGGGCCGGTGCCGGGACTGCGGGCAGGCTGACCGTGACGGCCATATCCGACGCTACGCGCTCCAGTCGTTGGCGTTCCTCCTCAACCCTGGTCTCCGCCAGGCTGATGTAGGACTCGTCCAAGTCGTATCCGGCAAAATGTCTGCCGCCCCGAACGGCCGCCACCGCAGACGTACCCGACCCGGCGAAGGGATCCAGAACCAGATCCTCCCGGTAGGTGTAAAGCTCGATCAGACGGGCGGGAAGCTCGATCGGGAAGGGCGCGGGGTGGCCAACCCTTGTGGCGCTCTCGGCGGGTATCTCCCACACATCGAGCGTGTTCTCCATGAAATCATCGCGGGTCATCGATGACTCCGATGGCAGCCCCTTCTGAGCGCGAACCTTGGCCGGGATTGCTCGGTCGAAACGACCTTTGCTGGCCACGATCACTCGCTCCGTGAGGTCCCTCAGCACCGGGTTGCCCGGCCGCTGGAAACTCCCCCACGCGCACGACCCAGACGAACCCCGCTGCTTCACCCAGATGATCTCGCCCCGCAACAACATCCGCAGGTCGTCCTGCAGGATCCCGACGACATCAGCTGAGAGGGAGCGATAGGGGCGCCGACCAAGGTTGGCCACGTTCACGGCGATGCGACCGCCGGGCTCCAACTTCTGCAGGCACTGGGCGAACACTTCCCGCAGCAGATCGAGGTACTCGAGGTAAGTGCCAGGAATTCCGTCTTCGCCGAGGGCATCCTCATACTCCTTACCGGCAAAGTACGGAGGCGACGTGACCACGAGGGCCACCGACGAGTCGGGAACCTCATCCATGTGCCGAGCGTCACCGACGATCAGCTTGTCGATGGCCCGATGGTCGGCTACGTCTGAATCCGAAGAGAGGTCGGGGTGCGTGAACCGGCGGTAGAAGCCGCTGGCGTCGTGGCTCTCCCTCTTCGATACCCCGAAGGCCGAAGTGGAAGTCGACCGTCTCACCATTGCGGACATATCCTAGATGTCGGACGGGTGCCCATCAGCGATCGTGCCACCGCTGGGGCGACCCTACTTCCGGACCTGTGACGCCCGCGCCGCGTTGGTCAGGCCCCGATCGTCTTGAGGTCGCGGATGAGTTCGAGCAGGTCGTTGAGGGTGGCCCGCAGGACCGGAAGTCGAGCCAGACCGATGGCCCTGACGATGATCGGAGTGGTGCGGGTGGACAGGATGCGGGTGCGGGCGGCGTTGGGGGTTGGATCGTGGACCCAGTAGAGGACGACACCCATGAAATACAGCCACAGCAGTTCTGGTAGGTCGGCTCGGAGGGCTTTGGTGATCTTGGCGTCGGAGCCGCCAACGACTTGGCGCCACAGGTTGATGGAAAGTTCCCGGGCCGGGGCCGATTCGGGGCTGAACGGGCTGAGCGGGCTCGTCGGTTCGGCGGCGTTTTGGAAGAAGGTGCCCGCGAAGGCCCGGTACGGTTCCATGACCTCGAGCCAGGCTTCGGTTACCCCGATGATGCGGGCAGCGAGGTCGGTCTCTCGTTCGAGGATGGGTTGGGCGGCTTGGGCGTGTTCGACCTGAGTGCGGTCGTAGAAGGCTTGGATCAGGTGCTGTTTGGAGGCGAAGTAGTAGTAGGCATTGCCGACCGACACGCCGGCCTCGGCGGCGATGGCCCGCATGGTGGTGGCCTCGTAGCCGTGCTGGCGGAACAGGCGCAGGGCGGCGTCAATGATGGCCGACCTGGTGCGCACCGCCTTGGCCCCCCACGAGCCATCCTGTGCCTCGGATGTAGCGGTACTCACCGATCTACGTCGTCGGGGTGCTGATCCGGCAGGTGTCACAGCCGGGACCATAGATCCTGTTCAGGGTTCTTTGGCGGTGCCGGTCTGCCGTCCGGGCTACGGCCTTGACCAACACCAGCCGTGTTCTGCTGCCGAGCCGTTCAGCTATGGGTTGCCACGTGGGTAGGGCCCAGGCGCACACCAGCCACGCCCGTTCCGCCTCATAGATAGCTCCGTTGGCGGCCACCACCGTCAGCACGGTGGTGGTCCGGTTGTGGTCGAGGTACGGGTATCGGGTCCGGGCCTGCTCGGACGCAGCTGGGATGAAGTCGATAGGCACCAAGGTGGCCTGCGTGCCGATCCAGGCCCGAAGCCTGCGGCATAACGGGCAGCGCTGATCGTAGAGGACCGTCAGCGGCGAGGAACCTCGCCTATCACCTTCGAGCCGAGCCGACGCCAGCTCGTAGCTGAGCATCGACGCTCAATGCCCGGCGACGTTCGGCGCCGGCCAACCGGGCGGGGGCGCCATCGGTGTGTAACCGTTGGGCTCCACCGGTGGTAACGCCCTGGCCCGCAGGACAGCCCGCCGTCGGAAGGCGTTGAACGCCCACACGTTGGCGAAATGAACCACACCGACCACTATGGCTACGGCCCCAACCTTCACGGATAGGACTTCCATCAGGCGCCTGGTGTTGTCGATCGTTGCGTGCGAGGTCATGAACAAGGCCACGTAGCCCAGATTGAGCAGGTAGAACCCGATGACCAGCAGTTGGTTGACGGCATGAGCGAGGTTGGTGTCCCCACCGAAGACGTCATTGAGAAACACCTCCCCGTAGCGGTGCAATGCCCGGGCTACCCACAGGGTGAGAGGGATGGCCACAGCCAGATAGATGAGATAGGTGAGAACAGTCAGGTTCACAACGCCTCCAAGAGTTGAACGTGTTCAAACACAGTTCTAACCCGCCTCAGGCGCCCCGTCAACCCCTTTCTTGAACATGTTCAATACGGAAACTCAGGCAAGGAGCTCCTGGCGCGTCGGACTCGGGACATACGAAGGCTCGAACTCGGTTTCCCGGTTCACGTCGCCCATGACAACACCGAACGCTTCGGTACGCTGACCATCANNCGATCCTCGACACGACGATCGTCGCCGTCGCTCTGGCCACTCTGGGTCGGGACTTTCACGTCTCGGTCACCACCATCCAGTGGGTGGCGACCGGCTACCTGCTCGCCCTGGCCATGGTCATCCCTGTTACTGGCTGGGCCGTAGATCGCTTCGGGGCGAAGCGGATCTGGATGACCTCGCTCAGCCTCTTCATCATCGGCTCGAGCCTGTGCGGCGCGGCTTGGTCCGCCAACTCACTAATCGGCTTCCGTCTGTTGCAAGGCATCGGCGGCGGCATGCTCCTTCCTGTAGGCCAGTCGATACTCGCCCGCGCCTCCGGCCCGCAACGCATGGGCCGCGTCATGAGCATCATCGGCGTTCCCATGGTGATGGGGCCGATCATGGGACCGATCATCGGCGGCCTCATCGTGTCGAACTACAGCTGGCGCTGGATCTTCTATATCAACGTACCGATCGGCATCGTGACCCTGTTCGTGTCGAGCCGCTGGCTGCCCAAGTGGGACACCGACAACAGGTCCCAGTCGTCCTTCGACACGCTCGGCTTCTGCCTTCTGTCCCCTGGCCTGGCCGCGTTGGTGTACTCGCTATCGGAGGTGGGTACTACCGGCAGTTTCACCGACACGTCGGTCGTCGTCAGCTTCATTGTCGGCCTGGCGCTCATGGCGGGCTTCGTGCTCCACGCTCTAAACATCAAGAACCCGCTGCTCGAGCTGCACCTGTTCAAAGACCGCACCTTCACCATCGCGAATATCTGCATATTCGTGCTGGGCGCCACGTTGTTCGGCTCCATGTTCCTGCTGCCGCTTTACTACCAGATCGCGCGAGGCCAGCAGGCCTGGGTGGCCGGGCTCCTCATGGCACCCCAGGGCATTGGAGCCGCGTTCATCATGCGCAAGGCCGGGAGCATCACCGACCGTGTCGGTCCTCGGCGCATAGTCCCCTTCGGCATCCTCCTCATGGCGGCGGCCACCGTGCCCTTCGCGTTCGTGACCACCTCGACCACCGAGGTGCTGCTGGCCGTTACCCTCTTCGCCCGCGGGCTTGGGCTCGGCCTGACGATGATGCCCATCACCGCTGCGGCGTATTTCGACCTCAACCACGCCGAGATACCCAAAGCGACGACCACCATGAACATCGTGCGCCAGGTCGGTGGCTCGGTGGCCACCGCCTTGTTTGCCGTGGTACTGGAACGTCAGATCGTGGCCCACCTCGGAACGGCGGCCAAAAGAGCCGGCGGGAGCAGCGGCATCATCTCCGCCGCCGTCAAGCTGCCCCCGCGAGTGGCCGATCCCGTTGCCGCCGCGTTCGCCCACACCTTCTGGTGGTCGGTAGGCGCCATCCTGCTCGCCTTCATCCCCACGCTGTTCCTGCCCAACCACGCGGCGAGGTCTCCCTCGGCCGATGCGGACCTAGACACCGACGGCGGCGGCTTACCGGGACGGAACGTAGCGGGGGCGATGCTCGAGTAACCGGAGACCATTCGGGTCGGCCATTTCCCCGTCGATCTCCTTTAACATCTGCGCGTGACTCTATGTAGGGTTCAGCCCATCGCATTCGTGCGGCCGTGGAATCTTCGATCGGTTATATACGCTTCGGCCGCGCTGCTCAGCCTCGCTCTTCTCACCGGCGGATGCGGGTCGTCGACGAAGGCGCCAACGTCAAGCACGCCGACATCAAGTAACAGCGCGCCCGCCCAGCAAGCCACGGCCGTTCAGGAGTTCAACTCCGCTTACGTGGTGGTAAAGGCGGCATACGCTCAGTTGCGAACAGCCCTCGTCGGCGCAACGACCATCGCGGCGGGCGCCGTAGCTCTGGCGCCGTTCATCCCGGCCGCACAGCACTACGAGACCGTGCTTGGCACCATCTCCTGGCCGCCTTCGGACAGCTCCGATGCCAGCCGCTACATCGCTGGGGTGGCGGCGGTCATCGGCGACTTGAGGGCAGAAAAAGATCAGACCCGATTTACGTACGCCGCATGGCGCGCCAACCTATCGGCGGCGGAAGTGAGGGAAGGAACCGCCGGAAACGTTCTTCGACACGACCTGGGCATGGCGTCCGAACCAGTCTCCAGCGGCTAGCCGAGTCGAGGACCGACCGCCCGGCGGAGGGCGATAGGTGGATCTCCGGTGGTTCCGCCGCCTACGGCTTCGTCGCTGGGTCCGGGCCAAGCCGGCGATAGGGGCGGACTACCCGCGTTAGCGTTCGAGTACACCTACGCATACGCAGGCAGGGGAACAACGTGATGCTAACCACGCAAACCATCGCCGACCCGGAGTTCTGGCACCAGCCGCTCGCCGACCGGATGGCACAGTTCGCCGTTCTCAGGGAGCAAGGGCCGTTCCTCCGCGTTACCGTTCCCGACCCGCTGACGATCAGCGACGAGGATTTCTTCGCGGTGACCCGGTATGCCGAGGTCGTCGAGATCAGCAAGCGACCCGCGGACTTTTGCTCCGGAAGAGGATCGACCGCCATCGTCGACCTGCCGACCGAGGCCATGGAGTTCTTTGGGTCCTTCATCGTCATGGACGATCCCCGCCATGCCCGCCAGCGAGGCATCGTGGCTCGGTCATTTACGCCCCGGCAGATGGCGGGGGTCCTCGACTCGGTAGAGCGCGTCTGCACCGAAGTGGTCGACGGCATCTGCGAGAAGGGGGAGGTGGATCTGGTCGAGACGGTGTCGCAGCCGTTCCCGCTGTTGATCATCTGCGACATGATGGGCATCCCCCGCAGCGAGTTCACCACCGTCCTCAACGCCACGAACGTGATCCTGGGAGCCGGCGACCCCGAGATGGTCGGCACCGACAACCCGGAGGAGATCTTGGGCGCTCTCATCGGCGCGGGCATGGAGCTGGCCAACCTCATGAACGACCTGGCCGAGGCCCGGCGCAAGAACCCCACGGACGATCTCACCAGCGCGCTCGTCCACAACACCCTGGGCGAGGAGGTGCTGGCCCCAAACGAGTTGGCGCCCTTTTTCATCCTGCTGGCAGTGGCCGGAAACGACACCACCCGGACCGGCATCAGTCACGGCATGAACCTGCTCACCCAGAACCCGGGCGAGCGGGCCAAGTGGCAGGCTGACGTCGAGGGCGCCGCACCCAAGGCGGTGGAGGAGATCGTGCGGGCGGCGTCTCCCGTCACGTTCATGCGGCGCACGGCCACCCGG
>PMHU01000131.1:7433-59285 GCA_003156795.1 Acidimicrobiaceae bacterium
CGGCGCGAGCTGTCGGTGATGTTCCGCCAGCTGTTGACCCGCCTGCCCGATATCGAGGTGGTCGGCGATCCGGTGCCTCTTCAAGCCCTGGGCATCCCGCTGGTGGGTGGCATCAAACGCCTACCGGTGCGCTTTACCCCAACGGCGCCGGTCGGGCGCTAGCCCGGTGCCCCGCCTGCGCGAAGTCCCCCGGGCGGAGGCGCCGTCGGCTTTCGTCACCACGATGTACGACTTCATATTCGGAGACGACCGAGACCCCGCGGTCGACCACGGTACTGACACTGGCTCGCGGGGCGACTGGTGGACGGTGTTCGCCAACTCGGCCGACGTCTTCCAGCACGCGGTCGCCGGATTCGGCCTGTACCAGAGCCCCCACCGGAAGCTGCCAACTTCACTGCGGGAGCTGGCGCAGACCCGGGCCGGCTGGACGGTCGGCGCCCGGTTCGTCTTCTCGCAACACTGCAAGTCTCTCCGCGGCTTGGGGGTGCCCGAGCAAAAAATTGCCGCCATCCCCCACTGGCCCGCCGCGTCCTGCTTCGACGAGGCCGAGCGCCGGGTCCTGGCCTATGCGGACTGCCTGGTCTATGACCGAGGCCGGGTGCCAGACGGCCTGTTCGATCAGCTCAAAGTGCACTTCGACGACGAGCAGATCCTCGAACTGACCTACATCACCGCTTTGTACCTGGCCCACGCGGTCATGTCCCGGGCCTTGCGCGTGGAGTTCGATGACGTGGCCGAGCCCGTGACGGAGGTGGCCGCGCCGGAAGGCAAGGACAACGTGCTCCGCATCGCCGGGCCCGACACCCCCGGCTGACGGTGCACGACCACCCGTCGCCCAGCAACTCGGGATGCTGGCGAGTTTTCCCTCCTCTCGGTGTGGTCGTGCTGCTGGCCGTCGGCGTGATCCACCCGACCTTAAAGGTCGCACTCGCGTTTGAATACGATTACCTATTGCAATGACACGAAGGGGTGTAGTAAAGTTACGACATGCCCTCCGGGACCCCGCGCCGCCGGCTCGACCGCGAGCAGGTGCTTTCTGCGGCGGAGTCGATCGTCGACCGCGACGGGGCGGCCGGGCTGACGATGACCGCCCTGGCCAACGAACTCGGCGTCAAGGTCTCCTCTCTGTATAACCACGTCCCGAACCTCGAGGGGATGCGGGGCGAGCTGCAGAACCGGGCCATGCTCGAGCTCGGCACCGAACTGCGCAACACGGCCATGGGCAAGACCGGCGAGAGGGGTTTGCGGGCCCTGGCCCACACCATGCGGGCCTTCGCCCGGGCCCACCCAGGCCGTTACGGGCTGGCCATGAGCGAACCCCACGACCGCGACGGGTTCGCTGAAGCCAGCACCAATGCCATTGCAGCCCTGGGCGCCATCATCGCCTCCTACGGGATAGACGACGCCTCATTCGACTTCCAAGTCAGCGCCTTCGCCGCGCTTCACGGTGTGGTCGTCCTGGAGAACACCGGTTTCTTCGGGGCGATCCTCGACGCCGACCGGATCTTCGAGCTGGTCCTCAGCCTGGTGGTCGACCTGCTCAGCGACGCCGCCCCGCAGGAGATACGGGCGGTCTAGTCACCACGCGGCCGGCTGGTACGGCCGCTCCCCTGTTCACAAAAGGAGAGAAATCAGAAATGAGAAGACTCGGTGGTACCGACGCGCTCTTCCTATCCCTCGAGACGCCCAATTGGCACCAGCACGTGGGCGGCCTGACCATCATCGACCCCGAAGGGCGGACCATCACCTATGAGGACATGGTCGCCAAGCTGGCGGACCGCATCCGCTACGCCCCGAAGTTCACTTGGAAGCTCAAAGAGATGCCATTCGGCTTCGACCGCCCGATGTGGGTGGACGACCCCGAGTTCGACGTCCGCCGCCACGTCCGGCGCATAGGTATCCCTTCCCCGGGCGGGGCCAAGGAGATCGGTGAGGTGGCCGGGATGCTGATGAGCACCCAGCTCGATCGCCAGCGCCCTCTGTGGGAGCTGTGGTTCATAGAGGGCCTGGCCGGCGGCAAGGTCGCCATCCTGCTCAAGTACCACCACTGCCTGCTCGACGGAGTCGCCGGGGCCAGCCTGGCCACCGTGCTGCTCGACCTCGAGCCGGACCCGACCGAGCTCCTCGTCGAGCTGCCCAGCGCGGAGGAGTCCTCCGCCGGCCCGGAACCGAGTGACCTGTCGCTCCTGCTACAGAGCCTGCGCCCCGATATCCGTCGGCCTCTACGCATGGCCCGCTACGTGTCGGCGTTGGCCGGCAAGGGGGTCACGGCGGTCAACCGGATCCGCTCGGACGAGGAGAACCGGGCCATCCTGCGGGCGCCCACCACACCGTTCAACGCACCGGTCGGCCCCCGCCGCGAGCTCGGCTTCTCGTCGGTGGCCATGGAGGACGTCCACACCCTGAAGAAGCTGCACGGCGTCAAGGTCAACGACGTGGTCCTGGCCCTCACCGCCGGGGCCTTACGGAGCTACCTCTCCAAGCACGACGCCCTCCCCGAGGCTCCTCTGGTCACAGGAGTACCGGTGTCCACCCGGGCCGAGGGCGACAAGTCGCTCGACAACCAGATCAGCCAGATGTTCGTGTCGCTGGCGACCGACGTGACCGATCCCGTCGAGCGGCTGTTGGCCATCAAGAAGTCGACCCAGAGCGCCAAGGCCATGTCCAAGGCCATCAGCGCCCGCGAGATCCAATCCATCGGCGAGGTTGCGTCACCGATGATCCTCGGCACCGCCATCCGCACCCTCTACCGGACCCAGCTGATGTCCCGCCTGCCCATGCGTATCAACACACTGGTGTCCAACGTCCCCGGACCGCCCATCCCGCTGTACATGTGCGGTGGGAAAGTGACCGGCGTCTACCCGAGCTCGGTGATCCTCGAGGGCATGGGCCTCAACGTCACCGTGTTCAGTTACCTGGACCGGCTCGACTTCGGCCTGCAGGTCGACCCCGACCTGGTGCCCGACGTTTGGACCATCGCCGAGTGCATCCCGGCCGCTCTGGCCGAACTCATGGAAGCGTCGGGCCTGGGCGCTTCGACTCCGGTAGTCATGCCATTTGAAGAGATGACCCCGACTGCGACCACCAAACCGACTGCGACCACCAAACCGGCGGCGAAGGCAGCGGCAACGACCGGGAACGGCTCGGGCCCGGCAAGAAACGGCAACGGGGCGGCCCGCCAGCCCCGGGCCAAGGCGGCCGAGTCAGCGTGACCTCGTTCAACCTTTCAGAGCTGTTCGAGAGCGTGGCCACGGCGGTGCCGGAGAGGTGCGCGGTCGCCTCGCCGGGGCGGACCCTGACGTACCGGCATCTCGACGAGCGGGCCACCAGGCTGGCCAACCACCTCCGTTCGGCCGGCATCGGAGCCGGCGACCACGTCGGGCTCTACCTACTCAACGGGACCGAGTACATCGAGGGGATGCTGGCTTCCTTCAAGTTGCGGGCGGTGCCGATCAACATCAACTACCGCTACGTCGAACGAGAGCTGGCTCACCTCTTCAACGACGCCGACCTGGCCGCCTTGATCTTCGACGCCTCATTCTCGGTCCAGGTCGGCGCCGTCGCCCCGCAGGTCCCGACCCTCAAGCACCAGGTCGTGGTCGGAGGTGGCGTCGACGACGCGGTCCGATACGAGTTGGCGCTGGCGGCATCTCCCACGACTGGGGACTTCCCCGATCGGAGCGGCGACGACGTCTACATCGCGTACACGGGCGGTACGACGGGGATGCCCAAAGGAGTCATGTGGCGCCACGAGGACCTCTTCTTCGCCGCCCTTGGCAGCGGCGACCCGCTCCTGGACAAGGGCCCGATCTCTGACGCCTCCGAGCTGCCCGGGCGGGTACCGGACTTCCCGATCACCCAGCTGTGCGCTCCTCCATTGATGCACGTGAGCGCCCATTGGGGCGCATTCAACTCGTTGTTCGGCGGCGGCAAGGTTGTCCTGCTCAGCCCGGGTCGCTTCGACGGCGACGAGGTGTGGCGCACGATCGCCGGCGAAGGAGTCAACGTGCTCACACTGGTGGGCGACGCCATGGCCAGGCCGGTGCTCGACACGCTGGCCGCCGCCCCGGTCGCCACCTACGACACTTCGAGCCTGCTCATCTTCGCCTCCGGTGGCGCTCTCCTGTCGGCCGCGACCAAGGCCCAGATCGCGACCCTGCTTCCTAACGTGGTGGTCGTCGACACCTTCGGGTCGTCGGAAACCGGCCTGGCAGGGTCACGCTCCTCCAGTTCCCACGACGGCCGATCCCAGGCCCGCTTCAACGTCGACACCCGGACCTCGGTGCTCGACGAAGACCTGAGGCCTGTGGTGCCCGGCTCGGGCCAGATCGGACGCCTGGCCCGGCGGGGTCACGTGCCGATCGGGTACTTCAAGGACGAGGCCAAGACCAAGGCCACCTTCGTCACCGTCGACGGCGAGCGCTGGGTGCTCCCCGGTGATATGGCAACCGTCGACGCCGACGGCAGCGTCGTGCTGCTCGGCCGGGGTTCGGGCAGCATCAATACGGGTGGCGAGAAGGTCTTCCCCGAAGAAGTCGAAGGGGTGCTGAAAAGCCACCCGGCGGTATTCGACGTCCTTGTAGTGGGCGTCGCCGACGAGCGTTGGGGGGAGCGCGTCACCGCGGTGGCTCAGCTTCGGCCCGGCACCGCGCTCACCCTCGACGACCTGGCCGCCCACGCCCGAGCCGGGCTGGCCAGCTACAAGCTCCCGCGCGACCTGATCGTCGTAGACGAGATCCAACGCGGCGCCACCGGCAAACCCGACTACCCCTGGGCCAAGAACTTCGCCGCATCGATGGCCTCGGAACCGGCGGGCGTCTGATGGAGAGGATGACCGGTAGCGACGCCCTGCTTTGGCACATGGAGCAGGCTGACAATCCGATGCACACCTTGAAGGTCCTGATCCTCGATCCGTCCCGCCAGGGCCGGCAGGTGACCCTCGACGATGTCGTGGCGGCCGTCGGGCCCCGGCTGGGAATCGTCAGGCGGGCCACGCAGAAGGTCGTCTCGGCCAAAGGTTTCGGTGGTATCCCGTTCTGGGTCGACGACGCCGAATTCGAACTCCGCGCCCACCTCGAAGAGCGGACCCTCCCAGCGCCGGGTAACTCACGCCAGCTCGAGGCCCTGTACTCGGAGCTGGCCATGACCCCCCTCCCGCGCGACCGCGCCCTATGGAGCATGGTGCTGGTGCACGGCCTCGCCCATGGCCGGCAGGCAGTCGTGGTGAGAGTGCACCACTCCCTGACAGACGGGCTCGGCGCCCTCAACGCATTCGTTGCCTGCACGACGAACACCGCCGGAACTGTCGTGGCGCCGCACCCTTCGCCCGTTCCCGTCGAGTACCGCGCCACCGAGCTGCGGGCCGAAGCCGGACGCCGGCTGCGCCGGATGATCCTGGGCGTCCCTGATCTGGGCCGTGATGCCGTGGCCGGGAAGCGCCGGGCGAAGGCGTTCCGGGCCGAGCATCCCGACCTGCCCCCGTTTATGGGTTCCAAGCGGAACTTCTGCAATACGGCGTCAGGGGGTGACCGCTCGTGCGCCACGATCAGCCTGTCCCTCGAGGAGATGCGCGCTGTCGGTAAGGCGGCGGGAGTCACCGTCAACGGCGTCCTCCACGGCATTCTGGCCGGAGCCATGCGAGCCGAGCTGATCGAGCGCGGAGAGGACACATCCAAGCCGACCGCGGCCGTGTTCGGCATAGCGGCCGACGCCACTGACAGGAACCGCCGCTACGGCAACGCCGTCACCCCCACCAACGTAGGGATCTTCTGCAACCTCGCCGACCCGCGGGAACGCCTGATCCGTACGGCCCGCAGCTGCCAGGAAGGCGTGGAGCTGCGAAGGCTCACGGGAGTCCACATGGCTGACCGGTGGTCCAGTTATGGGCCCCGAGTGGCGTCGTTGTTCCGTCGGACCTTGGCCGACCGCAGCCCCTGGATCGTCAACCACATGACGACGGCCAACGTCCCGGGCCCGACGGGCCACCGATGGCTGGGCGACGTCGAGGTCGTCGACTGGTATTCGTTCGCACTGGCCGTCAACCCAGCCAACGTCAACGTGACGGTCCACAGCTATTCGGGTCGCATGAACGTCGGCTTGGTCACCACGCCTGAGGCGATGCCCGATCCCCACCGGTTTCTGGGACGTCTGACTGACGAGTTGCACGTGTTGAAGGCGGCGGTACTCGACCGGTCCATGGTGTCGTCCTAGCCGGCCCCTGCTCTTTCCGGGTCAGCGAGTACGGAACGGTAGGGCGACGCCTCCCGCTACGCGAGTGGCTTCCGAGCCGTCAGAACCAATCCGACCCCGCCTGGGCAGATCGTTTGGAGGTAGCGGAATGGCAGGGTTGCGGCCGTCGCGAGCACTGATTTCCAGGAACGCTGGTCAAACTGAAACGTGCGGCCACTTGCTGCCGTAAGCGAAGCCGTCGACAGATCCCGAACGTTGGCCACCTTCTTGGCGTCTATGCGGTTTCGGACCGCTTCGAGCAGATAACCGAGTGGCGACCCGTACATCTTCGCCGATATGTCAACCAACCCAGCTGCCGTGGCCAGATCGATCAGCTGAGCGGCTGTGTAGCGTCGGTAATGACCGGCGTGCTGGTCCATCGGTCCGAATCGGCGAGGGTTCGCGGGGACGGACAACAACACGTGTCCTCCGGGCACGAGGTACCCGACCCATTCGCCCAGCGCCCGACCGTCCTCTTCGATGTGCTCGAGAACCTCGAACGCACACAACAGGTCGGATGGGGCCGGATCGAATGCCTCTAGGGACGTGGCGTGGACAACCCCTCCGGCTCGCTCGATCCTCTGTGAGGCTTTCTGGTACGAGTCCTCATCGAGTTCGAACGCGACATACGATCCCGACGTCAACGAAGCGATTCGGGCGCCCATTGCTCCCTGTCCGACGCCCACCTCGATCGTGGTACGAGGAGCTAGGGCGGTGACGATGGGCTTCACCAGATGCCAGCGGAGCTGCGCCCGCACCGCGAGGGGCGGAAACTCTCGCTCCCTGAGTTCCGCTGGCATGGGCCAATCCTACGCGACCGCGGTGCCACGGCGACCTCCAGCCGCTAGCACTTCATTCGCGGTCGGGCCCGGATCCGGAGACGGAAGGGCCGGGAGCTCCGGTCGCCTCGACTCCGCGTCCGCCAATCACGACGGCTAGTGCGGCCAGGCCGGCGTCCGCGACCGTAACCAGCACTCGGGCTGTCACCACCACCGCAAGAGCGGCGCCGGTATCCATCCGGGTCCTGAGCACCAGGGTCATGACCAGCTCCCGGACGCCAGCCCCGGCCGGCACCGGGATGGTGAGGACGCCGACGCACGTGGCCAGGGCGGCCCCGCCTGTGCACAGCAGGTAGAGCGACCCGCCACCGTGGCCGGCCGGGGCTGAGCTGCGACTCAGTATCCACATCTGCAAACCCAGGGCGAACCAGCAGAACATGAAGAGCGCAGCCGCGCGAGCTTCGGCCCGCACGTCCAGCCGCTGACCGAGCGGAGGCCGGTGTAGCACCCGGAGGGCGGCATCGATCAACGCGGGAAGCGCCCGGGGGTGCAGCAATGCCGCCAGCACCGGCAAGGTGATCAGGATCCACCAGTAGCTCCTGATAACGGCGGTGTCTTGTAGGGGAAGCAGCAGGCAGGCCACTATGAGTCCCGTGCAGCACCCGAGCACGACGGTCACGATGTTGGCGCCGAACATGGTGCGGCGGCTGGCGCCATGAGCGCGGCCGGCCTCCATCTGCATCAGCACCGGCCAGACCGATCCGGGCAGGTACTTGCCGAGCTGGCTCACAAAGTAGACCCGGCTGCCGGCCCTGACCGGCAGCGCCACGCCCAGCCCGCCGAGCACTTCGCGCCAGGCGAAGTAGGTAGCGCTGGTACCGACGACACCGCAGGCGAAAGCCGTGAGCACAGCGCCGGCGCCGAGGCGGTGCAGGCCGGCCACGAAACTGTGCCGATCTCCGTAAATGGCATAGCCGGCTCCGGCCGCGACGCCTACGACCGCGATCGTGCCGACCAGCCTCCTCCGGTTCACGATGAAGTCCCGATCCAGGGTTGTCGCGTTGTGATCAACTTCGACCGCTGGATCGTGCCACGGTGAGGATCTTAGGTTTCGGTACCTACGACATAACCCGACATCCGCGGATCGGGATCATCCTGGAGGGGATGAGGTCAGCCGGAGACGAGGTCACCGAGGCCAACTCGCCTCTGCGCATATCGACGGCCGAGCGGGTGGAGATGCTTCGCAAGCCTTGGCTGGCCTACCGGCTGATAGTCGAGGTGTTGCGGGGTTGGTTGGTGATCACGGTGGCCGCGACCCGTGCCCGGCGGCGCGGTTCCTTCGACGCGGTGCTCGTGGGGTACATGGGCCATTTCGATGTGGTCCTGGCTCGACTCCTCTTCCCGAGGACCAAGATCGTTCTCGACCAACTGATCTTCGCCGCCGACACCGCCCGCGACCGCGGGGTAAACGGTTCGTGGAAGGCCGGCATCCTGCGTACGATCGACTCGGTAGCGACCGCGTGCGCAGACGTGATCGTGGTCGACACCCACGAACATCTGGCGTTGATTGCGCCTTCACGGCGAAGCCGGGCGGTGGTGGTACCGGTCGGAGCCCTGTCGGAATGGTTCGAGGTGGCCGGCGGATCCTCTGGCGACCGGCTTCAACCTCTTCGAGTTGTCTTCTTCGGTCTGTTCACCCCGCTGCAGGGCGCGCCCGTCGTCGGCGCGGCGCTGGGTCTGCTCGCCGACTACGACGGAATCGAAGCCACCATGATCGGCAGGGGTCAGGATTTCGCCGCCGCCCGCGCCGCGGCGGTGGCCAATCGGAGGGTCCTCTGGCGCGACTGGATCGAACCGGACGACCTGCCGGCGACGGTGGCCGCCCACGACGTGTGCCTCGGGATCTTCGGAACAACACCCAAGGCTCGACGGGTGGTGCCGAACAAGGTGTACCAGGGTGCTGCCGCAGGCTGCGCGATCGTGACCTCTGAGACCCCGCCCCAGTTGACCGCGCTGAAGGACGCAGCCACTTTCGTGTCCCCCGGCGATGCCGAAGCACTGGCAGCCGCCCTGCGGCGTCTGGCTGCCGACCGCGCCCTCGTCGCCGATCGGGCCACGGCCGCCTCCGAGCGGGCCCGCCACGATTTCACCCCTTCAGCGGTCGCCGGGCACCTGCGCCCGTTTCTTACCTCCCCCACTCCAGGCCGCCGATCGCACTCTCGATAAACGCAATGTTGGCGTCGTCGCCGGCAGCAACGCCGAGGGCCTGCTCGAGCGAAAGTACCTGTGAGACGCCGGTCATGAGCGACCAACGACGATCGGCGTGGCCCCCCGATCCCACCGCGGACTATTATCGACGTCGACATCAGGAAGTCACGAGAGCCGATCGATCTGTCGCCTACCGGGACTTGTCGACGCCGGGCCGGTGTGGCCGTTTACAGGGAAGGTGCAAACATGGAGGCCACGGGCGTCGACGACCTTTACTACGACCCCTACGACTTCGAGATCGACGCCGATCCGTATCCGATCTGGCGTCGGATGCGCGAGGAGTCCCCGCTCTATTACAACGAGAAGTACGACTTCTTCGCCCTGAGCCGCTTCGAAGACGTCGAACGATGTCTGGTCGACTGGGAGACATACCGATCCGGTCGCGGCTCGGTTCTTGAGCTCATCAGGGCGGACATGGAGATCCCGCCCGGGGTCATCCTCTTCGAGGACCCTCCTATTCACGACGTCCACCGGGGCCTGATGTCCCGGGTCTTCACGCCGAAGAAGATGAACGCCATAGAGCCCAAGGTGCGGGAGTTCTGCGCCCGCTCGCTCGACCCCCTCGTCGGAACTGGACGATTCGACTTCATCCGCGACCTGGGCGCCCAGATGCCAATGCGAACGATCGGGTTCCTTCTCGGTATCCCCGAACAGGACCAGGAAGCCATCCGAGACCAAATCGACGAAGGTCTACGCCTGGAAGCGGGTGACCCCACCGGCGTAGCCAGGGACGAATTCGGGGACCAGGGTGAGATGTTCGCCGAGTACGTCGACTGGCGGGCGGAGCATCCCTCCGACGATCTAATGACCGAACTCCTCAATGCCGAGTTCGAGGACGAGACTGGCGCGACCCGAAACCTGACCCGCCAGGAGGTCCTCACCTATGTGAGCCTGCTCGCCGCGGCGGGCAACGAGACGACGACGCGGCTCATCGGATGGACCGGAAAGGTCCTGGCCGAGCACCCCGACCAGCGCCGCCAGATAGCCGACGAACGGTCGCTGGTCCCAAACGCCATCGAGGAGCTGCTCCGCTATGAGGCCCCGTCTCCGGTGCAGGCTCGCTACGTAGCCCGCCAAGTGAAGCACCACGGACAGGCCATTCCCGAAGGCGGCATCATGGTCCTGCTAAACGGCTCCGCCAACCGGGACGACCGCCGTTTCTCCGACGGTGACCGCTTCGACATACACCGCAAGATCGGCCACCACCTCAGCTTCGGCTATGGCCTGCACTTCTGCCTCGGCGCCTCGCTGGCCCGCCTCGAAGGCCGGGTTGCCCTCGACGAGGTCCTGCGGAGATTCCCCGAGTGGGAAGTCGACTACCCCAACGCCGTCCAAGCCCGCACCTCGACGGTGCGGGGGTGGGAGACCCTCCCGGTCCTCACCTCGTGACGAGCGGAAACTCGACGGAGCGAATGACAAGTTCGCGGAGCACGTCCTGAGAAGGCGGCCCCTGTGATCGACATCGAGCGCTTGGCCGGGTGGATGGACGCGGAAGGGATGCCGGGCCAGGGCGAGCCCATGCAGCACCGCTACCTGTCAGGCGGTTCCCAGAACGAGATATACGAGATCCGCCGCGGCGACCTACATGGGGCGATCCGTATTCCGCCCCCGACCGCGCCCGACAGCCGAGACGCCGGGATACTGCGAGAGTGGCGGATCATCGAGGCCCTGGGCAGCACCGACGTGCCCCACGCGCCCGCCATCCGGGCGTGCACCGACAAATCGGTCCTGGGCCGGGCCTTCTACATCATGGGCTTCGTCGACGGGTGGTCCCCGATGGCCACCGGACGCCGATGGCCCGAGCCCTTCCACTCGGATCTGCAAGCTCGCAGCGGCCTCGCCTATCAGCTCGTCGAAGGGATCGCATTGCTCGGCAACGTGGACTGGAGGGCGAAGGGTCTGGCCGACCTGGGAAGGCCCGACGGATTCCACGACCGTCAAGTCGACCGCTGGACGGCGTTCCTCGAGCGGATTAAGGGTCGCGATCTACCCGGCTTCGACGAGGCCGCTGGCTGGCTGCGCGAACACCGGCCGATCGACTTCGTACCCGGCCTCATGCATGGGGACTACCAGTTCGCCAACGTGATGTTCAAGGACGGCACCCCGGCCCGGCTGGCCGCCATCATCGACTGGGAGATGGGGACGATCGGCGATCCCAAACTTGACCTGGCCTGGGTGGTCCAGTCGTGGCCGACAGACACCAATGACCCCTCGCTCTCGGGCGCCGGGTACGTCGATCTTTACGCCATGCCCTCGCGGGACCGGCTCGTCCAGTACTACGCGGACGTGTCCGGCCGGCAGGTGGACGACCTCGACTACTACGTCATCCTGGCCAAATGGAAGCTAGGGGTGGTGTTGGAACAGGGCTACCAACGCGCCGGCGGCGACGAGAAGCTAGAGGCGTTCGGGCCCATCGTCTCCGACCTCATGCGGGAAGCCGCCGAAATGGCCGAGTCCACCGACTACGGCCGGTGATCTGACCTAGATCATTTAGGTGGGAATCGGAGCGCGCCGTCCAGTCGGATGTTCTCTCCGTTGAGGTAGGGATTGCGGGCGATCGACTCCACCAGCAGGGCGAATTCCTCCGGCCGCCCCATGCGTTTGGGGAACACGATCCCCTTCACCAGGTTCTCCTTGACCTCCTCGCGCACGCCCAGCATCACCGGCGTCCCCATGGTTCCCGGGGCGATGGCACAGACCCGGACGCCAATCGCCGACAGATCTCTGGCCATCGGCAACGTCATGCCGAGAATCGCGGCCTTGGCCGCGGCGTAAGCAAGCTGACCGGTCTGTCCCTCCATGCCCGCGATCGACGCGGTGTTGACGATCACGCCGCGCTCACCGTCTTCGTCCGGTTCGTTAGCCGACATGGCGGCGGCAACCAGGCGACACATGTTGAAGGTGCCGAACGCGTTCATTTCCATGGTCTGCACGAATGACGCCTTGTCGTGGGGTGAGCCGTCCCGCCCCACCGTCCGGCCGCCCCCCACGCCGCCTCCGGCCACATTTACCAGGAGCGAAAGAGGGCCGAGAGACGACGCCGCCTCGATGGCCTGGCCGGCGGCGGCGTCGTCGTTGACATCTCCGGTGACGCTGCTGGCGGATCCGCCGAGCTCGGAGGCCAGCTCCGCGGCGCGGCCGGCATCGCGGTCGAACACGACGACCTTCAGCTCGACCTCAACCAGCCGCTTCACGACCGCAGAGCCCAGCCCGCCGGCTCCACCGGTGACGATCGCCGCCCGTCCTTGAAGATTCACTTGCTCAGCCTCTCCCCCAATTGCCAGACCCGGACGATGACGGTACCCGGCTTTGACTGTGACGTCAATATTCAGTACCGTCGTCGTGACCATGCTGCTCGAGCCGACCCCGGATCAGGAATTTCTCAAAGAGACGACGGCCAAGTTCCTGACCAGCCAAGCGTCGGTTGCGGAGATCCGCCGGTTGCGAGACGATCCCATCGGCTTCGACCGCGACTACTGGCGCCGCGGCGCCGACCTGGGATGGACGTCCCTGCTCGTTCCCGAGGCGCTGGGCGGGGGATCGGTGAGCGGCCGGGGCCTGATAGATCTGACCCTCATAGCCCACGAATTCGGGCGCCACGCGGCGCCCGGGCCTCTTGTTCCGACGAATGTCGTCGCTGCGGCTCTGGCTGCATCGGCCGTGGGTCCATCGGCCCCGAGTGTGTCGACGGAGCATTCCGATGTGATTGGCGCCCTACTGTCGGGTAGGGCAACGGCGTCGTGGTGCATGGAGGAGACGGGTGGCTTCGGTCGAATGACCACCGAAGCGCGGCGAGACGGTCAAGAAGTCGTCCTCAGCGGCACCAAACGGCCGGCCGAGTCTGCCGCCCAAGCCGACTTCCTCCTGGTGACCGCCAAGACTGGAGAAGGCGCCACGCAAGTGCTGATCCCGTCGGGCACTCCTGGTGTGTCTGTACGGCCGATGCAAACCGTCGACCTGACCCGTAGGTTCGCAGTCGCCACCTTCGACGAGGTACGGCTCCCGATCGCAGCCGTGGTCGGCGAAGTGGGAAGCGCCTCTGAGGAGGTCGAGCACCAGCTGCGAGTGGCGCAGGTGATCCTCAATGCCGAGACGGTGGGAGCCATGGAGCGAGCCTTCGAGATGACCGTCGAATGGGCATTCGACCGCTACTCCTTCGGCCGGCCGTTGGCCTCTTACCAGGAGCTGAAGCACCGTTTCGCCGACATGAAGACGTGGCTGGAATCAAGTCATGCCATTGCCGATGCCTCAGCCGAAGCAGTCGCGGCCAAGGCTCCGGACGCGGGCTTGCTGATCAGCGTGGCCAAGGCGTTCATCGGCCATTACGGCGGGGAGCTCATCCAGGACTGCGTGCAAATCCACGGCGGCATCGGCCTCACCTTCGAGCACGATCTACACCTGTTCCTGCGTCGGGCCACGCTCAATAGCTCGCTATTCGGGACTCCGGCGGACCATCGACAACGGATTTCGACCATCACGATCGCAGAGGAGTGCGCAGGATGACCGCCGCCGAGGTGGAGGGCGTGGAGGGCTACCGAGTGCGGGCTCGGAGCTGGATCCGATCCAACCTCGAGCCCGCGGACTTCACCACACTGGAAGCCGGGCTGGCCGGCGAGCTCAGCGAGGCGGAAGAGCTGGCCGCCATCGACCACGAGAGACGCCTCCAGCGCAAGCTGTTCGACGCCGGATACGCCGGCATCAGCATCGACCGCGACTACGGCGGACAGGGGCTCTCGCCCGCACACCAGAGGGCCTTCAACGAGGAACTGACCGGGTTCGACTATCCCGCTCGTCTGCAGGTGCCCAACTTCTCTCCGTGCGCAGCCGTGCTGCTCGACTTCGGTACCGAGGACCAGAAGCGCACCCACATCCCGGCCATCCTCAAAGGGGAGAAACTGTGGATGCAGTTGCTCTCCGAGCCGAGCGGCGGCTCCGACGTGGCCGCCGCCCTGACGACCGCCGTTCGCGACGGCGACGAGTGGATCCTCAACGGATCCAAGATATGGACCACGGGCGCATGGTGGTCGGACTGGGGTCTCTGTCTGGCCCGGACGAACTGGGATGCCCCCAAGCACCGCGGTCTCACGGTCTTTATCTTCCCCTTGCACCGGGACGGAGTCGACGTCCACCGCATCGAAATGCTCAACGGTTCGAAGGAGTTCTGTCAGGAGTTCCTCACCGACGTCCGGGTCCCAGACTCGGACCGGGTCGGCGACGTGGACCAGGGTTGGACGGTCGGCACTAGATGGATGTTCCACGAGCGGATGCTGTACAACTCCCCTCTCATCACGGCGCCTCCTACTGGTCGCCCCACCCAGGGCGCGGTGTCGCCGGTGGGCGTAGCGCGGGACATCGGAGTCCTGGACGATCCACGGGTGCGTGATCTCATCGGCGAGGCTCGCATGCTGGAAATGGTCGAGGGTGAGCTACAGGAGCGGATCGGCACCGCCGTGCGCTCGGGTCGGATGAGCGATCAGGGTGCGGCCATCGCCCGCCTGTACCACGGGGTGTCGGCCGCTCGGGCCCGGAGCATCAACTTCGAGATCGCCGGGGCGACGGGAGCAGCGTGGGTCGATGACGACGGATCGGCCGCGGGACGCGGAATCGACTTCCTCATGAGGCAGTCACCATGCATCGCCGGTGGCACGACCGAGATGGCCCGCAACGTGATCAGCGAACGGGTCCTCGGCATGCCTCGGGACCGGACCACCGATCGCGACCTCCCCTTCCGCGAGGTCCCACGCGGACCGGCCGCCGGCGCGGACTCGCGATCGTGATTCTCGTGTCGCCGGCCCATCGGCGAGCTTCTCCTATCATCGGCGTCGACGTCAGTATGAGCCCGGGAGGCTTTCAGTGACCGCAGTTATGGCCGGCGTCCGCATCCTCGAAGTGGCCGAGCACACCTTCGTGCCTGCCGCGTCAGCCGTGCTGGCGGACTGGGGAGCCGACGTGATCAAGATCGAGCCGGTCGAGAGCGGAGACGCCATGAGGGGCTTGGCCTCCACCGGAGTAGCCGAGATACCGACCGACGTTCACGGCCTCCTGGAGCATTCCAATCGGGGCAAGCGCAGCATCGGCCTCAATTTGGCCACGCCAGAAGGGCTCGAGATTCTCTACCAGCTGGCCGCCACCTCCGACGTCTTCCTCACCAACAAGCTTCCGAGGATCCGCAAAAAGCTCAACATCGAGCCGGATCAGATCCGCGTCCACAACCCGCGGATCATCTATGTATCCGGGACCGGGCAAGGCGAGCGCGGCCCCGACGCGGACAAGGGTTCCTACGACCATCTGGCCTTCTGGTGTCGCGCCGGCACGGCGGTGGGAGTGATGCGCCCGGAGTACGGCCACGTGCCCTCCCCCCCGGGGCCCGGGTACGGCGACTCGATCGGGGCCATGACGATCGCAGGCGGAATCATGGGCGCCCTGTTCCACCGGGAACGCACCGGCGAGGCCACCACGGTGGACGTGTCGCTGCTCGGCACGGGTATGTGGGCCATGGGGCCGGCGACGGCCCTCTCCCTGCTACTCGACCGGCCCTGGACGCCACCACCGGCTGATGCGGTGAGGGCCAATCCCTTGTCGGACACCTATAAGACCAAGGACGGGCGTTGGATCGCCCTCACCTGCCTGCAAGCGGGCAAGTACTGGCCCTATGTCTGTGAAGCCATAGATCGACCCGAGCTGGCCACCGACCCCCGATTCATCGATCATGCCTCGCTACTCTCGAACAGCCGCGATGCGGCCGAGCTGCTACGGGGGGTGTTCTCCCGGCACACCCTGGCCGAATGGCGGGAGAAGCTCGCCGATTTCATCGGGCAGTGGGCGGTGGTCCAGGACAACCTGGAGGCGGCGAACGACCCTCAGTCGGTTGCCAACGGATATCTCCAGGAGTGCAAGACCGCGGCGGGCGTGCCCTTCCAGCTCGTCGCCGCACCGGTACAGTTCGGCGGCGAACCGGCGACTCCGACCCGCGCACCAGAGTTCAACGAGCACGGCGATTCCATCCTCGCCGATCTCGGGCTGGACTGGGACACTGTCGTCGACCTCAAAGTACGCCGCGTAGTCGCGTGAGAGCGCTCGGGCTCTGACCAACCAACCAAGCAAAGGGGAACTTCAATGACATTGTTCGATGCGTTTCGCTACGACGGTAAGAGGGTGCTCGTCGTGGGAGCCGCCTCTGGGATGGGCGCCGCTGTCGCCGAGGTCGTCCGGGACGCCGGCGCGGAAGTCGTGGTGATGGACATCGCCGATTGCTCCCTCGAGGGCGCGATCAGCATTCGCGTCAACATGGCCGACAAGGATTCGATCGACGCCGCGGTGAAGGAGTGCGGCGGTCCGCTTAACGCCCTGTTCCTATGCGCGGGAGTTGCGGATGGGACGCCGGGCATCGAGAAGATCAATTTCATCGGGCACCGCCACCTGATCGATCGAATGCTGGACGCCGATGCCCTTCCGCGCGGAGCAGCGATCGGGTTTATATCGTCGGCCGCCGGGCTCGGATGGCAGAGCAATCTCGAACTCGTAGGCGCCTACCTCGACACGCCCGACTTCGACTCGGCCGTCGAGTGGATCGCCGAGCACGGCAAGGCCGACTACATGTGGAGCAAGCAGGCCATCTGCGCCTACGTGTCGCGGCAGGCCTATCCTCTGCTCAAGCGGGGCATCCGCATCAACGCCATCTGCCCCGGCCCCACCGACACCCCGCTGGCCCAAGCCAACAAGGAGCTGTGGCTGGCGTTCGGGTCGGACTATCGCAGCGATGCCGGTATCGAGGCTTCGACACCACTGGAGCAGGCCTACCCTCTGGTCTTCCTCTGCAGCGACGCCGCTTCGGCGTTGAACGGAGAGATCGTGATCTCCGACGCTGGCTACATCAGCTCCGGTCTCACCAATTCGTATCCCGACGCCGGTCCGGCNNTCTTGACCGGTCGCTTGCAGTAGCGGTGGCACCCTCACCCGCCGCGCTGGGGACCGACAAGCCCAACGGACCGCGCTCGCGCAAGGGGGCTGAAACCAGGGTTCGATTGCTCGACGCGGCCAAGGCGATATTCGAGGAGAACGGTTTCCTCGACGCCAGGATCTCAGACATCGCCGAGCGGGCTGGGCTGTCGCACGGATCCTTCTACCACTACTTCGAATCCAAGGAGGAGATCTTCCGGGAGGTGGCCGCAGCCGTCGAGGACCAGCTCAGCGCGCCGCTCGGCAGCGTGATCCTCGATCCGAAGTCAGACGCCACCCCCCAGGAGCGCATCCGAGAAGCCATCCGCCTGCACATGGAGAGTTACCGCCAGGAAGCACGGATCATGGGTGTGATCGAACAGGTGTCGCGCTACGACGAGCAAATGAAAGCTGCTCGGTACCAACGGAACCGGCACTACGGGGAGCAGGTGGAGGAGTCCATCCGGCACCTGCAGCGCCGCGGCTTGATTGACCCCGACCTCGATCCGGTGATCGCGGCGGCGGCCCTCGGCTCGATGACAACGCGCTTCCCGGAGATGTGGCTGGTAGAGGGTCGTCTCAAGTGCCGCTTCGACGACGGGGTCGACCAGCTCACCCGGGTGTTCGTCAACGCGCTGGGATTCAAGGAGCCCGGCGGCCGGCGCCGTCCCGCCAAATAGCCTGAGCCCTCAGGCGGGCACTCCCACCCGCATGATCTTGGCCAGGTTCCCTCCCATGATCCGGGCCAGGTCCTCCTCGGGCAGGCTGGAGGGCAGATGATCGATGTAGCTGCACGGCTCGGCCAATCCCTCCGGGTGGGGGTAGTCAGAACCGAACAGGACGTGGTCGACTCCCACGGCCTTGATCAGGGCGTCGATCTTGTCCTCGTGGAAAGGACTGATGTAGGCGTTGCGCAGCATGGCCTCGACGGGGTGCTCCCCGAAGGCTTGGGGCATCTTGCGGTACGTGTCGTCCATGTGCTCGAGCAAAGGGATGACCCAGTCACCGCCATTCTCGATCGCGGCGACCCGGAGGTCGGGGAACCGCGTGAATACGCCATGGCACACGAACGCCGCGAAGCTGTCCTCGATGGGCCGCTTGCCAGAGGTGAGGGCACGGAACGCATCCAGCCGGAACGGGAGCATCTCCGATGGTCCCGTCCAGTCACCCTGATATCTGGAGTACCCGCTGTCCGAGGCGTGCATCGACACCAGGATGTCCGCGTCAACCACGGCCTGCCAGAAGGGGTCGTATTCGGGGAAACCGAACGAGCGAGACCCGCCGGGATTGGGCACCGGCGCCGGGCGGATCAGGACGGTCTTGGCGCCGCGCTCCAACACCCATTCGAGCTCCTCGAGGGCCTTGTCGACGATCGGCAGGGTGATGACGGGCGTGGCGAAAATTCGATCCTCGTAGTTGAACGTCCACTCCTCGTACATCCACTCGTTGAAAGCGTGAATCACGGCGTGGGTCAGCTCGGCGTCGTCGCGCAGTCGCTCCTCGAGCAGGCTCGCCAACGTCGGGAACATCAGGGCGCGGTCGACACCGAGCTCATCCATCAGCTCCAAGCGCGGCCCAGGCGAGCGGAACCCCGGAAGAGCGCGCATCGGTTCCCCGATGAGTTCGCGATACGACTTGCCTTCGGGGTTGCCGTTGCGAAAATACTCCTCCTGGGCCCCGGGCCGGGCCACCACCTCAAAGGTGGGATTGGGGATGTACTCGCTCACCACCCCTCGGAGCAGGATCTTGGTCCGCCCGTTGATCTCCTGGTAGTCGATGGCTCCCTCGTACTTGGAGGGCAGATACCGGGTAAAGGCGTCTTTGGTCTCGTACAGATGGTTGTCGGCGTCGAATACGGGAAAGTCGCATTTGTTGGCCATGTCAGCATCGTAACGTCTATTGACTACGACGTCAAAGTTGAGATACTGATCGGCGTCGTGAACTCGGCGGCCGTCTGATCGAATCTCGAGAGCCGCTCCAGGTCAGCCCCGACGCAGGAGGATCACGCCGGCCGGAGTGAGTCCGCCGCTCGTCACCACGGCCACCTGGGCGTCTCGGACCTGACGGGCTCCCCCGTCGCCTCGGAGCTGCACGACGGCCTCGTGAACGAACCCCATCCCGTGGGTGCGGCCCGCCGACAGCTGACCGCCGTGTGGGTTGAGCGCTACCACTCCGCCCTCTCGGGCGATGTTGTGACCGCCGTCGAGGAAGTCCTTCGCCTCCCCGATCTGGCAGAAGCCGAGACCTTCCAACCAGGACAGGCAGTTGAAGCTGAAACCGTCGTAGAGGAGGGCCACATCGACGTCTTCAGGAGTCATCGAAGTACGGGTCCACAAATGCGCGGACGGGCCCAACGAGTGAGGTTCGTGGGTCATGGTGGACTGGTCCCAAGCGACCCTCTCCGTCATCTGGGTGCCGACCGCCTCAACCAGCACCGGCGTCTGGGCCAAGTCGCGGGCGGACTCGATGGCGGACACTACGACGGCGATCGCAGCGTCGGCCGGCACGTCGCAGTCGTAGAGACCCAGCGGAGTCGAGATCATCCGGGCCGACATGTAGTCGTCCATGGTCATGGGGTCGCGGTAGATCGCCCGGGGGTTGAGGGCGGCGTTGGCTCGTTCGGTGGTGGCGATCCAACCCAAGGTCTCCCGGGTCGTCCCGTACCGGGCGAAGTGATTCGAGGCCCGTATGGCCAGGGTTATGGCCGCAGAGCCCTCGCCGTACGGGCCGCTGTAACCCGGCACCCGGCCCTGGGACCGGCCCATGCCGTACGGGCTGCCCTCTCCAGAGGCCCGGGCGCGCATTTGGGCGGCGAAGGTCGCCTGCCACACGGTCCGGAAGCAAACCACGTGCCGGGCCAATCCGCCGGCGACCGCGAGCATGGCCGCTATCACGGAACCGGCCGGACCGAACGTCTCGCTGCCGCCGTTGAACCAAGTCGGCCGGAGACCCAATACGTCCTCGAGCGCGCTCACCCCGCCTTCCCCGAAGCCCGATGTCGAGGTGTTCCCCGGATAGGTCGACAGGCCGTCGATGTCTTCCAGCTCCAGCCCGGCATCAGCCACAGCCGCCTTGACCGCGTCGACCGTCAACGACAAAGGAGGCCGCATAAGGCGGCGACCTATCTCGGAGATACCGATCCCCGTGATGGCGACGCGTTCCTCGAAGCGGTCGGTTCGCACCAGCGGGCGAGCCCATCGTCGATGGTCCCCGGGGTCGGTCTCATCGTCAGGCAGGGAAGCATCGGCTTCGCCGGACGGGGCGTAAATGGGTATCCAGACGTCCTCCCGCCGTTCGAATCTGGGCTGTACCCGCATTCCCACTCTGAGGTCGTCAACGTCCACATCGACGACGTTCGTCGTGAGCCGGACCCGGGGATCGTCGTCGAGGGCGACCGTGGCCACGCAGTACGGCAGCGGGAAACGAGGATCCCAGGCCTGATGGTTGACCGTGAACCCGACCACCGCGCCCGACCCGGAGACGGTGCGCCGGCCGAGGTCCTCCGAGCGGCAGTAGCGACACACAGGCGCCGGAGGATGTATCAGAGCATCGCAGGAGTGGCATGAGACGAAGGAGAGCACTCCGTCCTTTCCGGCTGTCCAGAAGGGCCGGCTCTCGTCGTCGACGAAAGGCAGGGGCCGCTCGACGTCGTCCATGGTCAGTTTCAGTGTCAAGCCCGCTCCCACCTGCTCGGCACCGCCGACGAGTGGCGGTGGGCCGTTGTGTTTGCCCCATCATCGGTGATGGCCCTTCCCCGTCTCAAGAACGCGGCGCGACAGCGGATGCCCAACGGCGAGCCGAGCCGGGGCCCGAGAAACTTCCAGGTAGCGTTGGTTCTGTCGCTGACAGGGGTAGCTCGCGAGAGGATCGGTTCAATTGCCATTGAAAGTAGTGGTGGTCGGGGCGTCGAGTGGCCTGGGGCGCTGCATAGGGGTTGACCGGGGCCGCAGGGGTGATCAGGTAGCCCTGCTGGCCCGCCGCCGCGACCGACTGGTCGACGCGGCCAAAGAGGCCGGACCCGACGCGCTGGCCATCACGTGCGACGTCACCGACGAATCGTCGTGCCGGGCCGCCATCGAGGAGGCGGCCGCCGGCATGGGCGGCATCGACGCCGTCGTGTACTCCACTGGTATCGGTCCCCTTGGACCCATCGCCGAGCTGGGCGCCGATGTCTGGCGTCGGGCGTTTGATACGAATGTGGTCGGGGCGGCCGTGGTCACGTCGGCCGCCCTCCCCTATCTGGCCGAGAGCGGCGGCGTGGCGGCCTATCTCTCGTCCGTCAGTGCCTCCCTGACTCCGCCGTGGCCGGGCTTCGGGGCCTACACAGTCAGCAAGGCCGCCCTGGACAAACTGGTCGAGTCCCTACGCGCCGAACATCCATCCATTGGTTTCACCCGCATCGTCGTCGGGGACTGTGCTGGCGGGGAGGGTGATGGGACTACAGAATTCCCGACCGGCTGGGATATGGATTATGCCGCCGAAGTCATGCCGCTGTGGATGGAACGGGGATACCTAACCGGCACCCTCATGGACGTAGAGGAACTCCTGGCCATCGTTGACATCGTGTTGGGCCGCAACGCCACGATTCCATCGGTGACCGTGACACCCCGGGCGGCTCGGGTGACGTGACGACCCTTGCCATCAACCGGGGCGTCGGCACGTTGCACGGGCCGCCTGGGCTGGGTAAGTTCTGCCGGGACACGGGGCGCAAGCTCTACCGAAGGAGGGGCCGTGATGATGGGGATCCGAGATGACTGGCCTTTGGGACCAACTGATCAGGTGGCCGTGAGCCGGAGAGGGCGCCTCCGGAACCGCTTTGTGCGGGTTTGCGCCGGGACTGTGGTGGTGGCCGGCTCGATCGCTTTTGGCGCCGCCCCGCCCGCGCTGGCGTCAGGCGACAGCGTGGGTGCCCTCTCTCTGTCGCTGAGCTCGCTCGCTCCTTCCGCCAAGAACGTGACCTACAGCGCCACGTTCGTCGCCACTGACGGCATGACGGCCGGCTTCTCGAGCATCAAGCTCGTCGGTCCGACCGGGACGGTCTTTCCCGGCAGCGGCGTGACGTGCAGCGTCGACTTCGTCATCGACTACACCAACGGCACCGAAAGCAATTGTGGGACGATCACGGTCACCAACAGTGGAGCCACCCTCGCCTTCGTCGAGAACAACATCGACATCAACGCTGGCGACGAGGTGGCGATCATCGCCGACGGTGTTACCAACGCGGCGACGTCGGGAACCGCCAAGCTTTCAACGTCATCCGATCCGACATCGGTCTCGGTCAGTGTCACGCTGTCGTCGAGTGGCAGCATCGGGGTCCCGAACTACAAGCAGAGCTCCTACACGGCCTCAGCGACGGGCGTTACCGACACCGCCAGCTTCATCGCTACAGATGGCCTTACGCCCAGCTTTTCGTCGGTCACGCTGGCGGCGCCAGCCGGCACGGTATTCCCGGGGAGCGGCGACACCTGTAGCGTCGACTACGTCTACGACTACACCAGCGGCACTGTTAGCAACTGCGGAACGATCACGGTCACCAACAGCGGGGCCACCCTCACCTTCGTCGAGAACAACATCACCATCCGGCCGGGAGACCAGGTCACCGTGGTCGCCACGGGAGTGACCAACGCCGCCGCCTCGGGGACCCTCAACATCTCGACCTCGTCCGACCCCACCTCCAAGTCGGTGACGACCAGCGGCCCTTCTGCCAGCCCGGCCTCGCTGCAGCTGGGCTCGTACACTCCATCGGCCACCGAAGTGACCTACCAGGTCAACTTCACAACCACTCACGGCATCAGCGGGGGTAGCTCGCAAATAACGCTGGCGGCTCCCTCGGGCACAGTCTTCGCATCGTCACCCAACTGCTACTTCGTCTACGACGACACGTCGGGAACGTCGGAGTGCGCGGGCGTAACCGGGACTGGTACGGACACCGTTGTATTGTCCTCACCGACGGCCGCGGCCGGCGATGAGATGACCGCCTTTGCTCCAGGCGTCACAAATGACTCAGTCGGCTCGAGCCAGAACCTGACCGTGTCGGACGTATCTGACGGTACGGTCGCCACGCTCGCATACACGCTGAGCTCGGCGGGAGCCGTGACGAACACCTCCTTGGAGCTCAACACGCTCACCCCTTCGGCAACTCTGGGTACGTACGTCGCCAGCTTCCAGTCCACAGACGCACTCAACAGCGATGGCTCCACCATCACGCTGGCCGCACCCTCGGGAACCACTTTCACCGGCTCCGGCAGCGTGTGCAACCTCTACTACGTCTGGGACGCCACGGAAAACGTCGAGCAGAACTGCGTGACCGTCGCCGTAACACATTCCGGTGCGACCGTGACGATCACGGCTCCCATCAACGTAGGGCGCGGCGACGTGGTAACGGTGGTGGCCGACGGGGTGACCAACGACTCGGTCATCACGGCTCAGAGCCTGACCGTGGCCACCTCATCCGACCCCACGGCTCAGTCCAGCACCTACACCCTGGCGTCGAAGGGCAAGGTGAAGGGCGCAACCCTTCAGCTCAGTTCGTATAGCGAGTCCGCGACCAACGTGTCCTACCGAGCGTCCTTCACCTCAATAGACGGCCTCACGTCGGGACACTCCACCATCACGCTCGCGGCTTCAGCGGGAACCCTCTTCGACGGAAGCGGCAGCGTTTGCGGCGTAATCGTCGTGCTCGACGACACCAACGGGACGTCGAACGACTGCGTAACCGTCACGCAGTCGAATTCGGGCGCAACCATCACCGTCACCGTCCCCATAGAAGTCGCTCCAGGTGACTCGGTGAGCGTCGTCGCGGACGGTGTCACGAACGCCTCAACGGCTACCGACAGTCTCAGCCTGTCGACCAGCTCGGACACGAAGGTAAAGGCACTGGCCTACACGTTGCGGTGATAGTGGACGGACCCGGCTGAGCTTGATCGCAGGGTCCCTACTCAGAGCGGGGTCACGTACGCGGCGCTGATGCCTCCGTCGACCAGGAAGGTGGAGGCCGTGATAAACGATGCGTCGTCGCTCGCGAGGAACGCCACCGCCGCGGCTATCTCCTCCGGTTCGGCGAATCGGCCCATGGGCAAATGCACCAACCGGCGCGCCGCCCGCTCTGCGTCTTTGGCGAACAGCTCCTTGAGTAGCGGCGTGTTGACCGGTCCCGGGCAGAGGGCGTTGATTCTGATTCCTTGGCGGGCAAACTGGACCCCGAGCTCGCGCGTCATGGCCAGGACGCCACCTTTGCTGGCGGTGTAGGACACCTGCGACGTGGCCGACCCGAGTACGGCCACGAACGAAGCGGTGTTGATGATCGAACCGCCGCGTCCCAACATGTGGGTGATGGCGTACTTCGAGCACAGATACACGGACGTGAGGTTGACCTCCTGCACCCGTTTCCAGGCCTCGATGCCGGTGGTCAGGATCGAGTCATCGTCGGGCGGCGAGATGCCGGCGTTGTTGAAGCTGATGTCGACTGCGCCGAAATGGTCGACGACGGTCTGATAGAGGGCTTGGACCTGCGCCTCGGACGTCACATCGACCGCAACGAAGAGACCGCCCACCTCCTCAGCCGCCTTCATGCCGGCTTCGGCGTCGAGGTCGGCGCACACCACCCTGGCCCCGTCCGCTGCGAATCGCCGCGCCGTGGCCAGGCCGATGCCGCTTCCGGCCCCGGTTATGACTCCGACCTTGCCCGCGAGGCGGTCTGCCATCGGTAGCTACTCCTTCGTAGAGAAAAAGACGTTTTTGGTCTCGGTGAACGCGAAAGGCGCGTCGGGGCCGAGCTCACGTCCGAGGCCGGACAACTTGAACCCGCCGAATGGCGTCCAATAGCGGACCGAGGAATGTGAGTTGACGGACAGGTTGCCCGACTCGATGGCCCGACTTACCCGGATGGCCCGCCCGAGATCGCGGGTCCAGATGGATCCCGAAAGACCGAAATGGCTGTCGTTGGCCAGCCTCACCGCTTCCTCCTCGGTGGCGAAGGACATCACGGCCGCGATCGGGCCGAAGATCTCCTCCTGCATGAGCCGGTGGACGGAGCTCTCGGGGGTCACGACGGTCGGGGCGAACCAAAAGCCCGGGCCTTCCGGCGCGCTGCCCCGGAATGCGATCGGGGAGCCTTCGGGCAGAAACGACGCCACCACCTCGCGATGGGACGCGCTGATCAGTGGTCCCATCTCCGACGTTTCGTCGGCCGGGTCGGCGACCACGACTTTCTTGACGGCCACCTCGAACTCGGCCATGAACGCTTCGTACGCGCTTTGCTCGACGAGGATTCGCGACCGGGCGCAGCAGTCCTGGCCGGCATTGTCGAACACCGCGTAGGGGGCGGTCGCGGCGGCCGCCTCGATGTCGGCGTCAGCGAAGATCACGTTGGCGCTCTTGCCTCCGAGTTCTAAGGTCACGGCCTTGACCTGCGCCGCGCATCCGGCCATGATCTGTCGGCCCACCTCCGTGGAGCCGGTGAACACGATCTTGGCCACGTCGGGGTGGTCGACGAGGCGCTGCCCGACGATGCTCCCCTTGCCTGGTAGCACTTGGAACACGTGCTCGGGTATGCCTGCTTCGAGCGCCAGCTCGGCGAGTCGCATCGCGGTGAGGGGGGTGAGCTCGGCGGGCTTGAGCACGACGGCGTTCCCGGCCGCGAGCGCCGGTGCCAGGCTCCAAGAGGCGATCGGCATCGGGAAGTTCCAAGGCACGATCGTCCCGACGACTCCCAGCGGCTCGTGGAAGGTGACGTCGAGTCCGTCGGCAACGGGAATCTGCTGGCCGATGAGTCGCTCGGGCGCAGCCGAGTAGTAGGCGATCACGTCCCGAACGTTCCCCGCCTCCCAGCGGGCGTTGCCGATGGTGTGGCCGGAGTTGGCTACCTCGAGCCGGGCCAGATTCTCGATATCACTGTCCACGCGGTCCGCGAAGCGACGCAGCAGCCGGCTCCGGTCGCCCGGAGCCACCCGTCTCCATGATTCCGACGCCTGCTTGGCGCGGGCCACGGCCTCGTCGGTGGAGTCCACCTCGAGACCCTCGACGCTGGCTACCACCTGTTCGGTGGCAGGATTGATGACGTCGAAGGCGCTCACCGTCCTCCCCTTCTACAAACGCTCGAAGGAGCGGACCCGCTCCCAATCCGTTACCGCCGAGTCGAACGCGGCCAGCTCCACTCGCGCCGTGTTGGCGTAGTGATCGACGACGTCGTCGCCGAACGCCTCGCGGGCGATCGCACTCGACGCCCAAAGCTCGGCCGCCTCGCGAAGCGAGGTCGGGACGTGTTCGGCGACGGCGTCGTAGCCGCTTCCCTCGAAGGGTTTCCGGAGGGGCAGGTCATGGTCGATCCCGTGGAGGCCGGCGGCGATCATGGCCGCCACCGCGAGGTAAGGGTTGACGTCACCGCCCGGGACCCGGTTCTCGAACCTCAAGCTGGCGCCCTTCCCGACGGCCCGGAGGGCGCAAGTTCGGTTGTCGTAGCCCCACAGAACGGCCGTGGGCGCGAACGTCCCCGGTTGGTAGCGCTTGTAGGAGTTGACGTTCGGGGCGCTGAAGAAGCTCAGCTCGCGAAGGCCCGCCAGCTGGCCGGCGACGAAGCGTTCGAAGATGGGAGACACCCCGCCCGGGCGCTCCCCCGCGAATATCGGCTCACCGGAGTCGGAGCGCAGCGACAGGTGCACGTGGCACGAGTTGCCTTCTCGCTCGTTGAACTTGGCCATGAAAGTGAGGGCCTTACCGTGCTGGGCAGCTATCTCCTTGGCGGCCGTCTTGTACACGACGTGGTTGTCGCAGGTAGTGAGGGCGTCGGTGTACTTGAACGCAATCTCGTGTTGGCCGAAGTTGCACTCCCCTTTGGCCGACTCGACCTGCATTCCGGCATCTCGCATGGCGAGGCGGATGTCCCGGAGCACCGGCTCTACCCGGCTGGTGCCCAGGATCGAGTAGTCGACGTTGTACTGGTTCGCGGGCGTCAGGCCCGAATAGCCCTTGGCCCAGGCCGACTCGTAGGTCTCATCGAAGAGGATGAACTCCAGCTCCGTTCCGACGTATGCGATCCAGCCCCGCTCGGCCAGCCGGTCGAGCTGACGACGCAAGATCTGCCGAGGCGACTCCATCACCTCTCGCCCGTCCAGCCACTGAATGTCGGCCAGCATCCAAGCGCACCCCGGCTCCCAAGCGGCCCTACGCAACGTCGAGGCGTCGGGGATCATGGCGAAGTCGCCGTAGCCCGTCTCCCAGGAGGAAATGCGGTACCCGCCCACGGTGTTCATCTCCACGTCCACGGCGAGCAGGTAGTTGCACCCTTCGGTCCCTTGGTGAAGCACGTCATCCAGGAAGAATCGGGCGTCGATGCGCTTGCCCTGGAGGCGGCCCTGCAAGTCGACCACGGCGACCACGACCGTGTCGATGGCTCCATTTCCGACTGCCTCTTCGAGAGCCTCGATGCTCATCGGCGCAGTGCCCATGCCTCGTCCTTCCCCTGAGAATGTCGCTCCCCGGACCAGCTCGTTACGCCTTGCTGTCTCTCTCCTCCGGATTTCGGAGGTCAAGTTGAGCGAGAGGTCGGATGCTAGATCGCGGCTCGATGACGAGCATCTCGGAGCGCCGTAATACGGACCAAAGGTATCTTCTGCCTGGGTCGATGTTTCGGCGATGGGTAACCGGCGCCAGNNCCCGGCACCGGCCGGCCCGGTACCAGGCGGCCCTCAACAACGATCGAAGCTCCGATTATTCCGGCCACCCCGGTGGGCGACGTTTATGTCCGCCTTTTCCCAAGCTGTGGACGTTGCCCGACGATTCGATTATCTTCGGCGACGTGCAAAACCACCAGGTGGACACCCTGACGCTCCGATCCATGGGTGCACGACTATGGTTTGTGAGCACCTTGGTGGCCCGACCAACGTGCTGATGTCACGGCGGCGAGGTCGCCGACCTGTTGTCGGGCGAGGAACAGAACTGAAGGGGCAAGTGGGAATCAGAATGCAGGGCTCGCCGATCCGCGACCTCAGCGAGGGGCGTGAGAATGCTTGATCCCGCCACCATTCCGGACCGGCCGCCTCCCGAGCTGCTGTGGCACCGCAAGTTTTCGCTGATCCGAGACATTAAGGAGTTCTGGCGGGACCGCGAGCTGATCCGCAGCCTCGGCGAGCGCGACATCCGGACCCGGTACGTGCAGTCCTATCTCGGCCTCGCCTGGGCCATCCTCACCCCGCTGCTCACCGTGTTCGTNNCGCTTCTTCAAGAAGATCGGCAAAGTCGACACCAAGGGCCCGCCCGGTTACAACGCTCCCTACTACCTGCAGATCTATTGTGGGCTGCTGCCGTGGCAGTTCTTCAGCTCGGCGATAGGGAGCGCAGCCGGGGCCCTGATCTCGAACAACAGCCTGCTCAACAAAATGAAGTGCGGGAGGGAGATCTTCCCGATAGAGCAGATCGGCACCTCGTTGTTCGACATGGTCCTGGCGGGCATACCATTCGGGCTGCTGTTTGTCCGATACCAGTACATGCCCACGTCCACGATCTACTGGGTCATCCCGTTGTTCGCCCTGCAGATGGCGTTGACCATCGGGCTCGGCTTGGCCCTGTCGACTTTGTCCGTCTACTTCAGGGACATCCGCCAGGTGATCGGCGGGATCATGACCGTCGGCTTGTTCATCAGCCCGGTGGCCTACCCCCTGAGCTCGATCCCCCCCAGCTATCGCTTGCCGTTGTCCATCGTCAACCCCTTCGTCCCCCTCATCGACGGGTACCGGCCAGCCATCCTCTTCCACCAGAAGCCCGACCTCCACCTGCTCGGTCCGGCCGCGGTGACCTGCGTGGTGGTGATGATCGTCGGATACGTCGTCTTCCGGCGCACCGAGATCGGGATCGCCGATGTCGCTTGACCTGGGAGCCCTGCCCGAGGGGGCCATTCGAGGCGATCGGCTGTGGAAGCGCTTCCGCGACGACGACCGCCGCTGGAAAATCGGCCACCAGGTCAAGGCCAAGGTCGATCAGTGGAGGCACCAGGACGAATCGTATTGGCGGTACGTCCTGAGGGACGTCTCATTCGAGATCGCACCGGGTGAAAGCGTCGGGCTGGTCGGCCCGAACGGATCTGGAAAGTCGACGCTTCTCAAGCTCCTGACCGGCACCATGTACCCATACGCCGGAACCCTCGCGGTCGAGGGCCGGATAGGCGCCCTCATCAACCTCTCAGCCGGGATCGTGTCCGACCTCACTGGCAAGGACAACATCTTCCTGTACGGCTCCCTCTTGGGACTCAAGCGAGCGGAGGTGGCCAAGAAGTATGACCAGATCGTCGAGTTCGCGGACCTGCAGGAGGCCGTCGACCGCCAGATCAAGTTCTACTCGAGCGGCATGCAGAAGCGACTCGGGTTTTCCGTCGCCTGCCACCTGGATCCGGCGATCCTGCTGATCGACGAGGTGCTCGCCGTCGGCGACGCCACGTTCCAGCAACGCTGCCTTAACAGGATGCAGCAGGTGGTCGAGTCCGGCACCACGCTGGTGCTGGTGAGCCACGACCTGGCCGCGGTCGAAGGCACCTGCAACCGCTGCTTGTGGCTCAACGACGGCGTCCTGCTCGCTGACGGACCGATACGCGACGTGCTTGGCATCTATCGCCAGTGGATCGAGGAGGTCTCCGAGCAGCTCCAGGGGGTAAAAGGCGAGATCGAGATCCTCAAGGCGACGGCCACCGACGGGGACCGAGGCAGCCCGCGCTCGGACGAGCCCATGGAGGTCCGCCTCGTGGTGCAGAGCGACAGGGCCTACCACACCACCTTTTTCTTGGGCGTGTCCGAGGGTCCGGCGACGCCGATCTTCGTGCTGCGATACAACGGCCATTTGGAGGAAGGCGAAAACGAAGTCGTTTGCATGATGCGACACCTGCCTCTGCCCCGTGGCCGGTTCTACGTGTGGGTGTACGCCAAAGACAACCGCAACAAGCAGCTGCTGCCCTGGCATCCGGCCTGCTTCTTCGACGTGATCGGCAACCGGCTCCAAAGGGCGCCCCGCGGCATCATCCGGCTGTCGTCGGTGCAGGTGACCGGTGACTGGACGATCTCGTGAGGCGTCGCCGGCGGCTACCTCACTGGTAACCACCCCTCTACGGGCTGATCGGCTACTGGTTCCCCTCTGGTTGGTAAGCCCGACACGGCTCGCCGCGAAGCGTGCCGCAGGTCGGAACGGCCGCCGAGTTCGAGACGCCGGATACCAGGTTGACCACTAGGGTCGAAGCGGCGATCCCTCCGAATCCGACGGTCGCCGACTGACCGTTGTCGAGAGTGTCGAACTCCCACGACGGCCGGTCGCCACCCGGCGCCGATATCACTATGCGCAGCTCGGTCCCGGCCCTGAAGGTGTTGGCGATCGGGTCGATGGGGATCTTCACCAGCGTGTACGAACTCGGCGACAGAGTGCCGGCGTCGCTACCCAGGTACGTCGGGGCGGTGAACAGGCTCGTCGAGTCGGGCAGATCGACTTGGTTCGAGCTACGCAGGAACCCGGAAGTCACGTACTCCTCCTGAGAGGTCGACGGCCGGACCTCCGTGACCGTGACCTGGAAGTCCTGGACCGGAGCGGCCGACTCGACCCAAAGGTTGACGGTGGCCGGACCCACGATCGTGGTGTCCTTCGTGAACGGGGCGGTCTGGAACGCCATCCCGTCAGCGGGAGGCACCGTCGTCCAGTCCCAAGCCGGGCTGGCCACCCAGGGGCTGTCGCCCGGCGGCAGGCTGGTGGCCGGGCGCACCGACGGGTCGAGCACGAGCGAGGCGCTACCCTGGGTTGCGGGAGCGTTGGTGCTCAGGGTCCCTCCAGCGCCGAAGAAGTACGTCCGGACCTTGCCGGCGGGTGGCCACTGCGTGAAGGCGGCCGCGTAGGTCGTCTGGGGATCCCCGGCACCGACCGATCCGGCCCCGTTGTCGAACAGCACTCTGACCCGCGGGGTTCGCGCCGCGAAGTCGGCTTGGGCTTGGGCCAGCGTCTTCACTTTGGTGAACCGGATCGGCGGCAGCGGAGCCTGGGCTGTGGTGCCCGAGGCCGTGCTCGCGAAGCGGTCGAGGATGAGGTCTGCGAGTCCTCCGGGATCGGCGGGCACCTTGTCGGCCACGTAGATGTCGAGGAACTCGAGCCACCGGCTGAGGATCCTGGGGTCAGCCGAGTCGATGTGGTTGCCGTTGATGAGATTGGCGTAGACCGGCGTGGACGCGGGCAGGGCGTCCAATAGGGCGGGCCACTGAGGGCCGGTCTGCTCGTCCTGGAGGGCGCCGGACACGTAGACCGGCACGGTGACGTGGGTGGCCCACTGCGTCATCGAGCGCCGGTCGAACAGGGAGGGGTCACGGCCGGCACCGGTCCCCGGCGCAACCATCTGCGGCCCGACCAGGCTCTCGAGGCTCTCGGACTGTCCGTGGAGGGCCTGGTTGGCGAGGCAGGTCGAGGAGGCGCCATCGCTGGCCGCCAGTTCGGCGTCGATCTCGTAATAGGTCCACGGCTGGCCCACGTTCGACACCGGAGTCGAGGCCAGGGGCGCGAGCTGTCCACCGCTGTAGGTGGCGGCCGGCAGGGCGTCGTCGATGCGGTCCCCGATCCAGCTGGCGGCGAAGCCGCTGTTATAGATTCCGCCCGGATAACCGGTCGAAAAGAGGTCGTCGGTGGGGCTCATGGGGGCGATGGCGGCCAGGTCCGGCGGGTCGGTACCGGCCGACGGGAACTGCGACAGTCCCGAGTAGCTGATGCCCACCATGCCGACTTTGTGATTGGCCACCCAGTTCTGGTTGGCGACAATTTCAACGGCGTCGTAGGCGTCGTAGTCCGACGGATAGCCGAAGAGGTCGTACGCGCCCCCCGAGCAGCCCGTCCCGCGCATTTGCAGGCTCACCGTGGCGAACCCGGCGAATCGAGCCACCACCGCGCCGACGTCCGTCGCCGAGTCGGGTAGCAGGTTCGGATCCCCGCACCCGGTGCACGGCCCACCGAGAGCTTGGGACAGGAGGAACGGGATCGGGTCGGTCGGACCGGCCGTGTCGTAGCCCGAGTACTCGATCACGGTGGGGCACGGCGAGGCGGCGCTGCAGGTAACTCCGTAGGGGTAGCGGACAGTGGCTGCGAGTTGAATCCCGTCGCGCATCNNCGGTTGGCCCGTATACAGCGCGGAGTCGGCCGGCGGGTTGTCTCCGGGCGCGAGCACCGAGAAGGTCCCGGTCTCCTGGCCCGAAGTGGTGTCGTCCCACGAGTAGCCAGAACCGGGGGCCAGGTTCCGGATGATGAGTGAGCCAAGAGAGTCGGCCGTACCGGGGTTGGCGGAGTTGGTAACGGGGGCACCGCTTTGCAGCAAGGTGATCGCGTCGCCTGGCGCGGCCCCTGTCATCCACGCCTCGTCGATGGACCCGTTGCCCTGAAGCCCAGGTCCACCCGACGCGCCGGCAGTCGGCGCCCCTGCGATGATCGCCGGGCCTAGTCCGATCAAGGCGACCACCAGGCCGATACCTACCGACGCACGTCCCCGATGCCTGTACACGGTATTCCGCTTCCCCCCCCTCGACGCGCCCGGCACCTAGTACCGGTGCTTCGTTCGTCTATGCACCTACATCGTGCCACACCGGGGCGGATGGCACACTGGAGTGGTCGACCAGGGCTCGCCTCCTGAAGCCGACAACCATGACGAGCTGAGGGCGCCTATCGGATTCCGCCCGGGCGGACTTCCGACTCAGAGGTGGCAGCTCCGAGCACGGTCTGGTCGGGCGAGCTCTCGTCCCCCTCCCCGTCGAGGGCGCGCTCGCCCTCTTGCCTTTGCTTCTCGCGGGCGGCGAAGTACCGGTTGAAGGCAACGGACAGCGCGCCGAATACGACGAACAGCACGATGGTGGTGACGAACGGGGCGTCGCCCAGCCGGCTCGAGCGGGCCGGAGGCAGGAGCATTACCTGGATCAGCAAGAACATGGCGACGGCGAAGATCGCCGCCCACACACCTTTGTGCCAGCGAAAAAGAACGCTTCCGGGCAGGAACTGGAGGGGGAACAACGAGATGACGGAACCGACGATGCCCGATACGAACAAGCCCCCGAAGAAGGTGTCGGCGATCAAGATCAGTGGGTCCGGATGAGAGTGGGCCGCCATGTGGCTGACCGGGGTCCAAATGGCCCACGAGATCGCCGCCACCACCAGGACCAGCAGCGACGTGAGGGCGATGTCCTTTCCTTGTTCACGAGCGCCGATCTCAGTGGTGAAGGCCACTCCCGCGATCACCCCGTACAGATAACCCGGCTCGAAGTTCGTCATGCGGGAGATCAGCATGCAGACAAAAGCCAGTACCAGTCCGGCCGGATGCGCGTGCAGCCTCCATTCCGTGCTGAGATCCTGGTGCCGCCGGTACAGGTAGGTGGCCCGGGCACTGATGGTCATGCTGGCCACAAAGGCCAGGATGACGGCGATGAACGTTTCGAGGCTCTTCACGGTGACTCCGAAGCTCGGGTCGTTCAGGCCGCCGATGATGGATCCGACCAGCATTACTGTCACAAAAGGCGCTTTGGTGCCCTCGCGGGCGGCCTGCCTCTTCACGTAGCGGCGGAGCCGCACCAGTAATGGCAGCCGGGCCGCGACCATCCCCCTGATCTCGCCATAGTTCTCGTCCAGCGTCTTGTTGAACAGCTGAGCCGGGAAGGTGATCAGCATCATGGCGACGAGCGTCAAAGTGGCATTGACGAGCGTCCTCCCCGTGAGGGGAAATGCCTTATCGAAGGGAACCAGCGCGGCCGCGATGGTGGACCTGTGCCCGCTCGACAACGACGTACCCTTGGTGGGCAATTTCGAAGGCGTCCCAGGCGCGGAGGAGACCAGAGTCGCGGTCCACGTCCCCGCCTGGCTTCGGTTGCTCACCCACGATCCCGACATGGTGGATCCGCCAGCCGCGAGAGTCCCCGTAAACGTCGCGACGTATCCGGGAGCAAATTGGTTGTAGGTCGTGACGATGGTGACGTGGTCACCCTTCAGGGTGGCCTTGATCGATGCGAACACCCCGCCGCCCGGAATTTCGCCTGATCCGCCGGAGCCCGAGATCAGCCAGTCCTGCTCCGAAGCGCCGCCCGCTCCGCAGCATTGCCAATGTCCCGTAAGGTCTGCGGCGCCGGCGCCGTGCGCGTCGACGCCCGCCATCATGATCAGCGCGCCCGACAAGGCGATCAGCACGGCGAAGCCGGCCGAAAGGGCTCTCCCCCGGCGCTTGGCCGTGGCGGCCGCCGCCTTCTCCGCCCACCGCCGCCGACTGGTAGGCCAGAATCGCCACTTCCGCCCGTCGACGCCGTCCTCCACCATGCTCCCCCCTCCCGCAAACCCGGCTGGTTGCGGCTTGCAAGTTCTCGACAGGTCATCACCCCTTCGAAGCGCTGTCAAGACGGTTCGGTGGCGGCGCCAGGACGCGGTGTTCTGTTTGATCGTCCTTCCCTCCAACCCGGTTCGGCCTATTCTGAGCCGCATGACGATCGGTACCGGGGTGGGTCCACTTCGCCACGCCGCCCCGCGTCGCCGCCATGCCGCAGCCGTGGCCGTGGCGTGACGGGCCGGTACCCGGGCGAGCTCCTGACCGATTCATGAGTTCGCCCCTGTTCTCGGTCATCATCCCTACCTACAGTCGGGCCCGGTTCCTTGCCGAAGCAGTCGAGTCGGTTTTGGCGCAGACGGTCGAAGACTTCGAGTGCCTCGTGATCGACGACGCCAGCCCGGAGCCGGTCGCGTCCCCGTCGGGAGACCCGCGGGTGCGCGTCGTCAGACGCGATGTCAATGGTGGGCCGTCGGCGGCCCGCAACACCGGTCTGGCCGAAGCCACCGGCCGCCACGTCGCCTTCCTAGACGACGACGACCTGTACCTGCCCGACCGTCTGGCGCTGGCGCTAGAAGGGCTGGCCCGGGCGCCCGTAGCCGTCTGCTGGACGGCCTACTTAGGAGAAAAGAGTCCGCGACCGGGACGCCGGCTCGACGGCAACGTGGCCGACACCATCCTCGATTTCTCCGTACCGGCAGTCGGGGCGACCGCCGTCGATAGGGACAAGTCCCTACCTTTCGATGAAACCCTGGACTTCCTGGAGGACGTGGAATGGTGGCTCCACCTGGCCCAGAACCGCACCGTCGCGACCGTGCCGCGGGTGGGCCACCTGTACCGCCGACACGATGGCGTCCGACATCGGTGGGTCAGCGCAACGCGTCCGACCGCCAACATCGAGTACCTGACCAGAAACGCCGACTACTTCGCCGGTCACCACAAAGCGGCCGCGTTCCGCTGGAAGAGGTGTGGCCTGCTCGCACTCGGTGCCGGCGAAGGAGGCCTGGCCCGCCAGGCATTCTGGCGCTCGTTGCGGGCGCGGCCCAGCCCGAGCACGGCGTGGCACCTGGCTAGATCGTTGCTGCCGCTCGAAAAGCGGCCGCTACAGAGCTGAAGCGATGGCGGTGAACACGTAGCCCTCCGGTGATTGCGCGCTCTCGGAACGAAACAGCCTCCGCACGAGCGGACTGAGCAGTCGTGGCCAGGTCGCTTCGCCACACAGCAGAGTCCACGCGACGGTGACCCGGTTGCCGTGGGGCATGATGACGACGTCCCGAAACCCTGCCTCCGCGAACAGGTTCTGGAGAGTGGAGGCCGTGTATCTCCAGTAGTCCTGTGGGTCTCCGTGGATAGCGAACAGGAATGGAACCGAGCCGCATAGCAACCCACCCGGACGCAGAACCCGGCGCGCTTCCGCGAGGGCGCTCTCGGGGCGCGGGAGGTGTTCTAGTACTTCGCACATGACGACGCCGTCCACCGAATCGCGCCGGACCGGGAGGGTCATGGCGTCGCCCACCAACTGGGGCTCTATGTGCGGAAAGGCGTCGATGCGATATCGGGCCGCCGCCGCGGGCCACGCCGCGTCGAGAGGAGCCTCGCGGCCGCCGCCAATGTCCAGCACGACACCTGCCAACTGCTGGATGATCGGTGTGAGGTCGCGGGTCAACCGGACCCGGTGGTTGGACCGGAGCCAGGACTTGCGCATCCGGGTGACAAGAGACTTCTTGAAGTTGGGACCGCCCATGAGCGCCAAAGTTACCTCCTGTGGCCCCATGCTCTAATCATCATGAAACATCACGTCGTTCACCACGGCCCCGTCTATAGCCCGGTCGAACCGGGCCCAACTGTAGGGTGGCCGCCATGGAGCAGCGGACACTCGAAGCGGTCATTTACGAGCGCGATCCGCCGATCGCGAGGATCATCCTCAATCGCCCGGACAAGGCCAACACCAAGGACTCGGTCCTCGTACGCGAAGTCGACTCGTGCCTTCGCGAAGCCGACCGCGACGCTGCCATAAAGGTCGTGATCCTCAAAGCCAACGGCCAGGGCTTCTGCGGGGGGCACGTGGCCCGTTGGGGGCCCGAGGAGAACCCCTACCCGGAGTTCGGCACCACATTCGAGGAGTTGTACAAAGGCACGGCCGACCTGTTTCTGTGGCCGACTCTGTACTTGTGGGAATTCCCCAAGCCGACGATCTCGCAGATTCACGGCTACTGCATCGGAGGGGGAATCTACCTGGGCCTGTTGACCGACTTCTGCGTGGCGTCCGCGGACGCCTACTTCCAAATGCCACTCGCTCAGAGCCTCGGTGAGCCGGGAGGCCACACCATGATCGAGCCGTGGCTACTGATGAACTGGCATCGCACCATGGACTGGCTCCTGCTGGCCCCGACGCTCAGCGCTGAGCAGGCGCTCGAATGGGGCCTCCTCAACAAGGTCGTACCCCGCGATGACCTCGAGGACACCGTCGAGGAAATGGCGCGCACCATCGCCCAGATACCGCTCACCACGCTCCTGGCTGTGAAGAGCAACGTCAAGCGGGCGTGGGAGCTGATGGGGATGCGGGTGCACCTGCAGGTAAGTCACATCCTCACCAACCTGGTCGGGGCCGCATCGGACGTGCAAGCCCGACGGACCGAGCTGATGGAGTCCGGCCTCAAGCCGCGGGATTTCGTGGCCCGAGGCGACCCTGACACGGACGTCAGCCAGGCTGAGTAGTGTCGAGCCGCCGATGATCAGGGAGGGGAAATGGACCTAAGGGAGACGCGCGAGCGCATCATCTACGAGAAGGAAGGCGCCATCGCGCGCGTCACCCTCAACTGGCCAGAAAAGGCGAACGCCCAGGACCAGAAGATGGCCGAGGAGATCGACGCCGCTCTCCTGGACGCCGACCGCGACTACGACGTCAAGGTCCTCGTACTCAAGGCCAACGGCAAGGGCTTCTGTTCCGGCCACGCCATCGGCAACAATTCCCGCGACTACCCCACGTTCGCAGAGGCGATCTCTCACACGGGCACGCCGTGGAAGGGTCAGACGGATCTGTTCGTCAAGCCGGTGCTCAACCTGTGGGAGTTCTCCAAGCCGACCATCGCCCAGGTCCACGGGTACTGCGTTGGAGGTGGCACCCATTACGGGTTGATCACCGACATCGTGATCGCGGCTGACGACGCCTACTTCCAGTACCCGCCTCTTCAAGGCTTCGGCATGCCGTCGGGTGAGTGTTCGATCGAGCCATGGGTATTTATGAACTGGCGGCGCGCCGCCTATTACCTGTACTTGGCCGAGGTGATCGACGCCCAGAAAGCGCTCGCCATAGGCCTCGTCAACGAAGTCGTCCCACGCGACGAGCTCGACGAACGGGTCGAGACCATCGCCCGCCACATCGCTCAGGCACCGCTGACGACGCTCATGGCCACAAAGGCCAACCTCAAGCGGGCCTGGGAGCTGATGGGCATGCGCGTCCACTGGCAGAGCTCCAACGACCTCGTGGCTTTGGCGTCCATGAGCTCCGACGTCCAAGCGCTGATCCGTCAAGTCCTGGAAGGTAATATCAAGCCGGCCGAAATGGCGCGCCGGCAGGCCTCGGCCGCTGACACTGCGGACTGATAGGGTCACGGTGAACATTGCCGACCACGCGACCGGCTCCGGCACGTCGCCGGCCCTCATCGTGGCGGATGGCGAAACCATCACTTATGGCCAGCTGCACGCCAGCGCTTGTCGGATCGCCGCGCTCCTGCACGAAGCCGGCCTCCGTCGCGGCGACGGGGTCGCGCTGATGCTCCCCAACCGACCTGAGTTCCTCGAGATCTCATGGGCATGCCAACTGTCGGGCCTCTACTACACGCCCGTCAATACCCATCTCACCTTCGATGAGGTCGCCTATATCGTGGACGACTCCGAGGCCCGAGCCGTGTTCATCGACGGGTCGATGGACGAGCTGGCAGCTCGGCTGCTCGACCACGGACCTAGGGTCGAACTTCGGGTGGCCGTCGGCGGTTCGCTGCCGGGGTGGCGACCGTATGGCACGGGCGAGCCTTCCGCCCTGACCGTCCCGGAGCCGTCGGACGGCACCGAGATGCTCTACTCGTCGGGCACCACTGGAAGGCCGAAAGCGGTCCGTCGCGACCTGCCCACCGACGACGGGTCTTGGGCCCAGTCGGTGCTGGAGATGGCGCTCCGCCACCGGTATGCGATGACGGCCTCGAGCGTTTACCTCTCTCCCGCGCCCCTCTATCACGCGGCCGGAATCAACTACACCATGGCGGTCAATCGCTTGGGTGCGGCGTCCGTGATCCTGCCCAAATTCGATCCGGAGGCCGTTCTTCGGCTCATCGAGCGGCACCGCGTTACCCACGCCCAGTTCGTCCCCACCATGTTCGTGCGCATGCTGAAACTGCCGCGGTCGGTCCGCGATCGCTACGACACGTCCAGCCTCCAATGCGTGCTGCACGCCGCGGCTCCTTGCCCGGTGGATGTCAAGCACCAGATGATGGAGTGGCTGGGACCTATCATCCACGAGTACTACGGCGGCACTGAGGGTTTCGCCGGCTCGGCGATCGGCCCCGACGAGTGGCTGGCGCACCCTGGTTCGGTCGGGAAGCCCATGACGTCGGTGCACGTGGTCGGCGAAGACGGAGCCGAGCTTTCCGTCGGTCAGTCCGGTGAGATCTACTTCGAGGGCGGCCCGACTTTCGAGTACTTCAAGGACCCCGAGAAGACGGCATCGGTGTCCAACGAGCAGGGGTGGCGCACCCTCGGCGACGTGGGCCACGTCGACGCCGACGGCTACTTGTACCTGACCGACCGCTCGACGTTCATGATCGTCTCAGGCGGTGTCAACATCTACCCCCAAGAGGTGGAGAACCTCCTCGTGATGCACCCGAAGGTCCTTGATGCAGCCGTGTTCGGGGTGCCCGATGATGAGTTCGGCGAAGCGGTCAAAGCGGTGATCCAACCGCTCGACGGGGTCATCTCCGGCTCGGATCTCGAAGTCGAGCTAATCGAGTATTGCCGGGCCCATCTGGCCGCCTACAAGTGCCCACGCACGGTCGACTTCGATCCCGAGCTGCCTCGGGATCCCAACGGGAAGCTCTACAAGCGCCGCATCCGCGAACGTTACTGGCAGGACCGGAAGTCTCGGATCCTGTGAAGTCGAGCGCCGCTCCTGCCGTCTACTAGGCCTCGGTCGTCCGCTCGCCTCGAGGGCTCCAGAAGGTCATGGACACCTCTCGCAGATCGAGGGCGTCGCTCGCCGGCATCTCGGGGGTCCCGAAGCGGCGCTGAAGCTCCTCGACGGTCCGGCCCGGGTCGCCTGCTATTTCGTACACGGCAAGGAAGCGCGATGGCGCGCTTTCATCGGCCGGTCCGGACTCGACGGCATCGAAGCGCTGGGCTGACAATATCCCTGGCACTCGAACCACATCCCGAACGTGCTGATTGTCATACCACTCGTGATATTCGCGCTCCCGACCGCCGACGGGCTGTGTGACGACCAGGCAGAGCGTGGCGCCCCGGCCCTCGGCAACCTCGTCCGTCGGAACCGGCTTCTGATCTCCCCCTGATCCCATCGAGTCAACGTATCCCCATTGGCATCGCCGTTGGCTACGCGGCCGCAGTAGAACCGGCCAGGTAACCCCACGTCATCGCCATCGCGATGGAGCATCCGCCCCCGAAGTAGGCCGGTCCGGCTGGGCTGGCCGCCACGTTGCCCGCCGCCAACAGGCCGGGGATGACCTCGCCGCGGACGTCGAGCACCTGCGCCTTTGCGTTGGTTAGGGGTCCGCCCTTGGTTCCGACGCACCCCGGGTGGACGCGCAGCGCGTAGAAGGGGGGTTCTTCCAGGGTCCCCAGGTTCGGGTGCGGCGCGGTCGGATCTCCGTGGAAGCGGTCGTAGTAGCTGTCCCCGCGGCCAAAGTCGAGATCCCTACCATCTCGCGCCAACTGATTGAACCGTTCGGTGGTTGCGCCCAGCCCCCCGGCATCCACTCCGATGAGGCCGGCGAGCTCGTCGATCGACGACGCCTTCGGCAGCCACTCCGGGTCGGGGCTGTCGGGTCGGACCGAAGCGATGCTGTAGCGCCGTCGGTATTGGCCATCCATGACCGCCCAGCACGGAAGGTTGCGCCAGCGGTACCCGCGTGCATCGAAGTGGAAGAACGCCTTCATCATGTCGTTGTAGTTGGCGGCCTCATTGACAAATCTGACGCCGTCTTCGTTGACGAGGATGCAGTGCGGCGCCGTGCGTTCGGTGGCCACGAACCGGTTCAGGCCGACCCCTTCGTAAACGTCACCTGGGACGCTCGACGCCGGATACCACCAAGCTTCGGTCATGTTCGCCAATGCTGCGCCCGCAGACATGGCCATTCGGAGGCCATCGCCATCGCCCGACGGTGGCGTGGTCGGGTGGGTCAGCGGTCCGGCGAGAAAGCTCCGATTGAGACCCTCGTCCCACTCGAAACCTCCGGAGGCAAGCACGACAGCGTCGGCTTCGATGGCGAAGTCCTGGTCGTCGCGGATCGGAGCGGTGGCCTCGAGGGCAGGGTCCGTGCCGCGGCCGACGACGCCACGCACGTTCCCGGCCTGGTCGCGCACCAGTTCGAGGACTCGGGCGCCTGTGACCACCCGAACACCTCGCGCCAAGCACGCTTGCAGGAGACCGGCGATCAGGGCCCGGCCCATCGTCACCTGGCCGGCCGCGGCCCGAGCCTTTACCGTCTGGCGATCGAACTTCGACGGGGTGTAGCCAAGCTGCCAGGTCACCGACTGTTCCTCGAGAGTGATCGGCAGCGACAGAACCGGACCGGTGCGGATGCGCGCCGCCCACTCACCCAAGCCTTGGGTGTCGAACACCTCGGACTCGAGCATTCGACCGGTGCGCTTGGCGCCTTCCATTTCAGGGTGGTAGTCGGGCCACGACAGGGGCCGGAAACGCAGATCTGTCCGGCTTTCGAGGTATCGGATCATCTTCGGTGCCGCGTCCACGAAGGCTTCGACCAGCTCGTCGGGAACCTTGCCGGCGACGAGGCGCCGACAGTAGACGAGCGCCTCCTCTCGACTGTCCGGGAGCCCGGCGGCTGCCATGTGGTGGTTGCCCGGAGCCCAGACACCGCCTCCCGACAGGGCCGTGGATCCGCCGATCGTCGATGTCCGTTCGAGAACGGTGACCCGGGCTCCGGCGTCGGTCGCGGTCAGGGCGGCTACGAGCCCCGCACCCCCCGAACCGACCACCACCACGTTGGTCATGGGACCCCGACCTGGATGCGCGCCACAGCGTCATGCTACGGCGTGAGGTTTCTCGCCATCCGCACCCACCGATGCCAGCCAGCCACGGGCCAAGGGCAGGTCACGTATAGTTTTGTCCGAATTGCGAGACAGGGAGGTCCATGGTGTCAGGGCAGGCAAGGGTGCCTAGGGCGGCCAGACCTGGCGAATGGTTCCGGGGCGTGGTCAGCCGGCTTCCTGGCGGATCGGTCGCGGTGGGCGGCATGGACCGGGCGGACCTAGTCATCGACCAGGTGCCAATTCTCGCTTGGGCTCGGACCCGCTTGTACGAAGTCGAGACGGAGACCGTCCTGGTGCTGCGAGATCGGCTGGAGCGACTCGAGGGTTCCCTGCCGTTGAGCATGGTGGCTCCTGTGGCGCCGACGCCAATACAGACTTCGGTTTCGGTGGTGTCTACCAACGGCGGTCGGTCGCCAGCCGAGGCTTTCGCGGCCTTGCTGCGGACGGCTGAGATGCAGTCACCAGCCGCCGCACGCGAAGCCGCGGTCATGCGGACCATTCACGAGCTCCTGCCCGACGAGGCCCGCATCCTTCTGGCCATGTCCGATGGGAGCGTGCAGGCCGTCCTGCAGGCTCACGACGGAGACGATCAGGTCATCTGCAACAAGAGCAACGTCGGGCGCAACGCCAAAGTGCACGCCCAGGAGCTGACCACGCGCTACGTGACGCACCTGCTCGAGCTCGGGCTGGTCGAGCTGGTTCCCTACAAGGGCCGCGAGTTCTACGAGTGGGAGTTGATCGAAGCGCAGACCGATGTGCGCGAGGTACTCGGCCGCTACGACCATCGAAAGTTGGTGAAGCCGAAGCTCATCCGGCAGATCCTTCGACTGAGTCCCGCCGGTCGCTCGTTCTGCGACGTTTGCCTTCCTTCGTAGGCGGACGCGACCTGTTGCATTCGCTCAACTTTCTGGCTTTCGACGTGGCGCACGTGCATGGCCTGGTGGCGCGCCTGAAGGCGTACCCGGTCGTTTTCATCGCCATGCCATTGGTGGCGTCGTTGATCGGCTACGTGACCAAGCTGGCGGCCATAAAGATGATGTTCGATCCCATCGACCGCAAAGGGGTCGGTCCGATTGGTTGGCAAGGGATCCTGCCCAAGAGGGCGGCGAAGATGGCCTCGGTCACCGTGGACCTGATGATGCGCGACCTGCTCGACCCCCGGGAGTTCCTCGACAAGATCGACCCGGCGGAAGCGCTGCAGGAGCTGGAAGGCCCGTTCCTCGAGTCGACCGACCGGGTGGCGCGCCAGGTCTTGGACGAGATCCAACCCGGGCTTTGGGACTCGCTCCCGGAGCGAACCAAGCTCACCATCATCTCGCGTATACGCAAGGACGCTCCTCGGGTCATGGCCCAGTTGATGGACGACGTCAAGGAGCACCTCGACGAGGTCTTCGATCTCAAGCACATGATCATCTCCAATCTGATCAAGGACAAGGTCCTCCTCAACAAGATGTACCGCGAAACGGCTCGCAAGGAATTCCAGTTCATCGCCCGTTCCGGCATCTGGTTCGGCTTGCTGATCGGTCTCCTGCAGGCAGTGGTCTACCTGGTCCTGCCGAGTCCGTTCGTGCTGCCGATCTTCGGACTGTTCATCGGCTACTCGACGGACTGGCTGGCGCTTCGGATGCTGTTCCGTCCCTTGCTGCCGAAGCGAATTCTCGGGATCACGTTCCAAGGTGTGTTCATCAAGCGCCAGCCCGAAGTGACCGAGGACTACTCGCGCATCATCGCCGAGGAGATGATCACTCCGCGCAACATCCTGGTCTCGCTGTTCGACGGGCCGTATTCGGACGTTCTCTTCCAGATGGTCCAGAGCCACGTCACGGCCGTTGTCGACGAACAGTCGGGCCGGGTCAAACCCCTCGTGCTCCTGGCGGTCGGTTCCGGTCGATACGAGAACCTCAAGAAGCGCATGGCGCAAGAGCTGATGGACGAGGTGCCCCGGACCCTGGACGGGGCCGTGGCCTACACCGAGCGCGCCATGAACGTTCGCCAGATGGTCAAAGACAAGATCGCGGTGATGACGCCGGCGCAGTTCGAAGGGCTGCTCCGGCCGGCCTTCCAAGCCGATGAGTGGATCATCGTCACCGTCGGCGCCGCCCTGGGCTTCCTGGTCGGCCTCACCCAGGACACGCTCCTCGTGCCTCTTTTTTCCAGCTTCGGTCCCGGCCCGGCCAAGCACGCCGCCTTGGCCCTCGGAGCCATCGCACACCTCCGGTAGCCGGCGGGCTTCGAGGCTCCTGCGGGCTCGACGCCGCCTGGATAGGATCGTCAGTCCGCACGGGCAGATTGGAGCGGCAGGAAGTATGCCATCGTTCCGCTCGACCGTGCCCTCGGGAAAGGACCCATCATGGATCAGCTCGTCGCGCATCAACGGGCCCAGGATCTGTTCGCCAGCGTGCTGGCCGACCTGACCCCTGACCAGCTGCAACTTCCGTCGCCATGCAGCGACTGGAACACCAAGGAAGTGGTCGAGCACGTGATCGGTGGCAACCAATGGGTCCAGGAGCTAGCCGGCCTGCAACCTGGCGCATTACCCGATGACCTACGAGCCGCTCATGCCGCGACGGCTGCGTCGGCACAGGCGGTGTTCGGGGCGCCGGACGGCCTCACGCGGGAGTTCGAGTTGCCATTCGCCAAGATGCCCGGCACCGACTTCATCGGGCTGCGCACCGGCGACGTTCTCACCCACGCGTGGGACCTGGCCAGAGCCACCGGAAAGTCCACCGACCTGGATCCGGAGTTGGCCGTGGAGGTGCTCGCGGCGACGCGTTCTCGTCTCTCCCCAGAGTTTCGCGGGCCAGGCCGGCCGTTCGGGGAGCAACGACCCTGCCCGGCCGATCGACCGCCCGCCGACGAGCTGGCCGCCTTCCTGGGCCGCTCTGTCGACTGACGGGCCCCGGAGCGCTGCTAGGGCCAGCAGTCGGTCTGCCCACTGACCATGACACCCTTCATTACAGCTGGGGCGGGCTTCCTGCTCGCCGTTCTGTGGTTCGACCTTATGCACGACGTGCAAGTCCTCAAGAAACCCGGCCCTGAGCTACCCGAGGGCGTACTGGCATCCATCGCCGGCTACTACCGCCGGGTCACGCGTGACGCCCGCCCGATGAATCGGCTGGTGGCGGTGGCCATGCTCGCAACTCTGGCCGCCATCGTCACCGAGATCGCTCGTGACGAAACCCCAGGCTGGGTCGCGTGGACCTCGCTCGCGCTGGCCGCGGTTCCGATCCTGCTCGCGTCGACCCGCACGGTCCCCAACGCGGTGCGCCTGGGCGGCCGGGACGACTCCAGCGAGACGCAAAGTCGTCTGGCCCGATCGATCTGCCACGACCACCTCGGCTGCCTGGCGTCGATCGCCGCCCTCCTGGTGGTTCAACTGGCCTCCGGGCGGTAATCGCCGGCGACCAACCGGGTCGCGATCCCGACGGCCGCAGCACCGACCTCGCTGCCAGTCGAGACGCTCAGTCGGCGTAGCGGCTGAGCTTGCGAATTCGAAGGGTGGGATTGACCAACCTTTGCGCTCGGGCCGGCATGAGGTCCAGCCCCTGCAAGGCTCGGCGGCACAGCCGGGGTCGACTCATGAGACGCACTTCGATCCGGCGCCGCAGGCGGGGCGGCATCATCGAAGCCAGGTAATGGGCAGCCGCGGCAGCTTGTGAGGCTTGCTCCCAGTTCGAGCGGCTCAGAGCCCTCGAGTAGTCATCGAGGGTGGCGAGGAAGAAGCGGGGTAGAACGAGGTCGCGCACCCAATACCTATTGAGCCGATCGTCGTCGGAAACGGTTTCGATCAGCTTCTCCAGATAGATCATCCGGCTGTCGAGGAACTTCCACCCCGACGACGAGCTCGAACCGTGGACGCGGAAGCGGGTGAGGGCTTTGGGTACGAACGCGTGCTTCCAACCGGCTCGAAAGATTCGGATGAAGAGGTCGTCGTCCTCGTAGCCGGAGAGCCGCTCGTCGAAGCCGCCGACCTGGTCTAGAGCGGCTTTCCGGAGGAGGCTGGCCGAGGGGATGACCATCAAGTCGCCTGCCAGACATGCCGCCAGGCTCCGCTTCGGATGAGATAGGCCGCTTTCGAGGATGAAGCCGTGAGTGACGGTTCGCCCCTGCGTGTCCATCTCGTCGAAATCGGTATAGGCCCAGGCGATGTCGGGATTCTTGGAAATCGCCCTCAGGAGGGCGTCCAAGTGATCCTTGCGCCACTGGTCGTCTTGGTCTATGAAGGCGATGTACTCCCCGTTGGCCAAGCCCACGCCGACGTTTCGGGCAGCCGACTGCCCGGTGTTGGCTTGGCGAACGATCTTTACCGGGAAAGGGGTCTCGATGCCTTGGACGACCTCGTCCGAGCCGTCGGTCGAACCGTCGTCAACGATGATCACCTCACCCGGCAGAACCGTTTGATCGACAACGGTCCGCAGAGCGTCATGTATGTAGTCGCGGCCGTTGTAGAGCGCCACGACGACCGAGATCCCCGACCCGTCCCTGCTGATGCGACTCACCACTTGACCTCGTCGATGATGCCGTCGACGGGATACGCCTTGGCCGCCCGCTCACCTTCGACTGGGTCGTAGGGCCAGCGAAGGGCATCACCATCGATCTCGCTTACCTTGCGGGCCAGGACCCACGATTGATCGCTGGCCGCCATCGTGGGCATGTCGAGATGGTCACGGCGCCACCTCGGGTCGGGATGGAGCCGCAGGTGACTGACAGCGCCTTTGTCGAGGACCTCGAAGCCGGTCGCGGGCCCGAACAGGGTGGCCAGCCCATCAGCGGTAAACCGCCAGAAATCGTTGGGCATCGCATGTTCCGGCCACGAAGTCGGCGCCACGTGCAAGACGGGGGCGCCCAGCTCCAGCACGACATTGATCTCGGCCGCGACCAGCCACGGAGCGACGACGTGTTCGAGCAGAGACGCGCTGAAAGCCGCCGCGAAAGAGCCGCCTCGGAAGAAGCGGGACAGCTGATGGACGTCGCCGACCACGTCGACGTTAGACCCGGTGTGAATATCTACGTTGAAGACGACGCGATCTCCGAACTTCCGATTGNNCCCCGTCCGCCCACCGTCAGGACCGGGCCCGCGCCCGCCTCGGCCATGAGCCTACGGATCATCACTTGCAAACGGCGCTCGGGCGGTTGCTCGAGCACGGGCAGAGAATGGCTCGGCAGTTCGACGGGTGCCCACCGCTGCTCGTCGCCGATATCCAGCTCCAAGCTCACCTGGTCACCCGGACGACCGGCCAGGTATAGCGCAAACCCGCACGCCGAAGGGACCACTCCATCGGGATAGAGGTCGGCGACGTCCTGCCGTTTCGTCGGCTGCTGGCTGACGCGTCGGTCCCCGCAGCAAAGAGCGATCGTTTGCACGGCGGCCGGCCCGGCATGGGCGAACCCGCGCAGGTACATTCCCGACGCGTCGCACCAGTAGGCGTCGATACCGATGGTCAGCCCGGGATCGAATCGCCGGCCGCGCGCCGGCAGGGCCAACGGCTCCTCTCCGCCGCGGCTGGTAGCGAGGGTGTCATGCCGGCGCGCCGTTTCACCGAGTTCACGGGCGTGGGCGTCCTCCTCGGGCATGGCGTCGCAGGCGCTGGCACATCGCGTGAACCACTGGCGGGAGATCGTGGCGGAGCCACTGTTGAGGGCCCGGACGCCAAGCAGGAAGAGAGCGTCGAGCCCGGCCCGCCTGAAGTCAACATCAGACGACCACACCAGCGCGTCCACCGACGCCTCGACCTCAGCCGCGAGGGCCGCTTGGACATCGAGGTGCCCCCGAGCGACCAGCTCGTTGAAGGTCCGCACCTTCCACCAGGCGATGCGCCGCGCATCCATCGGCACATCCTTGTCGAGTACTTCGGCCAGCCGGTCGGTCGCCGGACCGGCCGACTCGGGATCGGTCATGGCGATGGCCAGGCACCTGTGGCCGAGCGACAGCTCACGCAAGTTCCATAGGTCTACATCGAGCAGCCCGCTGGTGTCGCGCCACGCCCGAGCCGCTCGATCGGCCAGCTCGAAGTAGGAAACGGCCCGCTCCGGGACCCGCCGGTCGATGAGCTCCACCATCCCCTTGCAGTAGGCCACTCCCGCCAGGTTCCAGGCGGGACGGCGGCCCGCGTTCAACTCGCCGATCACCGATCGCGGGTCGTCCAAGTCGAACCCGTTCTTCGCCAACATGACGTCGCCCAACCGAGAGGAGCTCTTTTCCGCCGCCACGAAATCGCCATTCATGACGCACGCCCGGAAATGGCGAGAGGCCATTCCGCTGGCCAGCGCCGACCCATAGGGCGCGGCGTCGGTCGCCGCGTCCAGGTACCGCAGGAAAGCGGTTTGGTCGAGCGTCGGCTCGTCGACGATCGAACCCCAGCCTTCGGGAGAGCTCGCGGCGACGACCTGGAGGGTGGCCCCGTGGCGAAGAACCCGATGATGCCGAAAACCCGCCTCCTCGAGCAGGATTTCCATGCCCCGCACGCTCGCCAGGAAGTAGTGGAAGCCCGGACTGAGGGCTTGTACGGCTTGTTCTTCGCGCTCGAGAGGCGCCGCCATCACCTCAGCAGACGGAGTCGTCAGCACCACCACCCCCGAGGCGGTGAGCCGCCGGCGGAGCTGGCTCAGAAAGTCGACGGGATCGGAAACGTGCTCGACCACTTCGGACGCCAGGATCAGGTCGAAGGGCTGGCCGATGTCGGTGGCGTCGTCTAGGAAGTCTGCCCGTATCTCCACCCCGAGCTCCGCCTGCCCTCTACGGCCGGCAGGTGACGGTTCGACGCCTAGCGCCTCCCAACCGAAGAGGTGCTGCGCGATATGGACACCGAAGCCATAGTTGCAGCCGACGTCGAGGAACCTCTTGACCGAACCTCGGCGCACCCGGCACATCGCCAGAGCGATGGCGTCAAGGCTGGCGCCCCCTTCCACGTAGTCGTCGATCGCAGTGTCGTCGGACGTGTATTGGTGCATGGGCCCGATCAGGCGCAACGAATGGCAGGCACCGCACTTCTCGACCCGGACGCCAGTCAAGAAATGGGCATCTACTTCGGCGATCAAACGGGTCGCGCTGGACCCGCACACCATGCAGGCGTCGCTCGAGTCGCCATCGCGCCACCGAATCTCTGGAATGCGTCACACCTCTATCGTCAGCAGCGCCTTCGTCCTGCGGCGATCGTCACGTGTCTACCGACGCCGGCTGGCTGCGAGCACCGTCGTCGTATCCTAATTCTAGCCGCCACGCCCTCGCCCACCTCTTCCAAGGTCCCGGTCGGGTCGCCAGCCTCCAGCGCCCCTCCGCGGACCCCGCGGTACAGGCCCGCGGGGTCCGCAAAGATGTTAGGGGGTCGGTTAGGGTCGGCGGATCAGTGTGAATGTCGTGGTGGCCAGGATGCCGCGGGTGTGATGCACCTTGGCCAGGATGGTGTGAACGCCTAACGCTCCCGCCTCGTCCTTGGGCGGTATCTTCCCCGTGCAGGTGAAGTGGCCGTAGGTACCGATGAGGGCGAAGCAGATTCTCACCCTCGGCATGAGCGTCATTCCGGTCACGTACTTGACCTTGATCGTCGAGCCTGGGACGAATCCCTGCCCGATGACCACCACGCTCGAGCCGTGCCTACCACTGGTCGGCGAGATCGAGATGACCGGCCCGGTCACCGTCAAGGTGGTGGTGCCGGTGACCCCCGAGGACGGGTCAGTGGCGGTGATCGTCACCGTCCCGGTGTTGGCCCCGCCGGTCACGAGACCGGTGGATGACACCGTGGCGATGGTGTCGTCGGAGGACGTCCAGGTCACGGAGTCGGTCACGTTACCTGTGGTCAGGTTCGAGTAGTGGCCTGTTGCCGTGAGCTGCAAGATGTCGAACCTGGACACTGTTGCCGGTGACGGCGAGACGGTGAGCGATACCAGTGCGGCCGGCAGGACCGTTATCACGGCCGTCCCCGAGATTAGCGACGAAGGATCGGTAGCGGTAATGGTGGCCACACCCGTAGCCACAGCCGTGACCAGACCGGTAGATGACACCGACGCAGTCGACGAGTTCGAAGACGACCACGTCACCGAGTTGGTCAGATCCTGGGTGCTCAAGTCCGAGTACACGCCCGTCGCCGTGAGCTGCTGTGTCGCGTCAGCAGGAACGTTGGCCACGGGCGGCGATACCGTGATTGCCACCAGCACCGCCGGCAGCACAGTGATGACCGCCGTACCGGAGATCAACGAGGATGGATCGGTGGCCGTGATGGTCGCCACACCGGTAGCCACACCGGTCACCAGGCCCGTCGAAGACACCGATGCAGTGGAGTCGCTCGACGACGACCACGTCACCGAGCTCGTCAAATTCGCCGTCGACCCATCCGAATACAACCCGGTAGCCGTGAGCTGCTGGGTATCTCCGACGGGCACGTTGGCCGTCAGCGGAGAAACCGTGACGGCCACCAAGACCGCAGGCAGGACCGTGATCACGGCCGTACCCGAGATCAAAGACGAGGGATCGGTGGCCGTGATCGTAGCCACACCGGTAGCCACACCGGTCACCAGACCGGTCGAAGACACCGTCGCTGTCGCCGTGATGGACGATGACCACGTCACCGAGTTGGTCAAGTTGGCGGTCGAGCCATCGGAATACAAGCCGGTCGCCGTCAGCTGCTGAGTCTCGCCGACCGGAACGTTGGCCGCCAGCGGTGACACCGTGACCGCCACCAGAACAGCCGGCAGGACCGTTATCACGGCGGTGCCCGAAATCAGCGACGAGGGATCGGTAGCCGTGATCGTCGCTACACCGGTAGCCACTCCCGTGACCAGGCCCTTCGACGACACCGTGGCAGTTGAGTCGCTCGACGACGACCAGGTAACTGTCTTGGTCAAGTCGGCCGTCGACCCATCGGAGTACAAGCCGGTCGCAGTGAGCTTTTGGGTCTGCCCTGCAGGCACGTTGGCCGCCAGCGGTGACACCGTCACCGCCACCAAGACGGCTGGCAACACCGTGATCACCGCGGTGCCGGAGATCGAAGACGAAGGATCCGTCGCCGTGATGGTTGCCACACCCGTGGCCACAGCCGTGACCAAACCAGTTGACGACACCGTCGCCGTGCCCGTGGCCGAAGACGACCACGTCACTGAGTTGGTCAAGTTGACCATGGATCCGTCGGAGTACAACCCCACTGCGCTGAGCTGCTGGGTCTGCCCGGCGGGCACATTGGCCACCGGCGGAGAAACCGTGATCGCAACCAGCATGGCCGGCAGCACCGTGATCACGGCCGTGCCGGAGATCGAAGACGAAGGATCGGTGGCCGTGATGGTCGCCACACCCGTGGCCACCGCCGTGACCAGACCCTTCGACGAGACCGTAGCGGTGGCCGTGCTCGAAGACGACCACGTCACCGACTTGGTCAAATCGGCCGTCGACCCATCCGAATACAAGCCGGTAGCGGTGAGCTGTTGGGTCTGCCCAGCGGGCACGTTGGCCACTGGCGGAGAAACAGTCACCGCCACCAGCACAGCCGGCAGCACCGTTATTACCGCGGTGCCCGAAAGAACAGCGGCCGTATCGTCTGCCGTGATGGTCGCCGCACCCGTGGCCACAGCGGTGACCAGACCCGTACCTGACACGGTGGCCGTGGCCGTGCTCGAAGACGACCAAGAAACCGAGTTGGTCAAATTCGCCGTCGACCCATCGGAATACAACCCGGTCGCGGTGAGCTGCTGCGTGTCACCTGCCGCCACGTTCGCGGCGGGCGGAGAAACGGTGACGGCGACCAAGACCGCCGGCAGCACCGTGATCACGGCCGTACCCGAAATCAAAGAAGACGGATCAGTAGCGGTGATCGTCGCCGCACCGGTGGCCACCGCCGTGACCAGGCCCTTCGACGACACCGTGGCCGTGGCCGTGCTCGAAGACGACCACGTCACCGACTTGGTCAAACTCGCCGTCGACCCATCGGAATACAATCCGGTCGCGGTCAGCTGCTGAGTCTCACCTGCCGGCACGTTGGCCGCCGGAGGCGACACCGTGACCGCCACCAACACCGCCGGCAACACCGTGATCACGGCCGTACCCGAGATCAAAGAAGACGGATCAGTAGC
>PMHU01000224.1:0-5622 GCA_003156795.1 Acidimicrobiaceae bacterium
AGTGGGCGATGATCTCCTGGCCCGCCTTGGAAACCAAAAACGCCAGGAACTCCTGGGCCGCGGCCGGCTTCTTTGACGACTTCAGCACCGCCGCCCCCGAGACGTCGAGAACGTACCCGGGGTCACTCCGGGCGAAGTAGCTGATCTGCGAGCGGATGNNCGGTACCAGTAGTACTGGTTGACGACCCCGAAGGCCACCGCCCCCCGGTTCACCTCGTCCGCGATGGTCTCGTTGTCGGGGTAGACGTGGCTTCCGGCGTTGGACTTGATCCCGTCCAACCACTTCACGGTGGCGGCCTGGCCGTAGGATCGGTCCACCGAGGTGACGATGGGCTGGAAATCGGTCTCCCCGGCCGCGAAGGCCAGCTTGCCTTTGTACTCGGGGCTGGCCAGCCCCAACACGGTGGTGGGAAGCTGCGACTCGCGGATGAGGCTCGGGTTGTAGATGAGCACGCTCACCCGGGCCGAGATCCCCACCCAGTCCCCCTGCGCGGAGTTGTACTTGGTCGCGGTCTGGGCCAACGTGGACGGATCGACGGGTGCCAGCAGCCCTTTGTTTTGCAGGTACTCCAACGCCGGTGAGTTCTCGGTGTAGAAGACGTCGGCTTTCGGGTGGGCCTCCTCGGCGACGACCTCGTCCGCAAAGGTGTCCTCGTCGTTGTAGCGGACGTTGACCGTGATCCCGGTCTTCTTCTCGAACGCCGCCACCAGAGATTGGGTGGTCTGCTCGTGCTGGCCGCTGTAGAGGGTGATCGACCCCTTCGAGGAGCCCGAACTGGCCGAGGAGCCCGAACCGTCAGAAGAGCTGCCGCAGGCGGCCAGCAGCCCGGCCGTGCACAACGCCGTGACAGCGATGGCGAAGATTCGCCGGGCGGCCAGCCTCGGTACAAGGCCGAGAGGGAGTGAGAGTTTCACGGGGCGGCTCCGGGGCAGATGTTGTTGAGGGCGGTTTGCGCGGATGACACCTTGACCGCAGCGGCGGCCTGGGCGGTCCCGGTGCTGGAGCTGAACTGCTGGTAGGCGTCGTCCAGGTTCTTGACAGCCGTGCGCAGGTTGGCCTCGGAGATCTTCAGCTGTCGCAGGGGCAGGACCTGGGCTTGGGCGTAGCCGACCGAGTCCGCGTCAGGGTCGGGACCGTCAGAGAGCACGTCGGATACGGCGGTGCAATCCTGGGTGATATTCGAGCCGGCGTTGGCGCTCGAGCGTGACGAGGAACCACAAGCGGTGACCGCCGACAGGGCCAATAGGCCCGACGCCACCAACGCCAGGCCCCTGGTCGGTTTCAGCCGCAGATCCACGACTCCAGCCGCCGGAGCCGTTGACTTGTGGGACCTTCTCGGCGAGTACCTAAGGCTGCGACAAGGACACATCCGACGACTCCCTCAGCGGACTATAACCTTACCATATATTGTTGGTAAGGAAACCCTAATCAATAGCGGTTGGCGTACGCAAGGGCAGGCCCAAGCCTGGCCCGTCCCCTCCTCGGCCGGACCTTCAAGGCCTCGGTCAACGGACGAAACGAACCATCTGACCGGGGCTAGTGTCCGCCAGGCGGGCCGGCGGGACCGTATCGCCTGGTCCAATTGGAGCTGCCCGGAATCGGGTCGCCGGGTGCACAGGTCCCCGGATCGCCCATCAAGTCGTCCAACCGAGCCTCGACCTCGTCGGACATGACATGCTCCCAACGGCCGGCCTCGTCAGTATTATCAGCAACTATCGGCCACAGTTTGCCAGTGGCCCTTGGCCCGGTTGGTGTTGTAGCGTGCAGAGGTCCACAACATGTGGGGGAAGCCGGTCGAAGTCCGGCGCTGGTCCGCAACCGTAGGTCTCCTGTCGCACGGCGGGGGGCGAGCCGGGGTACCCCGATAGTGCTTCGCAACCGTCGAGACAACGGCTCGGGGCCCCAGGGTGCGCGCCCTCGCCAGGGTGCCGTTCCGAAGGGCCGATGGGCCCGAGGAAAGGAACCGCACCCGATGATGGCAAGAGACCTCCGCCGCACGATCGCAGTCGTATGCCTGCTCGTCGCGCTGATCGTTGTGACCGCCCCCAGGGCCTTTGCGGACAGCGGCCCGACGTTGCCGCAGAAGGCCGCGGCTGACAACGCCGCCGTGTGGTTGGCGTCGCAGTTCACCACGAACGGCTATATCCCTGTTTCCGCGGGTTCGACCAAACCGGACTACGGGGACACCGTGCAGGCGGTCCTGGCCTTCGAGACGACCAAAAACGAGAACGCTCTGGAAAGCCAGGCTCTCACGTACCTATCCGAACACGTCAACAAGTACGTGACAGTCGACGGCGAGGACGGTCCCGGCGAGCTGGCCTATCTCATCCTGGCGGCCGTCGGAGCGGGCGAGAACCCCACGACGTTCGGCAGCACCAACCTCGTCAGCCGGCTCGAGGCCACCATGCGTACCAGTGGTAACAAGGCCGGTCTGTTCGGGGCCCAGTCACCCACCTACGACGGCGCCTACCGGCAAGGACTGTCGCTGGTGGCCTTGGCCGCGGCGGGTGTGACCGGGAGCGCCGTGGCGCCGGCGGTCACCTGGTTGGAGGGCCAGCAATGTGGCAACGGCGGATGGGAGACGTTCCGGAAAGACACGTCTGTGAAGTGCCCGCATGTGGACCCTGAGACCTACGCCGGGCCGGACACCAACTCCACCGGACTCGCCGTCGACGGGCTGGCAGCCCAGGGGGCGACCATCAGCCGCAACACGGTCCAGTGGCTGACCCACGCCCAGACCGCCCAGGGCGGATGGCCGTACCAGAAGGGGGACGCCTTCGACGCCAACTCGACGGCGACGGTGATCCAGGCGCTGCTCGCCGACGGACTCGACCCCACCGCATCCCAGTTCGACAATGGATCGCAAAACGTCGTGGCCGCCCTGCTCAGCCTCCAGGTGACCAGCGGCTCGGGTCAAGGCGGCATCGCCTATCAGCCCAACTCCGATGGCAGCCTCACCGCCAACGTGCTCGCCACCGTGCAAACCATCCCCGCGCTCGAGGGAGTGACGATGACCAATGAATGAGGAGGCTGCGAGGGCGTGAGCGGGATCCGGCGCCGGGCGGCGGCACTCGTTATGAGTGCCGCCGCCACGGCCACGTTGGCCCCGCTGGGTATGGCTGCCGCGTCGGCGACGGTGCCAAACGCCGTTGCCCGCGTGCCCTGCGCGGACGCCGCGGCCGCCGGTGACGTGACGGTGGCTTTCGTGATCGACTTCTCCGGCGCGGCGGGGGCGCCGGGTGACGGGATCGTCGAGGCGTGCGTGGCGGTCCCCTCCAATGACAACGACAGCGAGGCGCTGTCCGCGGTCGCCACCGAGGAGGGCTTCGCGGTCCCCCGGTTCAACGACAGCGGGCTACTCTGCGCCATCGGCGGCGTCCCGGTCAGCGGCTGCGGGCAGCAAGTGAAAGGCGGCTACGACTACTGGTCGTATTGGCAGGGCTCTCCGAGCGGCTGGACTTACGCCAACACCGGCCCGGCGGAGAATCAGGTCGACTCCGCGGTCGTCCAGGGTTGGCGCTGGGAGGATCCAGGGGCGGCCAATCCGAGTGACCCGAAGCCGCGAGGCCCGTCGACCCCTGGCTCGATTTGCGATACGGGTCCGCCGCCCACCACCACCACGACGTCCGCGCCACCGTCGACGGTTACCCCCCCCGTCCCGACGACTACGGTCGGCACCCGGACGGCGTCGGGTCCCACGACTACCGAGGCCGGCGGCGACTACGGAGCAACGGGATCCGCACCGGCGAGGAAGGCCTCGAAGCCCGGACGATCCGCTCCGACGACCGGGACCACTGGGAAGCACGGCACAGCAACGTCGGCGGCCAGCACCGGGAGCGGGCCTGGTTTGGCGACCTCAGACCCGGCGAGAGGGCAGGAGGCGTCGTCAGACGCACGAGCATCCCCGCATGTGAGTGTCGGGGGGCCGTGGCTCGTCATCGTCCTGGCAGTGCTCCTCGTGGGCGGCTTAGGGGCGGGGGCCGCATACCGATGGCGGCGGGCGCCGCCGTCATGACCGACCGCGGTCCGGCTCGCCGAGCCCTTCACCCGCTGGCTTGGTGGGCGTGGGCGGTCGGGCTCGCCGTGGCGTGCCTGCGCACGACTAACCCACTGCTGCTCGGCCTCATCGCGGGTGTCGTGGTCTTCGTGGTGGCGTCGCAGCGCAGCAGCGGCCCGTGGGGCCGGTCGTTCGGTATGTTCGTCCGCTTCGGCGTGGTCGTCGTGCTGATCAGGGTGGTCATCCAGATGGTGTTCGGTCAGCGCCTCGGGGGGCACACGCTCTTCGTGCTGCCCCAGGTGTATCTGCCCCACTGGGCGGCGGGCGTGAGTATCGGCGGGCCCGTCACCCTAGAGGCACTCCTAGAGTCGTTGTGGCAGGGCCTGCGGCTGGCCGTCCTGCTCGTCTGCTTCGGCGCCGCCAACTCGCTGGCCAGCCCGTACCGGCTGCTCCGCTGTCTGCCGGCATTCTTGTATGAGGCTGGCGTCGCGGTGACGGTGGCGCTCTCGTTCACGCCGGAGGTCGCCGCGACACTGGTCGGGTTGCGCCAGGCTCGCCGCTTGCGCGGCCGGCCCACCCGTGGCGTGGCGGGGTTGCGGGGTATGGCCGTTCCGCTGCTGAGCGGTGCCATGGATCGGTCGCTGCAGCTGGCCGCGTCGATGGACAGCCGGGGATACGGGCGCCGCGTCGGCATCAGCCGGCGCACCAGGCGACTGACCGAAGGCCTGGCCGTCGCCGGCCTACTGGCATCAACGGCCGGCCTGTACTGGAGCGTGACGGACGGGTCCGACAACATCCGCAGCACGTCGGCCTTTGGTGCCGGGATCGCGGCTCTCGTAGCGTCGATGGTGCTCGCCGGTAGGCGCAATCCCCGGACCCGCTACCGGCCTGACCCGTGGCGTCGACCCGAGTGGATCACGCTTGGGCTAGCGGCCGTGGCCCTTGCGGCCTTCGCCGCGACGAGCGCCGGGCTCCAGGCCAGCGTGTACCCGCTGCGCGCACCCGGCCTGCCGGCGCTGCCTGCTCTGGCCGTCCTGGCCTGTGCGCTGCCGGGCCTGATCATCGCCCGCCCCGTCGCCGCTTCCAGGGAGCGACCGGCCGGCTCCTTTGCCCTTTGGCCGCGACCGTCGGCCGAGCCGGTGGTCATGGCCCCAGTGGGGCGCTCGGAGGCGGGGTCGCGGTGATCCGCTTCGCGCAGGTGACCTTCTGCTACCACGAGTCGGCGGCGCCGGTGCTCAACGCGGTCGACTTCGAAGTCCCCGAGGGAGAGCTGTGGGCCGTCGTCGGGCTGAGCGGCTCTGGTAAATCGACGCTGCTGCGCTCGGTCAACGGGTTGGTCCCGCACTTCAGCGGCGGCCATTTCTCCGGCGAGGTTCGCGTCGACGGGCGCAGCACTCGCGTCTTCAAACCGCGTGACCTGGCCGACGTGGTGGGGATGGTAGGCCAGTCGCCCGCCGCCGGCTTTGTCACCGACACCGTCGAGGACGAACTCGCCTACGTGATGGAGAACCTGGGCGTACCGCCGGCCGCGATGCGCAGACGGGTGGAGGACACCCTCGATCTGCTCGGGTTGCACGACCTGCGCACGCGGCCGCTTCGCGAGCTGTCGGGCGGCCAGCAGCAG
>PMHU01000224.1:5650-7846 GCA_003156795.1 Acidimicrobiaceae bacterium
CCGAGGTGATGGTGACCTCGCCGGTGGCCCCGCCACTGATCCGGCTGGGTCGGGCGGCCCGCTGGTCCCCACTGCCCCTGTCGGTGCGCGACGCCCGCCGCGTCGCCGGGCCGCTGCGCGAACGCCTCCGGCATTCGCCACAGCCCCCGGCACCCCGACCGCCAGGTCCGGCCGCGGCGCCGGTCGCCGAGATCGCCGGCCTCACCGCCTCCTACGGGGACATCGTCGCCCTGCGAGACGTCACCCTCAAGGTGTACCCCGGCGAGATCGTCGCTCTGATGGGCCGCAACGGTTCGGGCAAGTCCACGCTCCTCGCCCACCTTGCCGGCCTGCGCGCCCCGCGCCCAGGTCGGGTGCGTGTCGCCGGCGAGGCACCCCACCGGCTGGCGCCCAAGCAACTCAACCGGCTCATCGGGCTGGTCCCCCAGGATCCGGCCCAGTTGCTCTACGCCCTGACCGTCGCAGACGAGTGCCAGACGACCGACCGCGACGACGGGCTGAGACCCGGGACGACGGCAGCCTCCCTCGAGGGCGTCCTCCCGGGCGTCCCCGCCGATCGCCATCCCAACGACCTGTCAGAGGGGCAGCGGCTGGCCTTGGCCCTGGCCGTCATTCTCGCCAGCGGCCCCCGGATCGTGGCCCTGGACGAGCCGACGCGAGGTCTCGACTACAAAGCCAAAGAGCGGCTGGGAAAGACCTTGCGGGACCTGGCCCGACAGGGCCGGGCCGTCGTGGTGGCGACCCACGACGTGGAGCTGGTCGCCCAGATCGCCGACCGCGCCGTCGTCCTCGCCGACGGAGAGGTCGTCGCCGACGGCCCGGCGCGAGAGGTGGTATGCCACTCGCCAGTGTTCGCGCCGCAAGTGGCCAAAGTGCTTGCCCCCGATCCGTGGCTCACCGTCGACGAGGTGACCGAAGCCCTTACCCGGGTTGAGCCGTGACCGTCGGCCGCAGCCGGTGCCGGATGAGAGCGGCGACCGCCGCCCAACCTTTACGCTTCCGCCCGCGAACCGCCCTGCTGCTGGCAGCCACGTCCCTGTTCGGAGTGGCAGCGTTCGCCTGGCCACTAGTGGTGAGCGCTTCGGCGAGCGCCAACACCGCCCACAGCGGGGATGCACCCTGGATCCTGCTCGCCCTGCTCCCGCTAGTGCTCGCCATCCTCGTCGGTGAGATGGCCGACGGCGCCCTCGACGCCAAGGCCATCGCCATGCTCGGAGTCCTCGCCGCCTGCGGTTCGGTCCTTCGCCTCGCCAGCCCGGGAGTGGCCGGGTTCGAGCCGACCTTCTTCCTCCTCATCCCGGCCGGGCGGGTCCTCGGTCGCGGCTTCGGGTTCGTGCTTGGGGCGGTGACCCTGTTCGCCTCGGCAATGCTCACGGGAGGCGTCGGCCCATGGCTCCCGTTCCAGATGTTCGGGGCCGCGTGGATGGGGTTCGGCGCCGGCAGCCTGCCCTCCTGTAGAGGCCGGCGGGAGATCGGCCTGCTCGTGGCCTACACCGCCTTCGCCGCCCTCGCCTACGGGGCGCTACTGAACTTCTGGTTCTGGCCCTTCGAGCTAGGGGGGCAAACGCGAATCTCGTTCGTGCCCTCGGCCGGCGTGCTCACCAACCTGCGCCACTTCGTCACCTTCGACCTCACCACGTCGCTCGGGTTCGACATTCCGCGTGCGGTCATCAACGGGCTGCTCGTGGCGGTGCTCGGGCCCGCGGTCCTGGCCACCCTCCGGCGGTCAGCCCGCCGCGCCGCGTTCGACGCGCCCGTCATGTTCGGCTCGACGACCGGAGCGTCAAGCCAACTGCTCGAGCCTTGACACGATCAGCTCAGTTTTGCTCCAGCCGGGCGGGCCACAACAACGATCACCAATACCAACCCGAGCCCCTCAGGCCGAGGAGCTTGAACAGCAACCGGTTGCTCGTCGAGGGTCCAATGGGTTAGGAGAGGGCTCCTATCGGCGCTCGAGTACCAGGCGGTAGAGGGTGCAGACTCTCCGCTCGAACATGGCCCGCGACAGCCGCAGGTAGCGCAGATAATGACGGTAGGTCTCCCGGCCGACCAGTGCGGCGGCCTGGTCCGCGCCTGCCTGGAGGCGACCCTGCCAAAGCTTGAGAGTCTGGGCGTACTGCTCCCCGTCGCTGCGCAGCGCCAGGACCCGGAACGACGGCTCCGCGGCCACCACGATGTCGCTGAGAAACGGCAGGG
>PMHU01000289.1 GCA_003156795.1 Acidimicrobiaceae bacterium
GCTGCGGCTGGGTGGTTGTCGTGCTCCGGGAACTCGGATTGGAAGCCACGGGAGACGAGTTGGGCGGGAGCTGACCCTGTTGGGACAGGCTGGTTTCGACCGCGGCCTGTTCGGCCTGTTGTTGCGAGGATTCGACCTGGGCGACGGCGACGGCCAGGCGGCCTTTGACCTCGGCCAGCGTGGCCGTCTGATTGGCCAGGGTCCGGGCGGCGGCGGCCTGGTCGCTCTGGATGCTCGCCACCGCCAGGGTGGCCTGCTGTTCGGCACTTTCCAGGCTTTGTGATTGAGCGGTCTGCAAAGCCACGACCGAGTGGTAGTTCGCGATGGCCCGCTGCTGGCCGCCGGAAATGATCTCTGCATAGGAGGTGGCCAGGTTCGGTTCGGTCCCCGACGAGTCGGGAACGTGGGTGATGAGCGGTGCGCCACCGGTGATGTACGCCAGTACGGCCTGCTCCTTGAGCGCACGCTTCGTTACTGCGACGAGCAGATCGGTCCGGGCGATGGACTTCTTCAGACTCGCCTCCTGGGAAGCCAGCTGCCGAAATTGCAGTTCGGCTGCGTTGTAGGCCTCATCCAGCTGATCCAGTTGCACGCCGTTCGCCTGGATCTGGCCGGCGAGCTCCTGAGCCTGAGTTTGTAGGCTCGCCTCCGAGCCGGTCGAGATGCCTGCGGCCGGAGTCGCAGACGAGTCGGCGCCAGCCGCCCAGGCCGCGGGTGGACCGGCGAACGCCAGCGTCACGATCATCACCGCCGCGGTGACGACCGGAGGAAAGCGTCTCGAATCCGATTCCGGATAGGTCATCAGAAGACCTGGAGCACGCGGACGCGCTTCAGAAGCCCGCTACTCCAGTAACAGGGGTCACTCAGTCATCATCGGACGATGTGCCGCCCGTCTTGACCCCTCATTACGGTGTTGCATTACCGTCCCACCCATGACCAGCGATCAAGCAGGCGGGTACCGGGTCGAGCACGATTCCATGGGTGACGTCAGGGTGCCCGCTTCGGCGAAGTGGCAGGCCCAGACGCAGCGGGCGGTCGAGAACTTCCCGATTTCCGGGGGCACCGTGGAGCGATCCTTGATCTCGGCCCTAGCTGCCATCAAGGGTGCGGCCGCCTTGGAGAACGCCCGCCTCAAAACCCTGGACAAAAGGATCGCCGAAGCGATTTATGCCGCCTCGGCCGAAGTGGCGGCCGGCCAGTGGGATCAACAGTTCCCGATCGACGTATTCCAGACCGGCTCCGGGACGTCGACCAACATGAACATGAACGAGGTCCTNNCGAACATGAACGCCAACGAGGTGCTGGCGACACTGGCCGGTGAGGACGTTCACCGCAACGACCACGTCAACATGGGCCAGTCCTCAAACGACGTGTTCCCCTCGGCCGTCCACCTCGCGGCGCTCGACGTCGCCCAGAACGAACTGCTGCCGGCGCTCCGCCAGCTGGAGCGCTCGTTCGCGAAGAAGTCGAAGAGCTTCGCCAACATCGTCAAGTCAGGGCGCACCCACCTGATGGACGCCGTCCCCGTCACGCTCGGCCAGGAGTTCGGCGGCTACGCCGCGGCGATCGAGCACGGCATCGAAAGGCTGCGATCATCCTTGCCGAGGGTGGCGGAGTTGCCTCTCGGAGGCACAGCCGTAGGAACGGGTATAAATGCGCCGCGCACCTTCGCTCCCAGAGTAATCAAGCGCCTGGCCGAGGAAAGGGCCCTTCCTTTTACCGAAGCCCGCGACCACTTCGAAGCGCAAGGTGCACGCGACGCCCTCGTGGAAGCTTCGGGTGTTCTCCGCACCATCGCCGTCTCGCTTTACAAGTGCGCTACGGATCTGCGCTGGATGGGTAGCGGACCTCGCGCCGGCCTGGCCGAGATCCGCATTCCTGATTTGCAGCCCGGCTCGTCCATCATGCCCGGCAAGGTCAATCCCGTCCTCGCCGAAGCCGTGTCCCAAGTCGTCGCCCAGGTAATCGGCAATGACGCGGCCGTGGCCTTCAGTGGGGCAGTGGGCAACTTCGAGCTCAACGTCATGCTCCCCGTCATCGCCCGCAACCTGCTCGAGTCGATCCGCCTGCTCACATCGGTGAGCACCGTGTTCGCCGACAAGTGCATCGCCGGCATCGAAGCCGACGTCGAGCGCTGCCGTACCTATGCCCTGTCCTCGCCTTCGATCAGCGCCGCGCTCAACCCGTACATCGGTTACGAGGCGGTCGCCAAGCTGGTCAAGGACTCGGCGGCCCTTGGTGTCGACCTGCGCACCCTCGTTCTCGACCGGGGTCTCCTCACCGAGGAGGAAGTCGACCGCGCCCTCGACGTCGAGGCCATGACCAAGGGCGGGATCATCGGCTAGCGCCGGTCAGGCCGCGTGGCTGCGCAGGCCGCGGTCACTTCACGAGCAGCTCGGGGCGCTTCGAAGCCGATGTCCCGCCACGTGTACACGCGCGGGAAAAGGCCGCGGCGCCTCAGCTGGTTCCGGCGCCGGGGTCAGGGTCGTCTCGGAGGTGGTCGGCTAGGGCCCGGAGCCGGTGGTCCCAGCGGGCTCCGACGTCGGCCAGCCAGGCGGTCGCCTCGTCCAACCGCTCGGGCACCACGCCGTAGAGAACTTCGCGACCGTGGCGTTCGGAGCGGAGGAGCCCGGCAGCAGAAAGGGCGCCCAAGTGCTTGACCACGGCCTGGCGCGAAACCGGGTATCCGGTCGCCAGGTCCGTGGCGCTGAGCGGCCCCTGGGCCGACAGCTGGTCCAGGAGCCGGCGCCGGGTCGGGTCTGCGAGTGCTGTGAAGACCTGGTCGGCCGGCCGATCGTCAGGCTGATGCACGCGCCAGGGCCGGCGCCGACAGCCCTGCCCACGCCCCGGCCATGCGGTCGTCCCATCGGGTCCAGGAGAAAGACGTGACCGTCTCGCCGGGCCATGTCCAATCCGACGAAGCACGGGCCGCGGGAACCCCGGTCGGGAGACCGCGCTCCTGGATCGTCAAGCGGGCTCCCTCCTCGTCGGGTTCGATGAGGTAGGTGACTTCGGCTCCGGCCGGCTCGGCGGCGGCCGGCTCGCCGTCGGTGTCGCCGCCCGAAGCCCCCGGCGTGGTGACCGTCCACCACCGGTATCTCAGATACCGGCCGGTCCGTACGGTGTCGATCTGTCCTTCTCGTCGGCTGCCGTCATCGTCATGGAACCGCAGCGGGGCGCCTTCGCTCACCTCCCACTCCATGCGTCCTCCGAGCCATCCGGACGCTTGGTCCGGGTCGGTCAGGGCTTCCCACAGCCGATCGGGAGCAACCGGAAGCACTACCTGTCGTCGGATCACCGCTACCTCCTCACCGTTGCTATTTGCAACTCCATGGTTGCACATTCTGGGCCGGGTCGCCTAACATGCAACTTACCAGTTGCACATACCTTCGAACCCACGTCGAAAGCGAGGCCCCCGGTGAGCTATCTCGTTCCCACCGTCATCGAGCAGTCGCCCAGGGGGGAGAGGGCCTACGACATCTACTCCCGTCTCCTGCGGGACCGCATCGTGGTGCTCGGCACCGAGATCAACGACACCACCGCCAACCTCCTCACCGCCCAGTTGCTCTTCCTGGAGGCGGAGGATCCCGAGAAAGACATCGCCCTGTACATCAACAGCCCCGGAGGGTCGGTCACCGCCAGCCTGGGGATCTACGACACCATGCAGATCATCCGGCCCGACGTTTCCACTGTCTGCATGGGTATGGCGGCTTCGGGCGCGGCCATCCTCCTTGCCGGCGGCGCCCCGGGAAAGCGCATGGCGCTGCCGAACTCTCGCGTCCTCATTCACCAGCCCCACGGCGGGGCTCAGGGCCAGGCTGTCGACATCCAGAACCAAGCCAGAGAGATCGGCTACCTACGCAAGCGCATCGACGAGATCCTGGCGTCCCACACCGGTCAACCAGTCGAGCGGGTGGCCAAGGACACCGACCGCGACTACATCCTCGGCGCCGAGGAGGCGGTGGCTTACGGGATCGTCGATGAAATCCTCACCGCCCGCCGAGGCCTCACCGCCGCCGCCGTGGTGGCCTTGCCGGCTGGGGCTCTGCCGGCGGGGGACCCGTCGGAACGGCGGGCCGTGGCCCGATCGGACCAACCGGGTGCGCCGAGACCCGGTTCGCGCTAGATACCCACGGGCGGCTACCGTCGCCGCCTGTGAGCGTCGGTTTCAAAGTCGTCGTCGTCCTCCACATCCTGTGCGTGATGGGAGGCTTCGGCGCGGTGGCCTACAACGCCCTGTATATGAGCTTGGCCCAGCGTCGTCCAGGAGGAGGAACGGGCGCCATCATCGAGGTCAACGCCCAGGTGTCCGGTTTCGCCGAGATGCTCATCTACGCCGCCCTGCTGTTCGGGGTGGGCGCGGTAACCCTGAGCCACTCGTCCATCAAGTTCAGCGACGCATGGGTCTCGGCGGCGTTCGCGGTGTACCTGGTCGACGTCGGGATCCTGCACGGGTGGATAAAGCGCCACCAGCGCCAGTACGCAGCCGTCGTCCGGCGGCTGGAGACGCCGGGTGCCGAAGCAGCTGCGATGTCCGCCGACGTGGCCAAAATGAAAAGCCTCGAGAAGCGGGTCGGCTTCGGTTGGGGTGCGTTCAACCTGCTGGTGGTGGCGGCCGTGTACCTCATGGTCTTCAAGCCGGGGCGCTGAGGACCCCGATGCACCCGATCGAGCACCTGCGCTACGTGGCCCGGGCGACGGGCGCCGATCCCGGCCTGGTCGCTCGCGAAGCGGCCGGCGCACTGGCGGAGATGACGCGCATGGAACCGGCCGGTCTGGTTCCGGCTTGCAGGCGGCTGATCGAACGCCACGTGACGTCGGGACCGATGTGGTGGCTGTCGGCCCGGATGCTCGGGGCGGACGACCCCCGGGAGGCGGCCACGACGGCCATCGCGGAGCTCGACGGCGATCGAACCGATCGCCACCTGGCGTCGGCCCTGCCTGACAGCGCCACCGTCCTATTGATCGGATGGCCCGACATCTGCGCCGCGGCCCTTCGCAGCCGCGGTGACGTCGAAGTCCTGGTCGTCGACTCGGGCGGCGAAGGGGGCCCGCTCGTGAGACGGCTGCGAGAGGCCGGCAACGTGGCCACCCTCGTGCCGGAATCGGGTGTCGGCCCGGCTGCGGCCGTTTCCGATCTGGTGATCGTCGAGGCCCTGGCCGCCGGACCCGCGGGCGTGCTGGCCGCTCCCGGGTCGATGGCGGCCGCCTCCGTTGCCGCCTACTCGCTGGTGCCGGTCTGGGCCGTCACCGGCGTGGGCCGGGTGCTGCCGGAAAGGCTGTGGGACGCCCTGGCCGCCCGGCTGGACGGCTCGGGCGACGAACCGTGGGACCGCCCCGCCGACCTGGTCCCGGCGCCGCTCATCGGCCAAGTGGTCGGCCCGGACGGCCTTTCGGAAGCGGAAGCCGGGCTGCGAGCTTCGACCTGCCCCGCCGCGCCCGAGCTGTTTCGGGCTGCGGGTTAGGAGTTTCGAGATGTCGGAACCGGATCTGGTCGAGGACTACCTACGCCTGGGCTTGGCCCTGGGCCGCCACATAGACGGTTTCGTGGACGCCTACTACGGCCCGCCAGAGCTGGCCGCCCAAGCCGCCGCCGAGCCACCCGTGGCGCCGGCGCAGCTGGCCGAGCGGGCCCGGCGATTGTTGGCGGCCCTCGTCGCAGACGTCGACCTGGCGCCGGAGCGCAGGCACTGGATGACCGCCCAGGTAGGCGGCTTGCGCACGACCGCCGTCAAGCTCGCCGGCGACCCGATCGGCTATCTGGATGAAATAGAAGCGTGCTACGGCGTGAGGCCCACCTTCGTTCCCGAGGACGACCTGGCGGCGGCCCACAAGCGGCTTGACGCGGTTCTCCCGGGAAGCGGGCCTCTGGCCGCCCGGTACATCGCGTGGAGGGAAGCCCAGGTCGTGCCGGCGGAGCGACTCGGCGAGGCCGTGGCTTCTTTGGCCGAGGACTTTCGCGCTCGCACCGAGGACTCCTTCGGGCTACCTGAAGGCGAGGAGGTGGAGTTCCAGATGGTGGACAACAAGCCGTGGTCGGGGTTCAACTACTACCTCGGCGGCCTTCGCAGCCGGGTGGCCATCAACTTGGACCTGCCCGTACTTTCACCGGCACTCGGAGCTCTCGTGGCCCACGAGTCCTATCCCGGACACCACACCGAGCACTGTCGCAAGGAGGCCGGCCTGGTGCGCCGCCGGCGCCAGCTCGAAGAAACGATCGCCCTGGTCGGGACCCCGCAATGCCTCATCGCTGAGGGGTTGGCTGACTTGGGGCTCGAGGTCATCGCAGGTCAACGATCAGAGCGCGTCCTCGCCGACCACTACCGTCCCCTCGGGATCCCTTTTGACACCGACAATGTGGCGGAGGTGTCGGCGGCGACCGAAGCGCTCCAGGCCGTGCGTGGCAACGCGGCCATCCTCATCCACGACCGGGGACGCACCGTCGACGAGGCCGTCGCCTACGTCGAGCGCTGGGCCCTGAGCCCGCGCCAGCGGGCCGTGAAGTCGATGCAGTTCGCGACAGATCCCACTTGGCGGGCGTACGTCTTCTGTTACATCGACGGCCTGCGGTTGTGCCGGGACTATGTCAAGGGTGTTCCGGCCCGATTCGAGCGCCTGGTGACCGAGCAGGTCGTCCCCGCCCAACTGGTCGCGGCCTAGGCGGGGCCGTAGCATCCGGCTATGTCACAGCGCTCCCGTAGCCTGCCCCGGCGTTCCTGCCATTCCGTCCCAGGGTCGAGCGAGCGGTTTCTCGCCAAGGCGCCCACTCTGGATGCCGACATGTTCTTCCTGGACTTGGAAGACGCGGTGGCCCCCCTCGAGAAGGAGGCGGCCCGGCCCAAGGTCGTCGCAGCAGTGCGCGAGCAGGATTGGGGCGACGCCGTGCTTTGCGTGCGGGTCAACGCGTGGGATACCAAATGGACATACGGCGACGTGATCGAAGTCGTCGGTCAGGCCGGACCCCGCCTCGACGAGATCATGCTCCCCAAGGTTCAGAGCGCAGCCCACGTGGTCGCCATGGATCTGCTGCTGACCCAAGTCGAGGTCAATCACGGGCTCCCGCCCGGGCACATCGGCATCGAAGCGCAGATCGAGACGGCCCAAGGCTTGATCAACGTCGAAGAGATCTGTGCCGCGTCGCCGCGTCTCGAAACGGTCATCCTGGGACCGGTCGACTTCTCGGCGTCTATGGGCATGCCCTCGTTGTCGGGCGGGCTTCTCATACCGGAGTATCCGGGCGACTACTTCCACTACGTGTTCATGAAGATCCTTATGGCCGGTCGGGCCAACGGACTTCAGGTCATCGACGGGCCGTACGTCAAGGTCCGCGATCCCGAGGGTTTCCGCGAGTACGCCGGACGTTCGCAGATCCTCGGCTTCGACGGGAAGTGGAGCCTCCATCCCGACCAGGTCACCATCCTCAACGAGGTGTTCTCTCCCACCCAGGAGCAGTTCGACAAGGCCCTGAACGTGCTCGACAGCTACCGCGAAGCCACCACGCAAGGCGATCGGAAAGGCGCGGTCATGTTCGGCGACGAGATGATCGACGAGGCCTCCCGCAAGGTCGCGGTCACGCTGGTCTCGCGGGGGGAGCGGGCCGGCATGAAGCGCAGCCAGGCCTGAGGGCCCAGACGTCAGGGCCCAGACGTCAGGCTGGGGCCGCGTCGACCAGGCGTCGGGCGATCACTTTGAGCGCCAGGGTTTCGTCGGCGCCTTCGAATATGGAGAGCACCCGGGCGTCCACGAAATAGCGGCTCACCGGAAACTCCTCCGCGTACCCCATGCCCCCGTGGATCTGCATGGCCTCGCGCGCCACCCACTCGGCCGCCCGGCACGCGTAGGCCTTGATCATCGAAGCTTCGAGGGCGCCTTCGCCCTTGGCCATTAGACGGGCGACCTCGTACATGTATTGGCGCGAGGCCTGGATGATGGCGGCCATGCGCGTCAGCTTCACCTGGGTCAGCTGGTAGTCGCCGATCGGTCGCCCGAAGACGACCCTTTCCGAGGCGTAGGAGATCGCCGCTTCGTAGGCCGCCTGCATGACCCCGACGGCTCGCGCCGCAGTCTGCAGACGGCCGTTCTCGAAGCCTTCCATCTGATAGTAGAAGCCTCGGCCCAGGCCGGCGGCCTCTCCGATCAGGTGATCGGCGGGGACCGCCCACCGGTCGAACGACAGCTCGTAGGAGTGCATCCCTCGGTATCCGATCGTGTCGATCGGACGCCCTTCCAGGCGACCCCCGCCCGGTTGGGAGAGAACGAACCCGTGCCCGCTCGCCCGCTCCTTTGGTACCACGAACACCGACAGCCCCCTGTGGGTGAGGCTCCGATCCGGGTCGGTGCGGGCCAGCACCATCAGCACGTCGGCGCGCGCCGCGAACGTCGACCACGTCTTGGTGCCGCTGATCTCCCAGTCGCCCGACTCGACGCGGGCCGCGGCAACCGTGATCCCGGCGACGTCTGATCCGAAGTCGGGCTCGGTCACCGAAACTCCAGCCATGATCTCGCCGGTCGCCAGCCTCGGCAGCCAGCGGCGCTTCTGGTCTTCCGTGCCGCCCCGTAGGAGGGCCCGGGCCAGAATTTCGGGACGGGTTATCAGGGACCCACCGGCGCCGAGCGAAGCCCGCGACAACTCCTCGGTCGCCACCACCATTCCCAGGTAGTCGTGCTCGCCGCCCGTGGCGTAGCCGCCGAACTCCTCGGGGATCGACAGCCCGAAAGCCCCCAGCTCACCCAAGCCGGAGATGATCTCCTCCGGTATGTCGTCGTTGTGGCGGTGGATCGATTCGGCGGCCGGCGCGATCTTGTCGTCGGCGAAGCGGCGGAAGGTGTCGGCGACCATTTCGAAGTCGGGGTCGAGGTGACGCGGCCCTGGCTCCCCGGCCAGCCCGGCCAGCCAGGCGGGGTCTCGATGAGCCGAAACGAAGGGCAGGGCGGCCCGCAAAGCTCCCTCGTCGACCCCCCAGCCGGTCTCCCGTCCGAGCAGTCGACAGGCCACCGTCCAGACGGCGTCGGCCGCGAACGCGGTCGACAGCCCGGCCTCGACGGATCCGC
>PMHU01000077.1 GCA_003156795.1 Acidimicrobiaceae bacterium
CGAGCCGCCCCACCGGATGCGGCGACGGAACCGAGCCCGTCCGCCACGGCCACCGCCAGGTGGGCCTCCGCGCGCGCCCAGGCGAAGCTGTCTTCTCCTGGTTGCCCGGACAGTCGGTGGCGCACGCCGGTGACCGAGACGGCCCGCAACGAGCACCAGGGCGTGCTCCCCCCCTCGACTCGGTAGCACGAGCCGGCCGCCTCGCCGGCGTGGCCAAGAAGGGGCTCTGTAGCCGCGGCGGGAGAGCGTCGCCCGAGTACAGGCGGTACTTCGGAAGACATCGGTTCAGTCGAGACGGTCTACGGGGATGGCGGCCATGCTGGGCAACTCCGGGGGTATCAGCTGGGCCTCGCCCGTGTACACGCTGGCGGACGAACTGACGATGGACTGGATCAGCCCCGACATCAGCTCGGGAACCACCTTGCTCGGCTCGGCGCCTTCGACCGCGATGAAGGCCCGGTTCGGCTTCGATTCGCTGACCGCGCTGAGCACCGAAGGGTCGGCGTCGCCGAACCCGAATGACAGGATGTTCGGCCGGCGCTTCCAGCTCGGGTCGGTGAGTCGTTGATGGGCCGCCTTCCATCTGTCCGTCTCATCGGTCGGACGCCCGTCGGAGATGAACAGCACGGCCGGGCGGTACCAACGGTCGCCTCCAGCCCGGCTCTTCTGGTAATCGCTTTCGATTACCGACCGCAAGTGGTCGAACGCCGCCGCGTAAGAAGTTCGTCCCTGGACGCTGAGCTCCGGAACGGCCTCTACCAGGCTCAGGTCGCACAGCGGCAGAACGCTGTGGGCCACGTCGCTAAAGGTGATGATCCCCAATCGGATCACTTCGGCGATCGCAGGATCCTCGCCGACGCTGGCACGAAGCAGCGGGAGCTGCTGGTTGACGCTCTCGATGGGTCCGCCCGCCATCGATGCCGACACATCGAGGCAGAGGTAGAACGGAAAGACCGCGTACCGTTCTTCCACGCTCACGTTGGCGCTGGTCACGGCCTCACGGTACCGGCTTATATCCCCATCACCGGGGCCACGATCATGGCCACGGAGAACAGCCCGACGATGGCGGCCAGGAGGTCGACAAAGGCGCATAGGACCAATGACCGCAGCCCGTCGGCCCGACGGCCGGTACTCATCAGCGCCGAAGCGGTGTGGCGGTGGAGCTCGACCCACCACTGGAATCCCCGTCGGATGTAGGCGAGGACCTCGGGCAGCAACGGTCTGGCCGGCCCGACAACCGAAGCCGGCGGAGGACTGCCGGGCGGGAGCCCAGGGCCGGGTCGGTGCCACGGCATCATTGCCGGCGTGGGGTCGGCGCCCACCATCGTCCAGCGCGGCCTCGGACGGGGGGGACCGAGCACGGGCCGGATCGAAACGTCCCCGGCGCCGCCGTGACACGGCGGCGCCGGTTCTGACCGATCCCCGCCCTGAACCGCACACACCGATCGAATGACCTCGGACGCACCGACCGCATCGAGCACGCCCTCCAGCGCCGCGACCCAGGCGGACGCTGGGGGGCGTGCTTCGGGTCTGGCCACGCCTAGCCCGGCCGAGCACAGCCGCCAGATGGCCGCGTCGGGATCCAGCAGTGCGCTCGCCACGGGCCCAGGGGACATGGCGAAGTCCACGGTGATAGCGCCATCCTGCCTTTGGCGAGCTTGGATCGGGAAGTTGGCGGCGCCGACCACGCGCAGGAAGATGAGGGCCAGCGAGTACCGGTCCGAGGCGAGGGTGGGGTTGGCCCCACCCTTCACTGCTGGGTCGTCCCAATTCGGGGTCNNCTTCTGGGTCATGGCCCGCCGCCGTCCCGCACCACCCAAAGGAAGGCCCCCGGCGCCGAACCGCTCGCAATTGTCGCAGTCGATCACGAAGATCTCGGGTCCCCGTTGGAGCGACCAGAGGACGTTCTTGGTGGAGAGGTCTCCGTGCCCGACGCTGGGCGGGCCCACCTCGAAGGCATGGAGCAATCGAGCGAGCGCGTACACCAAGCCCAGCCGCTCGGGACTCACGTCCGGTGGTAATGACAGACCGTAGGCCATGGCCCGGTGGGCCGGGTCCGCGGTCAAGTAGCTCAGTGAGGCCAGCCGGGTGGTCCCATCCCGGTGGCGCAGGGCGAACCGGCGGGGGGCTCTGGGCATCAGCAGTCCAGCCGCGTTGGCGTCGCGGTCGAGCGCGACCGCTGCCGGCCAGGCGGCGGCGGCGCCCACCCGGCCGGCCAGATCGGCGCGTCGGGTGGTCGACGGCCAGGCGACCAGGTCTTCGAGAAAGGACCGCGAAGCCGGGCGACGATACGACTTCAGAACCAGGTGGGGCTGGAGGGGAAGCGTGAACACCTTCCCCTCCCCGCCTTCAGCCAGAAGCTCGCCGACGCGCATCTCGTCGATCCGAACGGTTCGGACGACGCTCGGCGCGGGTGCGGTCATTTCGTTGACACGCCCAACAGCGATCCGACCCCGTAAGTGATCCCGGCGGCCACAATGGCGACGGCCAGTTGGCGCAGCGCCGTCCGCGTCACGCTGCGACCGCCCAGCAGACCGATCACCGCGCCCAGGAGCAGGGCCGCGATGGCGCCGATCACCACAGAGGATATGACCGCTGTCGTCCCGTGGGCGAAGAACCATGGGAAGAGCGGGAGCACGGCGCCGACTCCAAATGACAGAAAAGACAGAACGCTGGCCTTTTCCGCTGCTCCGGGAGCGTCGGGGTCTATGCCGAGCTCGAGGCGGGCGTGGGTGTCGAGGGCGACCCGATCGTTGGCGGAAAGGATCCGGGCGACGGTCTCGGCATCACCTGCGGGAACGCCGCGGGCCCGGTACATGGCCGCCAGCTCGCGTCGCTCCGCCTCTGGCTCCTCGGCCAGCTCCTGGCGCTCCACTTGAAGCTCCCTCTCGGCCAGCTCCTGCTGGGCCCGGACCGACACCAGCTCCCCGGCCGCCATCGAGAAAGCGCCGGCCAGAAGCCCCGCGGTCCCGGCCAGGCGAACGGTCGAGGCGTTGGCGGACGCGCCGGCGACACCAAGGACCAGTGAGACATTGGTGATGAGCCCGTCGCCGGCGCCGAGCACGGCGGCTCGGGCTCCTCCGCCCCGCACGTCCCGGTGCCGGGTCGTGCTCGTAGGATCGCGACCGGTCAGCCAGTACCGGACTGCTGTCCGGCGGCTCGGTCGTCGAAGGCGGGTCGCCATACCCCCAGCGTAGGGCGGACTTCAGAGGATCGACGTTTTGTGGCCGGCCCAGTACTGGTCCC
>PMHU01000132.1 GCA_003156795.1 Acidimicrobiaceae bacterium
AGCCGTCTCCAGGGGCTTCGACAACGTCACCATGAAATACGCTGTTACGTGTCCCGAAGCCGAGCGGGCCACCACCGGTCCCGCTATAGACAGCGTCGGGACCGATGACGCAGTGGTGGGGTTCTGTTCTGTGATGGTCCCAGTGCCCCGGGATCGTGTCACGTAGACGTCCCTGTTGGGGGACGAGATGTCGACGTAGAAGACGGTCTTGGCGGCGCTGTAGACGTACTTCTTCTGGTTGGCCGCCTTGATCTTCACAGGCACCCTTACAAATCTCGCATCCGCAGGCAGAGTGAGGCTCCCTGCCGCCGCCGTGTAGTCGACGCCGTGGATCGCGGTTCCATCGACGGTGTTGTAGTCGACGGTCACCGGTTGATCGAGTCGGGGGCTGATCGAGACGATGAAGTAGGCGTAGATCGGTCTCCTCCCCGGCGGCGGCTTCTGCTGCGCCTGAACCACCCGAGCGTTGCCAATGGACAACGACGGCATCTGGAGGATCGTGCCGCGCGCATGCGAACGGTCGATGGAAGCTCCCGTAGCGTCTGAGATTGTCATGGTGAAGTAGACCTTGGGCGTGTATATCTGGGGATGCTTACGACTCACCCCGTAGATCGTGACGCCTATCTTCTGGCGAATGGCGCCCGGACCGATGATCGAGGTCCCCGACTCGGCCTGATAGTCCTGGCCCGCCAGCGCCGTGCCGTTCGATGTCGCGTAACGAAACGTCACAGCCGTCTCCAGGGGCTTCGACAGCGTCACCATGAAATACGCTGTCACATCTCCCGAAACCGAGCGGCCGGCCGCCGCTCCGGCTATCGACAGCGTCGCGACCGATGAAGCATACGCCGATTGCGAAAGCGGCCAGACGAGCACCGGGACGATCAAGACGGCAGTCATTTGGGCACGCGCCAGAAGTGACCAAGGTCGAAGCAAGGGTCCCAAAAATCTGCGCGGAGGTCTCACCGGGTTCCTCCCATTTTCTTTCGTATCGGCGCTCAGCCGGATGTGCTGAAGCGATAGCAATCAGAACGCCGGAAACGTTGCGTGAATTGACACCAAAGCGCCCTTCTTGCGCCGATGTCTTTTGCGCATCTCCCGACAGATCGAAGGCAGATGCTGAGTCGGCCCATGCGCGGAGAAATGGCACGACGGTGACCCGGGAAGGCACTGGGCGCCGTTCCGCGCTCATTCGATAGAAAAAGTGAGTGCCGGGTGCCGCACGAGGAACGTTCTGTATCTGAGTCGGGCGCAGTGTGGCATTGTGGCCACAGAAGCGTGGCGCCCTCCGCGTGGGATGATCGCTTGCCTTCTACCCCGACCTGGTCGCGACTGAGGAGCGGGCGCTTGTTATGGCGGTGAAGGGTGGGACATACTGCAGCCAGACCTCCTCGTACTAGTCATGGGAGGCTCGACTGGAAACGGGGGGTTCTAAATGGCTCGCAAGCTTCTCCGAATCCTCGCGTTAACTGCTCTGACATCGGTTCTCTTGGTCGCTGTCGAACCCGGCGTCGCTCACGCGAACCCTGCTGGGGTGAACCTTCCTGGCAAAGTGAGGTGCAGCGCCACGCACGGAGCGTGGAACGGGCTTATCAGCTTCACCCCGCCTCTCATGAATGGCGGAACCGCGAGCACCGAGACGATGATCGTCAAGGCCGCTTTGGGCAGCACTACGAACCCGTGCGTCACCACCACGCACCTCCAAGTCCTTGGAGCCATTGCTGGCAAGCTCACGTTCAGCATCCCCGGTAGCGCGAACAACTGCGCCACGATCTTTAGCGGCATCGCGCTTCCTGCTCCTGTAGGGAAGTTCAAGATGACCTGGACCTCACCGGTCAACAGCAATCCGACCAAGTGGACCCAGGCGTCGGCGTTCTCCGTCACGGGGGCTGCGGCCTTGACCAGTATCACCGTGAAGAACGGCACGGTGGCTGGCTCCTTCTCACCGTTTGCCACCCCGAAAGCGACCCTTTCTGATGCGAACTGGCCCGGAGCCAGCGGTACCGTCGCGACGGGGTGCGCATCAACGGGCGGACTGGCGAGCCTGACCCTGGCAACCTCGACCGGCACCTGGTAGCCGGCACCGCCGGACCCGGCCACAGTCCAGGGAGGGTGGCAGAAGGGTGTCGATGCAGGTGTTATGCGCTTTTCAGCGGGCGGTCGCCGTGGCCGTCACGAGTGGCACGCCTGAGTTCCGCTCGACTGTGAGTAACGACGGGAAGGACCGGGTGCGTCGGTGCCGTAGCGGGCATCGCGAGTTCCGCGCTGCGGTCCGGGTCAGTTGCGATGGCCGTCTTCGCGACATCGAGGAGACGGGGGTTCAGTCGGTTTACCCGCCCGGGTTGATCGGTGGCCAGTCGGCGGGCCACCAGTCTCCCTGCGGGTTGGTCGTTTGCCCGACCTCGATGATATAACCGTCGGGGTCTCGGATGTAGCAACGGATCTCGTATTGGTGCTGCTTCGGCGGCGTCAGNNGCGCTCCATTCGGCGTACACGGCGTGGATGTCTGCGACCCGGATATTGAGGAAGCTGCTGACCCGGTCGGGGTCGCTTGGCGTCTCAAGGGTGACAGTGGGCTTGTCGTCGGTGGGGCCTCCGCCGCCGTTGATGATGATGAAGTTGTTGGCGAGCGCGACATAGGTCGGCTCTGGGCCAAAGACCACCGTGCCCCCGAGTACCTCCGTATAGAAGCGCCGGGAGCGCTCGACGTCATCGGAGACGATGAAGTGGCACACCACCATTCGCTCTACGAACTGCGCGGATTCGGCCACTAGCACCTCCACCCGAGGGGCTCATGCCCCGCCTGCGGCGGGGTCTGAAGGCCTCAGTCAACCACGTCGGCTCGTCGAGAAGGTCGGGAAATCGGGGACGGCTCACTTAGACGGCGGTTGTGACGGTCACGTGGCGTTCAAGATCGGCCGCTCAGCCGAGGAGCTCGCTCTCGTACGGAACATTCTCCGTGACTCCTCGTCGGGGACGGCGTAGAAGTGCAGCTCCCACATCGAGGCTTCCTTCTTCGGACGGGCATGGTCGGCGACCAAGGCGCGGGCCTCGGCCCTGAAGGCGGCCTGCTCCTCTGGCTCGACGACCAGGTGGCTCACGGCTTCTCTTTGACGGTTTTTTTGACGGTCGCAAGGGCGTTCTGCCTGAATCGCGCTGCGGTGTCGGTATGACTGGCGAGAGCCTGCAGCTCGCTGCCGGCGCGGATGGCGGCGCGTGCTCCCCATACATCGAAGGCGCGGTGGACGGACCGTTTGTTTATCTGCTGAAGATCGCTGGGCACCCCGGCGATACGCACGGCGATGGCGAGGACCTCGTCCTGCAGACTGTCGCTCGGGAATGAGCGGTTGGCGAAGCCGATGCGTGCGGCCTCTTCGCCGGTGATGGCGTCACCGGTGAGCATGAGCTCCATGGCCCGGCGAAGGCCGAGCAGGACCGTGTGGTATTGCCAGTCCGGTGGGCTGGCCACCCGCACGACCGGGTAGCTGATCGTGGCTTCGTCGGCAACGTAGACGAGGTCGCACGCAGACGCCAGCTCAGTGGCCCCGGCGATGGCGTAGCCGTGGATCTGAGCGATCACCGGCTTGGCCAGGTCCCAGACGCTGAACCACGTGTCGTTGGCCTGGCGAGCCCATTGGCCGTCGCCGGGGGCCGAGTAGAACGGCGAGCCTTCCATCAGGTTCGACCCGAGGTCGTAGCCCGAGGAGAAGCAGGGTCCGGCGCCCCGGACGATCGTGACCCGCACGTCGGGGTCGTGGTCATGGGCGCGCAGCGTGTCGAGCAGGGCGACGCGCAGCGGCGTGGAGATGGCGTTTCGCTTCTCAGGCCGGTTGAGCGTGACCCGCCGGACGTGCTCGGCCGGGGTGTCGACCAGGATCAGGCCGCTCATCCCACCTGCTCCCGGGTGCCGGCCAGGTCGGCCATGAGATTCAGTGCCTCGGGTTGGTCGGCGGAGACGATTATACCCGTGACCCCCGGCGGTGCGATGCCCGCCTCCCACCGACGCCGGATTCGGCTAACCGGTCCGACCAGAGCGGTCTGCTCGAGGTACTCATCGGGCACGGCGGCCTCGGCGTCTGCCTTCCGCCCGGCGCGCCACAGCTCACCGATGCGGTCGGCCGCCTCGGGGAAGCCCCGCCGGGCCATGGCATCGCGGTGGTAGTTGTGGCTCTCGCTGCCCATGCCGCCCACATACATGGCGGTCAGTGGCCGCATGGCATCGAGGACGGACTTCACGTCGTCGGTGATCGTGACGGTGGCGCCACTGAACACTTCGAAGTCCGCCTTTGAGCGAAGCGACTGGGGAACTCCCTCTCGGCCCACTCCCATCGGTAAGAAGCCATCACAGATCTCGCCAGCCAGGGCCGTGTTCTTGGGTCCACCAGCGGCGAGCCAGATCGGGATCGGCGCCACCGGGTGCATGATCGACTTCAGAGCCTTGCCCTGCCCGAGCGCGCCCGGCCCGGTGTAGGGGAGCTGGATCTCGGGTCCGTCGTGGGCCACCGGCTCCTTACGTTCGAGCACTTTGCGCAGGATGGTCACGTAGTCCCGCAGGCGTTGGTGGGGCTTGCCCCACGGCTGGCCATACCAGCCCTCCACGATCTGCGGTCCGGACACCCCGATACCAACGATCAACCGGTTGCCGCCGGCGAGGGCATCGATGGTCATGGCCTGCATGGCGAGGGTGGCGGGTGGCCGGGCGGCCATCTGCACCACCGCCGTGCCGAGTTTGATTCGGTCAGTCAACGCGGCGAGGTAGGCCAGCGGGGATAGGGCATCGGAGCCGTAGGCCTCGGCGGTCCACACCGAGTGGTAGCCGAGGGACTCCGCGTGTCGGACGGTCTCGACGGGCACCTGCAGCTGGGCGGCTCGATACATATTCAAACGAAGAGCGAGCTTGACGGTCATGGACATATTATTATCAAAGTTAACGAAGCGAGGAAGGCCAGCCCTGACCACAAACCAAGATCCGACGTTGCAGCGAATAGAGCTGGCGCTGTTGCGGATCATGCGGTCCACGACGACGAGACGAGCGCACCGCCGCTGGACCCGGGAGGCCGGTCTCGACATCGCCCACGTCCAGTCTCGGATACTGAACGAGGTATGCGCCCACGGGCCGTTGCGATCCGCCGACGTGGCTCGGGCCCTCGACGTCGAGCCCCCCCTCGTCAGCCGGGAGGTCAAACGGCTCGAAGAGCACGGCCTGATCTCGCGTGCCGCCGACGGCGACGACCGACGGGCCCACCTCGTGCAAGCCACCGCCGCCGGCCGGCGAACGCACGCCAAGTACCGGGCGACACTCGACAAGAACATCGACGCCGCAGTGCGGAAATGGACCCGACGCGACCTCGAGCAGCTCGCGGTGCTTCTAGAACGCTTCGCCACAGACGTCACTATGTCGACCGCTGAACAACCAGGGGGAAAGACGTGTTAGACGACCTGCACGGGTGGGGTCCGGCGCTGGAGGAGATCGAGCACCGGAAGCAACAGACCTAGTGGATGGGCGGCTCAGCTCGGCTCGTCCGCCAGCGCGAGCGCGGCCGGAGCAACGCCCGGGAGGCCTGCGGTGCAGACCTCGGGGGTCGTACACAACGTCGGCAGCGACGACGACGCCGCCATCGTCCTCGCCCGTCGCTATCTGAGCCACTTCCCCTGAACGCTTGGGAGCACCACTACCAAGCCCGCGCCAGGGCCTCCGCCCCGCAGGTCCGCGCGCTCTGGGACAATCGGTGACGTGGAGAGCACCCGAGTGGACCGCTGGTTATGGTCGGTGCGCGTGTTTAAGACCCGCGGCGCGGCTAGCGAGGCCTGCCGCTCCGGCCATGTTGCAGTGGGCCGGACCGTCGCCAAGGCGTCTACGCACGTGCGCGTCGGCGACGTCATCACCATTCGGGCTGATGGCCGTGACCGGGTGCTTCAGGTCGCCCGCGTGATCACCACCAGGGTGGGCGCCCCAATCGCGGCAGAGTGTCTCATCGACCACAGCCCTCCTCCACCCAAGGATGCGGAAACGCCGGGAATCGTCCGGGACCGAGCCGCGGGCCGGCCGACCAAGAGAGACCGTCGGCTTATCGACCGCCTTCGACAGCGCTGATCAATCGCTGCCGTCCTTCGGATAACACACGATGACCGGGAGCAGGGGTTGCTATGTGGGCGGGCTCTCGTCCGACACCTGGCTTGCCCGACGGTCGGCCGAGAGTAGGCAAAGTGCTGATTCCGGCCGAGTGCGCCTGAGGTCATTCGCCCAGAAATGCCGCGGCGAAGTCGTCGAGCTCGCTCGGGATGTCCGGGCCCATGGGCGCGTAGGCCACTTCGGTGATCCCTTGCGAGGCGGCGAGTTCTCGATGCTCACGTATTGCGGCCGCCGAGCCCGTCCAACCAATTGTGAGAATGTCGGCGCCAGCTGCCTCGACGAGCGGACGATCAAGTTCAGTGACTTCGCAGAGATGGCCAGCGTGAGCGAAGTGACGCCTGTCTGCTGGCCACTTGCGTTCCAGCGCACCGGCGCTGGTCATCACTCGACGCCATCGCGACAACAAAGGCCGACTGGTCAGTGAAGGAATCCACGTGCACCCAGCGGACCGTTTCGAGATCACAGCAACCCTTTAGTCGGATCTCATGCCGCCACAGACGCTCATCGCGCCGCAACCAGTCGGCGTCTGACCATGAAAGGAACCACGGTGAACGTAGCCGTCATCACCGGCGCAAGCAGCGGTATGGGCCGCACCTGCGTCGAGCAGGTCAGGTCTATCGCCGACATCGTCGTCGCCGTCGATCTCCGCCAACCGGCGATCGACGGCACCGTCAGCCTGGCCTGCGATGTTGCCGATCGCGACGCCGTAAGCGCGGTCACCGACCGCGTCCGCAACATCGGCACATTCCGCGCCCTCATCCACGCCGCAGGCATCTCGCCGACCATGGGCGACGCTCGCCGCGTCTTCGAAGTCGACCTGCTCGGAACGCAGCACATCCTCGATGCGTTCGAAGATCTGGTCGTCGAAGGATCCGCGGCCGTGTGCTTCTCGTCGTCCGCGGCCTACACCTTGGCGCCGTTCGTGACGCCCGAGATCGAGTCTCTGCTCCTCGATCCGCTCGCCCTCGACTTCCTCGAGCGCGCCATCGAAGCCAGCGCCGACGACAGCCGCTTCGCCTATGCGATCGCCAAGGTCGGCGTGATTCGCGCCGCGGCACGGGCGGCCGTCCGGTGGGGCGGCCACGGCGGCCGGGTGACTTCTCTCGCGCCCGGTCTCATCGACACCCCGATGGGCCGCCTGGAACTCCAGCACCAACCGGAGATGGCGGCCATGCTCGAGCAAACCCCACTCGGCCGCCTCGGCCGGCCGGAGGAGGTGGCAGCGGTGGCCGCTTTCCTCGTTTCCGACGCTGCGTCGTTTGTCAGCGGCATCGACGTATTGGTCGACGGTGGCCAAGTCGAAGGGTCGAAGCTGGCGGGCGGATGACACGCGCCGAGAACTGGCAGCTGTCTCACTGCTCGATGACCGCGCCGCGTTGACCCGATCCCTACTCGGCAGCGCCGAAGACCAGCCAGGCGACGGAACCGGGCAGTTTCCACCTCCGGCGGGTGCCCATATAGCCCAGGTTGGAAACCGAATGATGCGAATGCGCGCCCGCGGAAACGGAGGCCTGGGACCCATCGCACCACCTCAACCGTTCGCCCCCGAATAGACCCGTACCGTCAAGCCCACGACCCGAGCCGCTCCAGATGCGGATCTTCATGGTAGTGGCCTTTTAGAGGGGGAGGGGATGGCTGAGGATGCCGGCGCCGGGGAGGCGACCGGCGAGGGTGCGGATGAAGTCGATGGCGTCGACCTCTACTCGTTCGCCCTTGACGCCTTGGGCGAACTTTCCTCCGGCTGGGCCTTCGAGCATGAGATCGAAGGGCTGGCCGTGCAGGTCGGCCCATTCGGCGACGATGTCGGCAACGAGCCGGCCGTCATGATCGGCGGTTAGGTCTATCGGTCGCCCGGTTGCGCAGCAGATGTCGATGCGGTGGCACCAAATGTCACGGGTGAAGCCAACGTCCAGGAGGTATTTGAGCGGTTTCCAGCCAAGCGGGGCCCCGAAGGGAATCGGCAGGTGACGGATAGGGGGTGGGGTGCCCCATCGACCCTTCACCGCTTTGGGACCGACGGCACCGAGCTGGTTGACCAGTTCGGTGTTGGATAGATGATCTCGTTCGCGTATCTGCAGTTCGTTCATGCCGTCGACCCAGTGGTGGGAGTCGATTTGCTTGTTGAGCGGGACGCCTATGCGCAACTGGTGGGCGAACTCGCGTACCGAGGCCTGAGCATCGGCCGATCCGAGCACGTGGAGGGCCATCTTGCGGACATCCCAGGCCGTGCAATCTGTCGGCTTCGCCCAGTCCTCGGAGGATAGTGAGGCGGTCAGCTCGGCGAAGCGTCTGAACTCTTCGTCGGCCAGATGGCGGGCTTCGGGGCGGTTGATGCGGTCGGGTTTCATTGCTTGCTCCTTGTAATGGCGTCGTCGACGAGCAGGTCGATGAGTCGGTTGAGATGGCGCACCCAGCGGTTGCCGCCGGGGTTGTTGCTCAGCTGGGCATCGATGAGACCGGCCGTGATGGCCACGATGCAGTCGATGTCGCCTTGGTGGATAACGCCCGCGTCCCGCATGAGCACCACGATGCGATTCAGGACGTCCTCGGCCAACGCATACGACTCGGGTGATGGGATGAAGCCGGGTAGGTGCCTTTGGAAAAGCAGTTCGTAGCGGGCGGGGTCCTCGAGCGCGAACGCTGTGAACGCGACCAGGATCTGCTTGAGAGCCGCCCGGTGATCCCGGGACAACTTCACCGTGTTCAGGCGCTCTATGAGTTGCCGGTTGCCGTCGGCGAACATGGCGTCATACAAGGCGCTCTTGGACTCGAAGTACTCATACAGCGACGGCTGGCGGATTCCGACGGCGCGTGCCAGCCCGTGCAGGGAAACCCCGGCGATCCCCTGCTCGCGGGCCAGCCCCCAGGCGCAGGCCACGATCCCCGCCACCCTCGCCTCACGTCGTTTCGCGACCGAGCTCGTCACAACGCCGACGTAGCGGCAACCCGACGACCGGCCATCATCGCCGGCGGGCGGCCCCAACCAGCGGCCCGGAAGGCGAGCCGTTGCAGAAGTCCAGGCCTCGAGGGCAGGACTTCGCCTAGACCGTAACGATCCACCACACGGCACCCGTCCCGCGGCCGGTCTTCGATCAAGGCGTGGGTGATATCGGTCGGCAGTATCAGCATCTCTTCTTCCTCCCTACACACCGCACCCCTATTAACGATAGGAGTTTACCCTATCGGTAATAGGAAGTCAAGACCGATCCCTACGGGGCAGAGCGATCTGGCGCAGCTCCCAGCGCGAGGGTCGTCGGGGCGGCTCAGGTTGCTGTCAAGCGTGCGAGCGCGAGCATCGCGGCCGTGGAACCTTCGCCCACAGCGGCGGCGACGCGTTTGATCGATCCGGCTCGGATGTCCCCCGCTGCATACACGCCGGGGATGCTCGTCTCGAGCCAGCTCGCCCCTTCCCGTCCGGTGACGATGAAGCCGTTGGTATCTAGCTCGACCACACGGTGGAGCCACTCAGTGTGGGGTCGAGCCCCGATGAACACGAACAAGGCGTCGGCATCGGCAGTCGTAGAGGATCCGTTAGCGACATCAGTGAGGACAAGCCCGGCGAGGTGGTGTTGGCCGAGGGCACCGGTCACCTGCGACCGAGGTCGCACAGTGACATTTGGGGTCCCTTCGAGCTGCTGGACCAGGTAGTCCGACATGCTCTTGGCGAGAGAATCGCTCCGGATGAGGACCGTGACCTCAGCTCCTGCGTCAGCCAGCTGGGCGGCGGCCTGGCCGGCCGAGTTCCCGCCGCCGAGGACGAAGACGCGTAGGCCCCCCATCGTTTGCGCCTCGGAGGCCGCGGCACCGTAGAAGACACCGTGGCCGATCAGCCCGTCGACGGAGGGGACCCCGAGGCGCCGATAGCTGACCCCACCGGCGAGAATGATGGAGGAGCAGCGGACAATGTCACCGCCGATGACTGTCAGAACCCGCTCGTCGCCCTCGACACGAAGGTCGACCGCACGACGGGCGACCACGAATTCGGC
>PMHU01000016.1 GCA_003156795.1 Acidimicrobiaceae bacterium
GGCGAGGGTGGCCGCGCCCGTCCGACTTGCTTGCGAAGTTGGGTCAGCCTGTTCCTAATGGATGCATCGAGGATGAAGTCGCCCACGCGGAGGACAATTCCACCGATGATGTCGGGATCGACGACGCTGGTGAGTTCGATCTTGTTTCCGGTCTGTGTGCCGATGCGCTCACCGATGTCCCGCACGACGGCTTCGTCGAGCTGCACCGCGCTCGTTACCTCGACCGGCAACAGCTTCATCTCCGCATCCCACAGTTCCTCGTAGCGGGCCCGGATGTGGAAGACCTCCGGCATCCGGTGGCGCTCGACCAGAGTCTCGAGGAAGCTCATAAACGTCTCGTCGGCGCCGTCGATCATCCGCCCCAAGCCATCCTTTTTCTCCTCGGTCGAGAGATACGGCGAGAAGAAGAAGGTTTGGAGGCTGTGGTTGGTGGACAGCACGTCGACGAATTGGGCGAGTTGCTCCCGAACCACGTCCAGCCGACCGCGCTCGGAGGCGACCTCGAAGAGCGCCCGGGCGTAGACCTCGCCGACCTGTTCCACTAACTGGGCCTCTGGCGACTCACGGTTGCCGGCTCAGTCCGCTGCTCAGAACCGTGAAGTCAAGCTCGGACATCGCGTCTTCGACCAGCCTCCGTTGATCCTCCCCGGTGAGGACCTTGCGCGTCATCAGCTCGGTGGCCTGCACGGTGAGGTCGACGACATCCCGCAGGATCTCGTCGAGCGCCCGCCGAGTCTCGGCCTCGATATCCCGGCGCGTCTGCTCCATCATCTGCTCGCGCCGGGCCTGGGCTTCACTGCGCGCTTCGCGCTCGTTCACGGCGGCCGATTGACGGGCCCGCTCGACGATCTCTTCGGCCTCCTGGCGCGCCTCGCGAAGCCGCTCGCGATACTCCACGAGTAGCTGGTCCGCCTCGACGCGGGTGCGCTCGGCCGCGTCGATCGAGTCGTCAATCGCCTGCCGGCGCTGATCGAGTGCCGCCCCGATACGAGGGAAGACGGCCTTTGTGAGGATGAATAGCGAGATGGCGAACACGACGAGCGTCCAGATCGTCAGCCCGACGTCGGGCGTGATCAACCATGAACTGGATGCGACTACCACGTCGGTCATGTCAGAGAATCGATTCTGTAGGGTTTACAGGAAGAAGGCGATGAAGCCACCGACGAGGCCGTAGAAAAAGGTCGCCTCGGTGAGGGCGAATCCCAACCACTGGATCTGCGTGATCTCGCTGCGCATCTCGGGTTGGCGGGTCGTCGCCTCGATCACCTTTCCGAACAGCATGCCGATGCCCGCGCCGGCTCCGGCGGCGCCGCCGCCGGCTCCGATGCCGAGCGCGATCGACTTACCGGCCTGCTGGCCTATCAGGGTATATGACTGCGCCGCAGCCGCGGCCACTGGGTGCAAAAAGAAAGGAATCAAGACAACACTGAAGAGATGAAACATGCTGCTCCTTTTTCTAATGACTTTCGACAGCGCCACCTAGGTAGATGGACGTGAGGATAGCAAAAATGAACGCTTGTAGACCGGCGATCAATACGCACTCGAACAGGTAGATCGCGACGCCCAGGGGCAGGGTGAACCAGCCCAAGGCCGGCAGGCCCAGCAGCACGGCCATGTCACCCGCCATGAAGTCGATCAGCAGGTGCCCGGCCAGCAGGTTGGCCCACAGCCGGATCGCCAGCGACAGCAGCCGCAGGAAGTGGGAGAGGATCTCCAGGGGAAAAAGGAAGAGGAGCATGGCCCCGGCCACGCCCGACGGAACCAGGCTCTTGAGGTACCCCGAGAACCCGTGGTGACGGATGCCCTCGACGTTGTATGCGATGAATACACCCAGCGCCAGTACCAGCGGAAGCGCCACGTTGGTGTCCGCGGCATAGATCTGGAATGACGGGAAATGCACTCCGGCCACATTGATCTTGTCCGCGGTGTTGATGGGCAGCGGGATGTACCCAAGGAGGTTGGTGATGAGGACGAACACGAACAACGTGAAAACGAGAGGAAACCACTTCCTGGCCATCTCCTCGTTCATGTTGTCGTGCGACAGTTGCGACGACACGTCGTAGAGCCATTCGACCGCGGTCTGCACCCGGTTCGGCCGCATCTGCATGCGCCGGGCGACCCACACGAGTACGCCAATCGTGAGCACCGTGGTCATCAATAGGTAGAGCACGCCCTTGTTGAAGTTGATCGGGCCGACCAGGTGCACCCACGTCGTGACGTGGTAGGGGGAGACGATGTTGAACGTGTTGTTCTGGTGCTCGTGGGGACCGAAGACGAGCCCGAACACGACCAAGCCCACGACGTACACGGCCGCGATGCCCCAGATGATCTTCCGGCGGCGACTCATGGGCTGCTTGGGAGGCTTCGTGCTGGCCGGCGGGCTCGCGGTCGCTGGGAGACTCGTAGTGGCCGAGGGGGTAATAGTGACGGGGGAGCTCATTGGACCACCCTTCGCCGCGGTGGTCCCGAGATCACCCTGATCACGAAGGCCACCGAGTAGGCCCCGAAGATCACCAGTGCCGCGGTCAGTCCGTCCCTGCGTCCGCCGGCGACGCCCGCGATGATTATCACGCCCGCCAGCAGCCAGATCCGCCCGAACGCNNCGCCACGTCCAAATAGCGCAACAACACCACAGCACGCTCGGCGAACGTGGGGCCAGCCTTTACCGCCACGGCAGGCTCCGGCGCTGAATAGCGGGTATCGCCCACCTCACGCGGCTGGCGCACACG
>PMHU01000270.1:0-1831 GCA_003156795.1 Acidimicrobiaceae bacterium
CGCCTTCAGCCAGATGGCCACACCCCACCCGAGGTGCTCGACAGCCTCAAGATCGACGAGTGGCTCCCGCACGGCGAACGCGATGGGCTCCGTGGCGAATACCACCGCGTGGTCAGGACTCACCTGAGCACGGGCGAGGCCAAGGTGCTCGGTGTAGAAGGCTGCGGAAGCCTCCAGATCGCGAACCTGGAGAGCGATGAAGTCAGGGCCGAGTGCGGTCAAGGGGTGTCCATTTCTGTGAGCGGGATCAGGTATCCTATATCAGGTATCCTGAGATTATATCAGGTAAACTGATAGTGAGGTGAGCGTGCACCAGGTGACGATGGCCAGGGTGGGCTACTTGATAAAGAGGGCGCAGATGGTCCTGCACGACGCCATGGCCGATGCTCTGGGGTCTCACGATCTCACGGTGTCGCAGTTTGCCGTCCTCACCGGTTTGGATGAGGAGCCCGGGCTCTCGAATGCTGACCTCGCACGTCGGGCGTTCGTGACGCCACAGAGCATGCACGCCGTGCTGCAAGAATTGGAGAGACTCCAGTTCGTGGTGAGGCGTCCTCATCCGCATCACCAGCGCGTCCTCCAAGCTGAACTGACTGAGGCGGGTCGGCGCACTCTGAAGTCTGCTAACAATTCAGTCAACGCTGTGGAGGAGCAGATGCTCCGCGAGCTCTCCAACCCGTCGAGATCGAGACTTGCGAGCGCCCTCTCGTCTTGCATCGATTCGCTGGCCGAAGCTTCACCATCTTCCGGCGCTCGTCGACTCCGATGATACGAGGGGAACCGCGCTGCCCCACCGCCGAACGGGAGGCCCTCTGGTTGCGGCAGACGGCTGTACTAGGAGACGTCCGCAGGCCCTCAAGGTTGGAGGATGACTCTGCCGACCGGTAAACGTCTGATGGACAACACGACTCTGAACAGTGCCGCCGGACTAGAAGAAGGGAGACGTAATGGACATCATCAACTTGGGGGCGACGGACGGGCTTCTCCCAGTGAACTGGGCGAACGTCGTCGAGAAGCTCGATGCCGGATCGCCGCCGGCTCCAGACGCCCACAACGCTCGNNAAGGGCCGCAACGTCGCCCGCGACCCGCGCTGCTCGATCGCGGTGTCGATCCGCGACGCAGACGTCGTCGCCGAGGGTGAGGCCGCGCGGGAGACCGACCCGGCCATACTGACGCGCCTTGCCAAGGCCTGGGCGGACCAGGGGTGGCCAGCCGAACTGGATGAAACCGGGGTCGGTATCACCGCCCCGTTCAACGCGCCGTCGCAGGGGCCGCCGCCGTGGAACGTCTATCGCATCAAACCGCATTCGGTGACCGTGGTACTGGGCACCGAGCCGGGCGGGTTGACTCGCTTCAGGTTCTAGCCTCAGCCCAGCGAGGCAGCCCTACCCGGCCTCGCTGATCGATGAGTTCTTGAGTTGGCACTCCGCCCGTCCAGCCGCTCTTTCGGTCCCAGACCAGAACGCACAGATAACGGCCCGGAGCTGGCGATATGGGACAGGGCGTCTGCCCGCTCGAACGCTCTGAAGGCCGATTCATCAACACGCTCCGGCAGCAGTCCTACTGAGTAATGATCTTCTCGAGCCTCTCCAGGCTGGCCGTCATGGACTCAAGCACCGAATTGTTCCCGTTGATCCACGCCCCGCCATCGCGCAACAGGGATTGGCGGATCTCCTCCGTCACGGTGCCACAGTCAAACACCTCCGTGACGACGGTGGCATCGTCACCGTCCGGAGTGAGGATGTAGCCCCAGCGATAGCCCGCAGGGATGCCGACTTTGGATGGATCATCACCCTCAGTCCGAGAAGGGTCTCCGGGAGCCGGTTCCCA
>PMHU01000270.1:1838-20059 GCA_003156795.1 Acidimicrobiaceae bacterium
CGGAGCATGTCGGACCCGTCGAAATCCATGTGACGTTGCGGATTCGCCAGAATTTCAAAGATAGGAGCCGCCGGTGCTGCGATTCTGCGGGTTACTTCAACCGGCTTGCTTTCCTCTGACATGGTCAAGTCCTCTGTCGCTCTACGTCTGCACTCTGCGTCTGCCCTGTAGAGCGCACCTCAGCGGTTTCATATGGTTGCGCGTTGCCGGTGCCGCGAATTCATTCATCGGTCAGAAATTCAAATTCTGACCGATTCGAGGTATCGATCCTGACCTATCGAACATCAGGGTAACCGTGGTGGGTGAAGGCGAAGATCGGGGTGTGCATCAGGCGCCGGCGAGGGCGATCGGCGTGAAGCGGACAGGCATCTTCTTGATGCCGTTGACGAAGTCGGACTTGAGGCGTACCGGCTTGCCGGTCAGCTCCATGTCGGGGAGCCGGTTGACGATCTGGCGCATGGTGGCCTTGATCTCGGCCCGGGCCAGGCTGGCGCCCAGACAGAAATGGACGCCCCCACCACCAAAAGTGAGGTGGTCGTTGGGCCTGCGGGTGATGTCGAAGCTGTGCGGGTCGTTGAAGACGTCCTCGTCTCGGTTGGCCGAGGCGTAGTAGAGAACGACCTTGTCCCCCTCCTTGATCGCCACGCCCTGTAGCTCGGTGTCGTGGGTGGCGGTGCGACGGAAATTGTGGATCGAGCTACCCCACCGCAACATTTCCTCGACAGCCGTGTCCCACAGGTCAGGGTCCTCCCGGAGCCGCCGGGCCTGGTCGGGGTGGTCGAGCAAGGCCAGCATCGAGTGGTTAATCAGGTTCCGGGTGGTCTCGTTGCCGGCGACGATGAGGGTGATGAAGAAGAGGTTGAGCTCGGCGTCGGTCAGGCGCTCTTCGTCGACCTCGGCGTTGACCAGGGCGGTCATGATGTCGTCGCGGGGGTTGGCCCGGCGGTCAGCGGCGACCGCGTCGCACAGCATGTAGACCTCCATGGCCGCCGCGTCCGGCCCCTCAGCCGACTGGTACTCGGGGTCGTTGCGGCCGCCCACCAGCTGGTTGGAGAGCTCGAACATCCGCTGCCACTGGTGCTTCTCTAGGCCGATCATCTCGCAAATCATCTGGACCGGGACCTGGGCGGCGATCTCCTCGACGAACTCGACTTCGCCCCGCTCAGACACGTCGTCGATGACTCGGGCGGCCCGCCGCTCGATGTCCTCCACGAGGATGCGGATCATGCGGGGGGTGAAGCCGCGTGACACCAGCCGGCGGTAGCGCTCGTGCTTGGGCGGGTCCATGTTGAGGATCGTGAGCTGCAGCTGTGCCAGCATCTCCTCGTCGGCGGTCGGGATGAACGTGGCACCCAGTTCGGAGGAGAAGGTGCGCCAGTCGTGGCTGGCCGCCTTCACATCGGCATGCTTGGTGATGGCCCAGAAACCGGGGCCGCCATCGGTCTCCTTGTGCCAGAAGACCGGGGCCTCCCGGCGCAGGATGTCGAACTGGTCGTGGGGGACCCCCTCGCCCCAGGTGTCCGCCAGGAGGTCGATCCCCCGGAGGCTTTCGCTCTCGGTAGTGGTCACAGGGTTACCTTCTCTCTTGTTTCGTTTCGCCTGCTGCAGTCGTCTCCCGGCGTAAGCCGAGGACCACGCCCCGCAGGGCTTCAACGGCCATACAGTCGGAGATGGCTGACGGGTCGATGCGGCGCATCATGTCGAGGCCGAGGAGCAACCCCATGAGCGCAGGCCCGACGGTGCCATCCGGAGAGGCCCATTCGGAGTCCATGCCGGCCCACGCCCGCTGGTAGCGCAGCGCCAGCCGCTCTCTGGCCTCGTCGCGGCGGGAGGCGTAGCGCCACAGCTCGTGCTCGAGGGCGATCCAGCGGCCGTCGCCGGTGACCGGCCGAGTGACGTTACGCCACAGGGCTGCCATCTGCTCGTCCAGCCCTTCGGCCGCGGCCACCTGGGCCGCCACCGCTTCGGTGACGTCGTCTACCCAGCCTTCGAGCAGGCAGAACAGCAGGCCCTCCTTGCCGCCGAAGTGGTCGTACACGGCACCCGACGTGCGGCCGGCCGCCTCGGCGATGGCGTCGACCGATGCCCCGTCGATACCTCGGGTGGCGAACAACTCGGCGGCGGCGTCGAGAAGCGCCCGGCGAGTCTCGGCCCGGCGCTCCATCTGGGTGACCACCCAGTTATATTGAACCCGTTATCTAAGTTTCGTCAAGCTCAGGGGAAAACGGCACTTCGCGACGGGGGCGCCGATCGTGCCAGTGGGGCTAGTCGGCACGGAGCAGGTGCAGACTCCCCAACAGCGGATCCCTGGCCTGGGTAAACAGATCGTCATCCGCTTTGGCCAACCCCGCGGGGGCCAGCAGTCCTCGGTCGGGGACTTCGGGAGCTCACCGACCAGGTCATGGCCGACATCTCCGGCCTGTGCGGACAGGTTTACAGCGGGCGCTTCGCTCCTGTCCCGTCGTAAGCTGCCAAGGGATATGCCCCAGAGCGAATCGGAGACCATGCACCGAGGGCGGGAGCTGGCCTTTGAGCGGCGTATGTCCGATCAAGAGTCGCTGATGTGGAACATCGAGAAGGACCCGTGGCTGAACCCGAGCGGTGCCCTGCTCACAATCCTCGACCAACCCCCCGACTTCGACCTGATGCTGGCCAAGATCCGCTATGGGCTCACGCGGCTACCCCGCTTGCGAGAACGGGTGGTGCCCGGTCTAGGCCGCTTGTCCCCGCCGGTGTGGGCCACCGACGCCGATTTCGATCTGGACTACCACCTACGGCGGCTATGCCTGCCGCAGCCTGGTTCCATGCGCCAGCTGCTCGATCTGGTCACCCGGCTTTACGAGGAACCCTACGATCGGACAAGGCCGCTGTGGCTCTTCTATTGCATAGAGGGACTGCCCGATGGCCAAGGTGCCCTATTCGTCAAGCAGCACCACAGCGTCGCTGACGGCGTCGGGGCCCTGCGCATGGCGGAGGTGTACACCGACCTCGAACGCGACTGCGCCCCTCCGCCTGCAGTAGACCTCGAGCGGGTCATCGCCGACGCATTAGCCGCCGAGCAAGGCGAGCTTCTAGAGGCGGGAGCCGACACCAGCGACTCGATCCTCGACACCGCCACCCGCACCGTGACCCACAACCTGCGCCGCCAGGCCGGGATCCTCCTTCGCTCCGCCGGTGGCATCACCGAACTAGCCGCGCACCCGACCCGCCTGGTCCCGGCCGTAGGCGGAGCGTCCGAGCAGATCCGCTCCGCCCTCGACACCGCGGGAGGGGGCCGGAAGATAGACGCCGGTGCCCCCCTTTGGACCAAACGTTCTCGCCGGCGCCATCTCGAAGTGCTCGAACTCTCCCTCGAAAACGCTAAGGCCGCGGCCAAGAGCATGAACGGGTCGGTCAACGACTTGTTTGTCACCGGTGCGGCTCTGGGGGCTGTCGCCTACCACGCCGAGCGCGGCGTTCCGATACGGGCCATCAACATGACCTTCGTGGTCAGCACCCGCTCCGATAAGGCCATGGGCGGGAACTCGTTCACCCCGGTACCCGTGCAGATACCATGCGGCGACGCTGACCTGACCGTGGAAGACCGCTTCCACCAAATTCAGACGCTAGTGGCCGAACGCCGAGCCAGCGTGAAGGGACGCGGGGCGCTGAGCGCCATCGCCGGCGTCGTCAACCTACTGCCCACCTCGGTCAGCACCCGGGTAGCCCGCCAGCAGGCGGCCAAGGTCGACCTGGCCACATCCAACATCCGGGGCGCCCCCATGCAGACCTACATCGCCGGCTCTGCGGTCGTGGCTGGCATCCCGCTTGGCCCCGTCGCCGGTACTGCCGCCAACCTGACCACCATCAGCCAGAACGGGCGGATGAACATGGGCCTACTTGTCGATCCGATCGCGGTAGCAGACCCGGCAGGCCTGGCCCGCAACATCGACGCGGCCTTCACGAGTTTGCTCGCCGCAGGGGGCGTCGTCCGCTAGCCACGGGTCGTAAACTCCGGTGCTGTCAGGACTAGGAGTCGCACCGCGACCGCTGCGCCTGAGCCAACGTGGGTGAGAGAGCCTTGTCGAAGGGTAGCCCCACCAATAGTAGTTGACATTTGGGCACTACGCACTTCGCCGCCAAATTCTTTTCCGTTAGCATCGTCTTATGGTCGGTTCAGAAGTTTATAACCCGGAGGAATGGAACAACTTCTTCGTCCTCGTAGGCACCGGCTCTGCCGCACTAACAGGGCTTGTTTTTGTGGCTTTGTCTATCAACCTAAAAGACGCAGCTAAGGATGCCACGCACAGATATAGAGCCATAAACATGTTGTCTGGCTTTACCTCCGTGTTTATTGTCAGCGCCTTGGCACTAATGGGGCACCAGACACGCCGAACGTTAGGGATCGAATGGCTGGCTGTGTCGTTATTGGCCGCAGCAATAAACACCAATGGTTACATTCAGGGTCTGGGGTCAGCCGGTAGCCGCTATGCTCTTGGCCTGGTTCGTATTGCGGGTGGAAGCGCCTGTTATTTAGGTCAAATCGTCGGCTCCTCAATGCTATATCTTGGTTCTAGAGCAGGAATATATATTGCTGCAATAGCTCTAATCGTCAATTTCTACTTTCTGGTTTCTGGCTCCTGGCTTCTGATCGTGGGCACGTTACACAGTTCTAATTAACCCCCATCTAAAACTTCCCCGTAGAAGCTGGGTTACGCCGCAGAACAGGGCGCTCGGTGCACCGAGCTACGTCTGGAGTTGGTCACCACGAGCACCGAGTCGTTTCGGCGCCGACGCTGCCCTAGCCTTCGGGAGCATGGAAGCAGAGGGATGGTACCGGGACCCTTTTGGTGCACACGCGGATCGGTGGTTCTCGGCCGGGAGGCCGACCGCCCTTGTTCGTGATGGAGAGGTGGAGGCCCAGGACCCGCCCCCAGAATCGACTTACACGGGCGTGCTCGTCGATATCAAACCTGCCGAGCCACCCAACCCGGACGATCTGAAACGGGCCGACGACGTGGAGAGCGGTGTCTTCGACGAAGGGGCCAAGGAGGCAGAGTTCGACGCGATCATGATTCGGAGTCTGCCTCCCGGGTAAAGCGCCAGCTACGAGTCCGGGACTCCGGGCCTGGGCTCAGACTGACCGACCACGAGTTGCGACTAGTGGGTCACCGTCCCTCGGGCCAACTGGTTGCTGACGTCCAGAATCTGAGCCCGGAGCCAGTGATAAGCGGTCGGTGGTGCAGCTCTGTCTGGGATCTAAGCCTCGACCGCGACTTGGATGTTCAGTTCGGCGGCTCGTAATGCGGCAGCCGCCGCCGCCACGGTGTCGGAGATGTCTACGACGCGATCAAATCCCGTGCTGCAAAGAAGCCGGACGAGGGTCGGTCTACTGCAGGCCACGGCCACCTGACCGCCCAATTCCCGGGTGTGGCGGATCCCACCGATGAGGGCACCCAAGCCGGCCGAATCCACAAACGGAACTCCCGACAAGTCGATCACCAAGCAGCCAGAGGAGGCCAGGTCGGCTAAGGCCTGGCGGAAACGGCTAATCGTGAACGCGTCCAGTTCCCCGACCGGCCGGCAGACTACATAGCCCTCGGGTGTCACCTGTCGGTAGATATTGAGCACGACGTGAGTCTGGCAACCCCACCTGAAGCCGGCCTGTGCACTGCTTGAGAGTTCTAGAAGAACGTCCCGGCCCGGCGCCGTCCGTCGTCGGACCCCCCGTAGTTGGGCGATCGACCGCCCAAAGGTTTCGCGGCGTAGCGCACCCTGGACGCGCCCGGTGCAAGCGGAGCCGCCCCGCACGGACCGCTCGAGCCCGGCGACCGCAAGTGCGCCGGTGACACTTGTATCCATATATGAGGACACGTTACATTCTCTCTCATATGTCAGGGTTGGCGGATCGCACCGTGTTGAACTTCAGCGCCGACGGCGCGGCTGCCTAATGTCCATCGACTGGCTGGTGGGTGACCACACGGCCGTGGCGGCTGAACGCATCCTCGATGTCGCCGGGCAGTGCTTCGCCGAGCGGGGCGTGGCCGGGGCCACGATGGGAGACATCGCGGCGGCTGCCGGTTGCTCCCGTCCTACCATCTACCGCTACTTTCAAGACCGAGATGCTCTCCGCATGGCTTTCGTCCATCGCGAGGCACGCCGGATCGGTGCCCGTATCGCCGCCGACGCAGAGGCGGCGGCCGACCCTACCGCCCGCCTCGTCGACGCCATGGTTGAGGCCCTCTCTCGGGTTCGGAGCGATCCGGTCCTAGCCGCTTGGTTCAGGGGCGACCAGCGCAGCACAGCTACCGACATCGCGGCCACGTCGCAGGTGATCCTGGCCATAACGGCCGCTTTTCTCGGCGACCCGACTGACGACGACATCCGCGACCGAGCCCGATGGGTAGTGCGCATCGTGCTGTCGCTGCTAAATGATCCCGGCGACAGTGAGGCCGAGGAACGGCGGCTCCTGCAGCGATACCTGGCGCCGGTCGTTGTGCCCGTTGAGCGGCCGACGCCGAGGACCGCCATTCGCAGAAGGGAGAGAACATGATCAAGGTAGGAGTGTGGGGACCGGGCTCGATGGGGCTCATCGCATTACGGGCGGTGATCGACCATCCGAGGCTCGAACTCGTCAGTGTCATTGTTCACAGCGATTCCAAGGTGGGCCGTGACGCGGGCGAGCTGTGCGGGATTGGCCACGTTGGTGTCATCGCCACGCAAGACCCCAACGTTCTCCTGCGAGGCGACGCTGAGGTGGTCGTCTACGCGGCCGCGGCCAACCTTAGACCGGCAGAGGCGATCGAAGACATGGTCACGATCCTGCGCAGCGGCAAGAACGTCGTGTCTTGCTCAGTAGTGCCCCTAGTCTTTCCGAGCGCGGTCGATGCTGCGTTCACCGATCCGCTCAGACAGGCCTGCGAGGAAGGTGGGGTGTCGTTCTTCAACACCGGGATCGATCCTGGCTTCGCCAACGACATCCTTCCGCTGGCGTTGTCCGGGCTCTCCCGGAACATCGACTCGATCCGAGTGACCGAGATGTTCAATTACGGCACCTACCCCGACACGACGGCGGTGTACGACATTCTCGGCTTCGGCCAGCCGCCAGATTTCGAGGCCTTCGCCGCCATGCCTGGAGTGTTCAGTTTCGGATGGGGTCCGGTGCTTTATCAACTGGCCGCTGGGCTGGAAGTCGAAATCGAGCGCCTCAGCGAGGAAGTCGAACGTCAGGCCAGCGACAAAACCTTTGACACGCCCACCGGCCGAGTTGAGGCCGGCACCATTGGCGCCATGCGCTCGACGCTAACCGGCCACGTCAACGGGAAACCCAAGCTGGTCATTGACCACGTCAGCCGCATGCATGACGACCTCGCCCCAGGCTGGCCGCAGCCGCACATTTCCATCCCGCCCCGTGACTTCGGATACCCCGGCGTGACCGGTCGCGGCGTCTACCGCGTCGAGATCAATGGGTCACCGACCGTGCGGTGTGAGCTCGAACTCGCCGAAGAGGCGGACCATGATCTCGGCGCTCGGATGGCCGGATCGGCACGGATGGTCAACGCGATCCCCGCTGTTTGGTCTGCCCGGCCTGGGCTCTTAGGCGCGTTGGATCTGCCCATCGTCACCGGCGCTGGTCTGGTCCGGCCCGCTCTTGGCCCATCCCCCGACAGCCGGGAGTTCAACTTCGACGTCGCCCGCTCGCATTAGACGGCCATGTCGGATCAACGCCGTAAAGACCGTCTTCGACCTGAATCCAGGGGTGGGAACTATCGGAGACACGGCGAAGACGCGACTCCTCCTCAGAAGCGTCGGGCGGGGAGCGTCAACAGGACCATACCGGTATGCGGTCCACTCCCGATGTCCAGCCGCTGGCCGGTCGGCGAGCAGTGCTCCAGCTCCACGGGGCGGCCAACCCAGACGCCATCGCTTCGCTGGTCGTGGCCGCCGCATTCAACCAATCCCAACCACGATCCTGTTGCTTGGTCGGCGGCTACCACTGATACGGCCCTCCGGTGGCCCAGGACAGGTCAGGGACCTGAGCCATGAGTTTTGCGACAAGGTGACGGCACTCGGCGAGCCGGTCGCCCCAGGCGCTGAACTGCACACCGGCGCCTGTCAGCGGTAGGGCGGTCCCTCTCACGGACGTTCCTTCGACGAACTCGACTGCCGTGGCCGCGTGAGCATTGGGATCCACGATGGTCATCGAGCAAACCGCCCGAGCACCTGCCAGCACCGCTGATGACGTCCAGCCAGCAGCGGCCGGGCCGGCGGCTAGTTCGGAGATCAGGACAGGGGTGCGGTCGACGATGACTGACATGCGGCTTCGCCACGTCCCTGGATCCTCGCCGAATCTGCCGAGCACGAATTCGTCGCGCCAAGCGATGCGAGCCGTGTTGGAGACCAATAGTTCCGTTTCGCTGCGATGATCGGCGCCGCTGGCGGCGACTCCTGGCTCCGTCGCCCAGCGCAACGTTGCGTAGTCGGACACCTGGGCTTTGACGATCATGGCCGATTGACGCGGACGTATCGGTCCGCGCCGGGCAACGGTAGCGCTGAGCGAGCGCACGTCCAGTTGGCAGCCTTCGCCGGCGGTCACTTCGATTTTCAGGCGATCCCCTCCGAGCGGGTGGGCAGCTGTGCCTACCAGCCAGGCGCCCCATGGAGTGGGGCGGAACGCCAGCGCGCCGGTGGATCGAAGGAGATCTACGACAAGTCGATCTCCCATCGCGTTGCTGACGCTGAGGGCGGCGCTCCCAGCGTCGCTATAACCGTCGTGGCTCCTGGGCGCCACCTCAGTTGACGGCGGCATCCGCCTGAGGGGCTGAGGCCTCGCGGCCTCCTACCCACGCCAGTACCCACTGCACGACCGCTGCGAGCCCCTCGCCGGTGCGCAGTGACAGGAACGCTACGGGCAAACCCTTCCTCATGGCGTGCGCGTCGCGCTCCATGACTGATAGGTCTGCGCCCACGAGCGGCGCCAGATCGATCTTGTTGATCACCAGCAGGTCCGATCGCGTCACGCCGGGGCCGCCCTTGCGGGGGACCTTGTCGCCGCCGGCCACATCCAGCACGAATATCTGGCGGTCAACAAGTCCTCGGGAGAAGGTAGCGGTGAGGTTGTCGCCGCCGCTCTCGACCATTATCAGTTCGGCAGTGGGGTAGCGCTCCGCCAGGAGAGCCACTGCGTCCAGATTGGCGACGATGTCGTCGCGGATGGCGGTGTGTGGGCAGCACCCGGTTTCCACCGCCACGATCCGCTCCGGCTCCACCGCGCCGGAACGGCGAAGGAAGTCGGCGTCTTCGGTGGTGTAGATGTCGTTGGTGACGACCGCCAACTCGACGTGACCCGCCAGGGCTCGGCACAGGGCCGCAACCAACGCCGTCTTGCCACTGCCGACTGGACCGCCGATCCCCAAGTGTCGCGGCCGAGTTTGGAGCCCGCCGACCTCAGACGTCGGTTCTCCTGCCTGGCTGGGATCGATGCGATCATGGTCGTGGCTTGTTCCGGGTTCAGCTGGCAAAGAGCCGCTCCTCTCGCCTTGAGTGGATTTCGGTCAACAGGTCCAGTGCGGGCGAGGCGAATGAAGGTAACAGCCGCAAGGGCTCATCACCCTCGGCGGAAGCCGAGTTGGCGATGTCGTCGATCGTGGGCCCCAGGCTGGCGATGATCCCCGTGACGGCTAGCGGGTCGAGACCGAGCAGCCGCACCGCCGCCGCGGCGGGACCGGCGACCGAGTTGTAGGCAGCAACCACGGCTGTGGCGTGTGGGGTGAGAGAAGCGGACGCGCCCACGGCCCCGAGGACTACCGGGTGGTGCGGGTCCTCTTTGCCGCGCGTCGCACTGAGGGAGCGGAGGATCGGACCGGGAAAGACCGTCAGGCCACTTCGCAACAGTTGACCGCCGATGCGGCGCGATGTCGCCCGGCTTGCGGGCGACGGCAACCTGGCTGACAGTTCCTCGTTGGCCTCGTCCCACAACGCGGGCAGGTTATCGATTTCGGTCGCCGTGGCCTTGTGGCACAGCGACGCTGACGCGTACGTGACCAGCACACCCGCGGTCCGCAGGCGACCTTCGAGAAACGTCCGCAGGGTTGGGATGCTTTCGACCGCTCCGGAGTCGATTGCCTGCTCGATGCCTCCGGAGTGAGCGTGACCGCCGGCGGGGAAGCGAGCGTCGGCCAAGAGAAGGGCCAGTGAGTCAGGACCCGCCATCAGAAGAGGAAGTAACGCTGCGCCATCGGCAGCTCGCGGGCCGGAGCAGGTTCTACCTCGATGCCGTCGATGCTGACGGTGAACGAGTCCGGATCGACCCTTATGTGAGGAAGGGTGTCGTTGTTTGGAAGGTCGCGTTTCGTGAGATGGCGGACATCGGCCACGGCGACGATACGTCGGTTCAACCCGAGACGCTCAGGCAGACCGTCCTCCACGGCCGCGGGCGCCACGAAGGCCAAGCTGGTCAGACCGGCGACGCGCGGGGAGGCGCCGAACATCGGCCGCGGAAGGACCGGCTGGGGGGTCGGGATCGACGCGTTGGCGTCGCCCATCGCCGCCCAGGCGATCACTCCGCCCTTGACGACTACGTGCGGCCGCACACCGAAGAAAGCCGGATGCCACAGCACCAGGTCGGCCAGCTTCCCGGTTTCGACCGATCCCACCTCTGCGGCGAGGCCGTGAGCGACGGCCGGGCATATCGTGTACTTGGCCACGTACCTGGTGGCGCGCCGGTTGTCGGCCGCGCCGTCGCCGGGTAAAGCCCCGCGCCGGGCTTTCATGACGTGCGCGGTCTGCCATGTTCGCAGTATGACCTCGCCGGCTCGGCCCATGGCCTGGGAGTCTGAGCCGATCATGGAGATGGCCCCGATATCGTGCAGCACGTCTTCGGCCGCCATCGTGGTCCCCCGGATTCGGCTTTCGGCGAAGGCCAGGTCCTCGGGGACGCGCGGGTTCAGGTGGTGGCAGACCATCAACATGTCGAGGTGCTCGTCGAGGGTGTTGACCGTATGCGGCATAGTCGGGTTGGTCGACGACGGCAGGACGTTTTCGTGGCCGGCCACGACTACGATATCGGGGGCGTGGCCTCCGCCGGCTCCCTCGGTGTGATAGGCGTGGATCGTGCGCCCGGCGATGGCGGAGATGGTGTCTTCGACGAAGCCGGCCTCGTTGATGGTGTCGCTGTGGAGGGCCACTTGCACACCGGCCTCGTCGGCAACGGCGAGGCAGGTGTCGATGGCCGCGGGAGTGGAACCCCAGTCCTCATGCAATTTCAGGCCGGATGCGCCGGCACGGAGCTGTTCCCAAATCGCCTCCGCCGACGCGGTGTTGCCTTTGCCAAGGAGAGCCACGTTGACGGGGAAGCCGTCCATGGCCTGCAGCATGCGCGCCAGGTACCACGCTCCCGGCGTCACAGTCGTGGCCCGGGTGCCTTCGGCTGGACCGGTGCCTCCCCCTATCAGGGTGGTGATCCCACTGGCTAAAGCCTCATCGACGATCTGCGGGCAGATGAAATGGACGTGGCAGTCGATGCCGCCTGCCGTCAGAATTAGGCCGTTGCCGGCGAGTATCTCTGTTGACGGCCCGATCACCAGCTGCGGATGCACTCCTTCGGTGATGTCGGGGTTTCCGGCCTTGCCGAGCGCCACGATTCGTCCGTCTCGCACACCGACATCGGCCTTGATGACGCCCCAGTGGTCGAGCACGACCGCGCCCGTTATGACCAGGTCAGGTGTGCCTTGGACCCGGGTGGCAACGGACTGGGCCATCGATTCGCGGATCGTCTTGCCGCCCCCGAAGACGGCTTCGTCGCCGGGCCCGCTCCAGTCGGCGGTGACCTCGATGAACAGGTCGGTGTCGGCCAGGCGAATGCGGTCGCCAACGGTCGGCCCGTAAAGCGCCGCGTAGCGGTCGCGCGCCATAAATGTCATGGCTCGGGTGCCACCGGCTCTGAACTCGCCGGCCTGGCGCCGTCAAGCGGCCCGGCGACCAGGCCGCGCAAGCCGGGGACCCGGCGCGCTCCGCCTAAGTATACGAGCTCGACTTCGCGTTCGATCCCCGGTTCGAAGCGCACGGAGGTTCCCGCTGGCACGGCCAGTCGCATGCCTCGAGCCGCGGCCCGATCGAAGGCCAGGGCCCGGTTCGTTTCGGCGAAATGGAAGTGCGACCCGACCTGTATGGGCCGGTCTCCCTGGTTTACGACCGTCATCACGACTGCCGGGGCGACGCCGATCTCGACCGGAGTGTCCGCCAAAATTACCTCGCCAGGCACCAGGGAGTGTCTGTTCGCTGGGGCCGGCATGCCGCTGCTCACGTGATCGGTTGGTGCACCGTCACCAGCTTGGTCCCGTCGGGAAAGGTGGCTTCCACCTGGACCTCCGGGATCATCTCCGCTACCCCTTCCATGACATCAGGCCCACGCAGGACGTGTCGTGCTGCCGACGCTAGATCAGAGACGCTTCGCCCGTCGCGGGCTCCTTCGAGGACGTAGGACGTGAGCACGGCCACGGCCTCGGGATGGTTCAGCCGAAGACCCCGGCCACGTCGCTCTCGAGCCAGGCCGGCTGCGACATGGATCAGCAGACGCTCCTGCTCGTGGGGGCTGAGCCTCATGGCACGGCCAGCCTGACAGTTGGGCAGGCCGCGGCGACGACGTCAGCGAACACCATCGGCCGCGTCACCACCGCAGGAATCGTAACCCAGCTACACCGGCTCGGGCATCAGTCAACCAGAGAATAGAGGCGGTCACGGTAAGAGCTGCTACAGGTCCCCACCGATCTGTGGGATCGTGTCGGATGAGCATCTTCGCCACCTGGGATGCGACGATCGACGCGGATGAGACGATGAGGGTGGTTTCCTGTGATTTGGCCTTCGCCGTCACCGAGGCTGCCGAGATCGTCGTTCAGGTCGTGGCTTCGAGTTCGGCCGGTCACGTGGTCGCCGAGCGTTTTCAGGTGGAGACGGACGGTAAGCCGTTACCGTCTGTACCGGAGATACGCGATCCGTACGGGGCCAGGCTGCACGTAGTGCGCTCGGCCCCCGGTCGTCTGACGATCGCCTACGGCGCCAAGATCCAGGCGGGCACGCCGAGAGATTCCGAGAAGAGGATCGCCGACGACGACTCCCGCCGGCCCATGAACTATGAGCGGCTGATGTACCTGCGACCCAGCCGGTACTGTCCCAACGACCATCTCACCGGTTTCGCCGTGGCCGAGTTCGGCGTGGGTCCTCCCGCGGGTAGTCGGGTCGCCGCGATCACTGACTGGATACGAGGCCGAATCGGATACGTCCCCGGGTCGAGTTCGGTGCACGACTCTGCTGAGGACACCCTGCTCACCGGCATGGGAACCTGTCGTGACTTCGCTCACCTCGGTATCGCCCTATGCAGGGCTACCGGGGTACCGGCCCGGTTCGCGGCGGTGTACGCGCCTGGCCTGTACCCCATGGATTTCCACGCCGTCTTCGAGGCGTTCGAGGACGGTCGCTGGTGTGTTCACGACGCCACCGGTCTGGCCCCCCGCTCGTCGCTCGTTCGTGTCGTCACCGGGCGGGACGCGGCAGACGCGGCCTTCGCTGACATCACGAGCGGCATCGCAAACCTGGAAACGATCCAGGTGACCGCCACGGTGGGCTCCTCGCTGCCACCGGACGACCACTCCCATATCGTCGAACTTGCCTGAAGGCGCCAAGGCGGCTCCGAGTCGATCGTCGGGGTCGGCCGGACCCGGCCATGCGATGTTCATGACCACGAAACAGTCCCGACACGCCACCGAGTCACCCTTGAGTCGGACGAGCACGGGTCCTGCCGCGGGCGTCGGCCGTCGGAGGTCGATCATGTGGGAGGACTACGGCAACCCGGGGTGCTGGGACGAGATGCTGGTCGCGGGCCGACCTCGCGATGGGTGCGGAGGGGTCATGCGCTACCTCCGTTTGCTCGGTCAAGAACTGCTCGAGCGCCAGAAGGCCGCGGAGCTGGCCATCCGAACCATGGGCGTCACCTTCACCGTCTACGCGGACGCTGGCGACATCGACCGGGCCTGGCCCTTCGACGTGATCCCGCGCGTGATCTCGGCACAGGAGTGGGCGGTCATCACCACCGGACTCGTCCAACGCCTGACAGCCATCAACCTTTTCATCGACGACCTGTATGGGGCAGCGAAAATACTTCAGGACGGGGTGGTCCCGGCTGAGCTCATCTACGCCTCGGCTAACTTCCGCGAGCAGTGCGTGGGAGCGCAACCGCACCTCGGCTTGTGGGCCCACATATGCGGCAGCGATCTCGTCCGCGACGCCGACGGCACCATGTACGTGCTGGAGGACAATCTCCGAGTCCCCTCGGGTGTCTCTTACATGCTCGAGAACCGTCAGGTCACCAAGCGGGTGTTCGCCGATCTTTTCCGCGACCTTGATATCCGCCCCGTCGATGGCTACCCAACGAAACTCCGGGAACTGCTCGGATCCCTGTCGCCGCGACGTGGGGACCCACCGATGATCGTGGTCCTGACTCCGGGAATGTTCAACTCTGCCTACTTCGAGCACGCCTACCTCGCACAACAGATGGGCGCCTATCTCGTCGAGGGCCACGACCTGCTCGTCGACTCCGATGACTGCTTGTACATGAGCACGATCGCCGGACGGGTAAGGGTGGACGTCGTCTACAGAAGGGTCGACGACCTCTTTCTCGATCCTGAAGTGTTCCGGCCCGACTCCATGCTGGGGGTTCCCGGTCTGATGCGGGCGTGGCGAGCTGGCAACGTCGCCATCGTCAACGCGCCGGGCGCCGGGGTTGCCGACGACAAGGCCATCTACGCCTACGTGCCGCAGATCATCAACTACTACCTCGGAGAAGATGCGATCATCCCCAATGTGCCCACTTACATCTGCGCGGACGACTCCCAGCGCAGTCACGTGTTGGCCAACTTGGACGATTTGGTCGTCAAGCCGGCCAACGAGTCGGGGGGGTACGGCATTTTCGTCGGCAGCGAAGCCACCGCGCTCGAGAAGGACGAGATGCGCCGCCGCGTCCTCGCCGACCCACGGACGTACATCGGTCAGCCCATCTTGAGCCTGTCGACCGCTCCCACGTTGTGCGGACGTGAGGTCGTGGCGCGCCACCTCGACCTGCGCTCGTTCGTCCTGTCAGGCGAGAAGCCGTACGTCACGGAGGGCGGCTTGACCCGTGTGGCCCTTCGGGAAGGGTCTCTGGTAGTCAACAGTTCCCAAGGTGGCGGCAGTAANNGACTCCACTGTGGTCGCGGACCCGGATCGAGCCAGAGTCTGAAAGGGAGCGACATGTTGCTGTCACGAGCCGCGGAGGGCGTCTATTGGGCCGGAAGGTACGCCGAGCGCGCCGAGGCGACAGCCCGGTTGGTCAAGGTGCACACGGAGCTCTTTCTCGACTTGCCGAGATCAGCGGGGGTCGGCTGGTCGCCCCTGCTCGCGGTTACCGGGAGCGGCGAGGCCTTCTCCTCTCGGCATTCCGATGCCGCCGAGGACGACGTGGTCGCCTTCCTGGCCGTGGATGGCGACAACCCCGGCTCGGTGATCGCGTCGCTGGCCAGCGCCCGCGCCAACCTCCGGGTGACCCGAACCGTCCTCCCCCGATTGTCGTGGGAGGTGCTCAACGGCCTCTTCTTGTGGGCCATGGACACCTCCCTTCAGGCCGTCGATCGCCGGACGCGACTGGCGTGGATGGACCACGTCGTCAGCCAATGTCAGCTATTCGCCGGTTCGCTGGCGGGCACCATGTACCACGACGAGTCGTATTCCTTCCTCGAGGTCGGGCGGTTCATCGATCGCGCCGACATGACGACGCGTGTCCTCGACGTCCAAGCAGAGATCCTGATCGGCCAGGGCCGGGACGCGGTCAAGCCTTACGCCGATATCACTTGGATGAACGTCCTGCACTCGTTAGGCGCCCGCCAGATGTACTTCCGGCACGGCCACGCCGGGGCGTCAGGACCGGAGGCGCTGCGCTTTCTGCTCAAGGATCCGCGTTTTCCGCGTTCGGTCGAGCACTGTCTGACCGCCGTGTCTCGGTGCCTGCTCGAGCTGCCGGCGCACAATGAGCCTATGGCAGGGTGTGCCGCGGTGCAGAGCCGGTTGGAGGATGCCGACGTCAACGAACTGGCCCAGTCGGGTCTCCACGAGTTCGCCGACGGTTTGCAGCAAGGGCTCAGCCAGCTTCACGATCTCGTCACCGGAACCTACTTCGGTGCCGCCCACTCCGGGTCGGCAATGCTGTCCGTGAGCACATGACGAGGCGCTGATTTGGCCATCCGCGTCGCGGTAGAACATCGGACCGTCTACCGATTCGATCGGTTGATCCGCTTGTCCCCACACGTCGTGCGGCTTCGTCCGGCGCCGGGGTGCCGCACGCCAATCCTCGCCTACTCGTTGCAAGTCGAGCCCGAGGGTCACTTCATCAATTGGCAGCAGGATCCATTCGGCAACTACCTGGCCCGCCTGGTCTTCCCCGAACCGACCCGTAAGCTCTCGATCGCGGTCGATGTTGTGGCCGAGATGACGGTGGTCAACCCGTTCGACTTCTTCCTCGACCCAGAAGCCGAGCGGTACCCGTTCGGCTACGACGCCGCGTTGGCCTTGGACCTGGCGCCCTACCTCACCGCCGACGAGCCCGGTCGCCTCCTGCGTCAGTGGCTGCACGAGGTACCGGTCCCCACAAGTGGCGAACCCACCGTTGACTTCCTGGTCGGCGTCAACCAACGGGTGCAACGGGCGGTTGCCTACACCACCCGATTTGAGCCCGGAGTCCAGACCGCGGAGGAGACCCTCGAGAAGGGCCTCGGATCGTGCCGGGATAGCGCCTGGCTGCTCACCCTGATCCTTCGCGGCCTCGGTCTGGCCGCCCGGTTCGTGTCCGGCTACCTCGTGCAGCTCAAAGCGGACGAGATCCCTCTCGAAGGGCTACCCGGACCGTCAGGAGATTTCACCGACCTCCACGCCTGGAGCGAGGTGTACGTACCCGGGGCGGGCTGGATCGGCCTCGACCCGACGTCAGGTCTCTTCGCCGGTGAGGGCCACCTTCCTTTGGCATGCACTTCCGATCCGTCCAGCGCCGCTCCGGTGACAGGCGAGATCGAACCGTGCGAGGTGACCTTTGAGTACGCCAACGTGGTGCGGCGGGTCAGTGAGGACCCGAGGGTGACGTTCCCCTACACCGACGCCCAGTGGGCGGGTATCGACGCCTTGGGGCGATCGGTCGATGTCGTACTGATGGACGGTGACGTGCGTCTAACCCACGGCGGTGAGCCCACGTTCGTGTCGGTCGACGGCACCGAGGATGCCGAATGGAGCACCGAAGCGGACGGCAAGGAGAAGCGGACGAGGGCCAGGGAACTCACTCGTCGACTGGCGGAGCGCTTCTCCTCCGGCGGAATCGTCCACCACGGTCAGGGCAAGTGGTACCCGGGTGAACCGCTGCCACGCTGGCAGATGGCCGTAGTCTGGCGCAGCGACGGGGTGCCCCTGTGGTCCGACTCCGCGCTCCTGGCCGAGCCGTGGGTTGCCGGACAGCAGTCACCGGCGGACGCTGAGCGCCTGGTGCTAGCCGTGGCCGCCGAACTCGGTATCCCTGGCGACTACTGCATCCCCGGCTACGAGGATGCCATGCACCAATTGTGGACCGAGGCTCGTCTACCGGCCGGCGAGGCACCGGTTGCGGACGTCGACCCGACGGACCCGCGGCTGGCGGCATCCGATATGAGGCGGCGTCTGGTCGACGACTTGGATGCCGAGCCCGGCGATCCGGTCGGCTGGGCTGTCCCGCTGCACCACACCCACCTGGGTGGAGGGGGTTGGGCTACCAGCCGGTGGAGGTTGCGACGAGGCAAGTTGTTGCTCGTCCCCGGCGATTCACCCATGGGCCTGCGGCTCCCTCTCGACTCGCTCACATGGGTGCCGGCGCCAAATACCATCGAGCCTTCGACCTACGAAGCTCGGGGCCCGCTCACGGTGCCAGGGCACGGGTCCGGCTCGACCGTCGCCGCAGTGGTCGTTGCGGTCGAGGAGGCTCCGCCAACGACGTTGTGCGTAGAGGTCAGGAACGGACGAATCCACGTGTTCTTGCCCCCTTTGGAGCGCCTCGAACACGCCGTCGAACTCCTGGCCGCCATTGAAACGGCCGCGGCACAACAGTCCACGCCGATCGTATTGGAGGGCTATGCCTTACCGGCCGACCCGCGCCTGAAAGAGGTGGCCGTCGGGCCTGACCCCGGCGTGATCGAGGTCAA
>PMHU01000039.1:0-1035 GCA_003156795.1 Acidimicrobiaceae bacterium
CTGACCCTGTGTGCCGTGGTCGTCGCCCCGATCGTCGAGGAGACCCAGTTTCGCGGGATCATTCTCAGAGGGCTCATGCGCCGCTGGAACTTCCAGACGTCAGCCTTGATCAGCGCCGTCGGTTTCGGGCTCCTTCACGCTCCAGGCGCATCCACCGGCACCGGCGCCCTCGAACTTGGCGCCATCATGACTCTGTTCGGCTACCTCCAATGCGTCCTGGTCCGCAGAACCGCAAGGCTCGGCCCCGCCATGATCGTGCACTCCCTCACCAACGCCCTCGCCATCCTCTTCGTCCTGGCCTGACCTCCTCGAAGTTCACCACCCGCCGGTCCATTCGGCAAACGCGACGAACCAGCACCTTGACGTGGCCACCCCGCTCGACCCGACCCGTCTGATTGATCGGTACTCACCTGGGCTGCCTGGAGCGCCAGACAGGCGGCGCTGCAGATGAGTTGTTCGGGCGCGGTCGCAACTGTGACCACCCCTCGCCTTGACCGCCGTGGATAACAGTCCCGGACCCGCCGTTCGGGGCTACTCACAAAGCGGAGCCCGCCCGGGATATTGAGACAGTGTGGGGATAGGCGATACCGACCGGTTCCCAGGGGTTGAGGACTGAACTCCTGCTGCTCGGGATCGGCACTTTCCGAGTCGTCAGCGGCGCGGTCGCAGCAGTTAGGGGCGCTGCCCCAGGGCGAGGGAGCCATGCTCGAGCCACAGGGCGGCATCTTCGGGAAGGNNCCGATGCTTCATGTTGTGACTTCATCGCCTCGAACCTGCACCGCTCTACGACCTCGCTCCAGAGCGCAGTGGGGATGTCGACGTCGAGAAAGTCGGCGATGCGCCGCATCTCGCCGCCGAGGTCGCGGATGAGGTCGGCGTAGTGGACGAGCAGCACGAACGGCTCGTGGCGATTCGGCCACCACGAGGCCAGGTGGTCCATGGGCGTCCCCCAGTCGACCCATTCGTCGAACAGTTGGTCCATGTCGCCATCCCACACCGGTGGCCATGGTGCGACGCCGTCCCGGGCTGCGATGG
>PMHU01000039.1:1041-23362 GCA_003156795.1 Acidimicrobiaceae bacterium
GGGATCGCGTCGACCCTCGCGATCATGTCGTCCAACGGAACTATCCGGGCGTCCAGCCAGGGGCTCAGGTCGAAGGCGGGAGCAGGCACGTCGCCGTGGGGCCACAACAGCGAAGCCACGATGCCCTGCATCCATGTCGTCCCCGACTTCGGCGGAGTCGTGATGAAGATGTCGTCGGGCCGCGGAGTGAATCGCTCCCACCGTTGGCTGTCATCGTAGACGTGCTGGCGACGGCGCGTCGCCGGCAGCACCGGTGCCACTCCCCGAGCGTAGCCGCATCCGATCAACGGGGTGTCGTCCTCACTCCACAGGTGTTACGACGGCTGACACTGTCCGGTAATGCCGGCGGATATGCGCTCTGGGCCCACACGAGGTACCCAGTCGGTATCACTCGGAGCCGGCGATCTGAGACGCGAGCCATCGGCGTTATTGGGACGCCTTCTGACTGGGATCTTGGGGCCGCGACAGGCGCTCGCTGGCGGTAGGGAGTCTCGGGGTGAAGTTGGCCTGAGGTGAGCCGCCGGCGACGAAGGCGACCACTACGTAGGCGGCGTGCCGATCGAAGTCCTGGCGTCGACGGACATACACAGTTGTGGTTCTGGGGTCGGCGTGCCTGGCGGCCACTTGGACTTCTCGGAGCGGTACACCGGCGTCGAGGGCAGCCATGATGAACGCCGCTCGCAGCATGTGGGGATGTACCAGCCCGAGCTCCGCCCGCTTGCCTATCGATCGCACCCAGCGGGGGGCAGTACGCCGGTTTAAGCGGTGACCGTCATGACGCTGCAGGATCGGACCGTCTCGCCGTTCCCCGATTGCGAGGTCGATGGTGCGGGCGGTGCGAGGCACAAGCGGGATCATGGCGGGCTTGTTGCCCTTGCCCACGATGCGCAGCCCACGATGCGCAGCACTCGGTGGCCGCCCTCGAATGCCATGTCCTCGATGTTGGTGGCGCACGCTTCGCTCACTCGCAGCCCGTTCAACCCGAGTAGCACGGCTAGGGCGGCGTGAGCGTGGTCGAACCGCTCTGCGATGAACAGGAACCGTCCGAGCTCGCCCCGGTCCAGTCCGCGCTGCTCTGTGGGGTGGACGGTGGGACGGCGTACGTACTGGGCGGGGTTGGACGTGATCCGCCCGTCGATGTGAGCGAAGCGGTAGAAACCGCACGCGGTGGACAGCCGCCGGTCGATTGTGGAGGCGGCCAGACCGCGTTCCTCCATCGACGATCGGTACATCTCGAGGTGGGAGCGGGTCGCCTTGAGCACGGGCATGCCGTGATCGGCTGCCCATTGGAACAGGTTACGAAGATCGTGGCGGTAGGCGTCGAGGGTCCGGCCGCTGTAGCGGGCCAGGAAAGCACCGCGGCCAACTGGGCCTCGTCGGGTACGAGCGGCCCGACGGCCGTGTCCAGTTCCGCAGAGAAGTCGAGGGTTGTCATCTGTGATCCTCCTTTGTTGGTGGTGGGTCCAGGCAACACCCGAAAGGGCAAACGCGCTTGGTAGAATCTGAACTCACCAAGTGACAGGAGGACTGAGATGCCCGCCACGACCGAATTCCTGGTGTCCAAGAGCGGCCAGATGTCCGTTCCCGCCGGTGTACGCCGCCGATGGGGCCTCACCGACGGCGGTCGAGTCACCGTGGTCGACCTTGGAGACGCCGTCGTGCTACTCCCACCCGGTTCCCGTCAGAGACTTCTGACAGAAGCGCTTTCGAGCGAGGAACATCTCGCCTTCGTGCGCAGCCTTGACGATCCCGACCTGGCCACCACATAGGTGCCGACAGTCGTCATAGACGACCACCTACTGCGTGATGTTCTGGTTGGCGACCGCTCGCTCGACCTGGGCGGACTTGCCACCTCCCTGGCCACGACCGGTCTGTGGTTGTTCCGACTCTCCAGCGCCTGGGCCACTCCCGAAGTCCTGGGGAAGTTGACGACTCCGGTCGCCGCACTGCCCGCCGATCAGCAAGAACTGTTCCGGGCTCGCCTGGTCGCGCTGCCCGATGAAATCGAAGTCCTCCCGTTGCGTCAGCTCGCTTGGCCCATGGCCCTGCTCCAGCACCGCCACCGAATCGTAGGCCGGCCACTGTCCGCCGCCATGACCGAAGCGCTCACCGCCGCACACGCGCTAGGTGCTGCGATCGCCGTGTCCAGGCACGACGTCGGATCCAACCTCAAGGCGGCCGCCGAGCACGATCACGTCGCATTCCACATCATGTAGAGGAGGGCACATGCCACATCACACGAGCTATATCACCCGTTCAACCGGCGTTCGGTGGCAGAGTCAGGAGTCATGTCGCTCGCGCATTGTGGGGCACCCATCGGACGGCAGATCCGTCGGGCTGGCGGATCCGCAGGCTGCTCGGGCGGACAATCGGACGGAACCATTCCGACCGCTCGCGCCAAGCAAGCAGCCGGCCGCCCAGGCTCTGAAAAGTGTGTCCGTGACCCGGCCGCACTGTCACGGGACTGCGACCTGACGCCACGCGGGCGCCGCAAGAGATTCTGTGGCAGATTCTCGCTATGGAAGTAGGGGCTCCGGAGTTCGAGGCACATCCAGGGCGAGGGCGCTTCAACGCGGCCTTCTTCTACGTCATGGACGGGTACATCAATTGGCATCTACGAAGGCACAAGGAGGCCGTGTATGCCGACTTGCCCCGAACCGTGGTGGAGATCGGATCTGGTGTCGGTGCCAACTTCCGTTATGTGCAGCCGGGAACGAAAGTCATCGCTGTCGAGCCGAACCCGTACATGCATAGGTCGCTCCGCGTCGCCGCCGAACGGCATGGGATCGAGCTGGAGATACGAGATGTCGTAGGAGAACGAATCGATCTTCCAGATTCGAGTGCGGATGCCGTGATCTCGAGCCTTGTTCTGTGCACTGTCGCCAATCCGAGCCAAGTTGTATCGGAGGTGCACAGGGTGCTTCGGCCAGGCGGTCGATACAGCTACCTCGAACACGTTGCCGCCGAGGATGGCACGCTGACCCGTCGGGTTCAGCGGGTGGTTCGTCGGCCATGGGCATGGGTGTTCGAGGGTTGCTCGTGTGAGCGAGATCTCGAAACGATGATCCGATCAGCCGGATTCAGTTCCGTCGAGAATCGCAGCTATCGGATCCATTCGCCATTCGTGCCCTTCAACACGCAAATCGCCGGCACCGCTGTGGCGTGAGGTGGCTTCAAGCCCTTTTATGCGACGGCTGTACAAACCATAGGGCCCGGCTCGGTAGGAGATCTGATTGATTACTCAACTGACCCCATGGTGCACTGGCAGCAGGCGGTCCTAAGCAAGCAAAGACAGTCTGTGGGGTGACTCCAGCCCGGCGGTCGGAGGCGTCCAAAGCCACCGTTCGGTTCGACATTGGGGGCCACTTCGTGAGCGATGCCGAGCGTTTCGCAGAAGGTGACTCGGCGAGCGGGACCGTGCGAACTTAGTTACCCGCGCCCTGCATCTTGGCGGAACTCGGAACACCGGATCGACACCTTGCGGTGAGTCGTCAGGGCCTTGCGGCGAACAGCTGCCAGCGTCCCGGAACACCCTTTAAATCGTGTTCTCCCCGATCATCAAAATCCAGCCCCGAGCCCGCCACTAGATCGGTCACTGTCCTGGAGACAAGGACCTCNNGCCTGGCTGGGCCAACCCCTCGATGCGCGCAGCAATGTTGACCCCCAGCCCGGCGATGTCGTCTCCACGCAGCTCGACCTCTCCGGTGTGCACTCCGGCACGTACCGCAATGCCCAGGGACCGAGCGCCGTCGCTGATAGCCCGGGCGCACCGAACCGACCGGGCAGGGCCATCGAAGGTCGCCAGGATCCCATCGCCCGTCGTCTTCACAAGCCGACCGCCATGTCGGGACACCTGACGCTCGGCCAGCGCATCGTGGCGATTCAACAGGAGCTTCCACTCCCGGTCGCCCAGCTCGACGGCCCGGTGAGTGGAGTCGACGATGTCGGTGAACAGCACGCTGGCCAGCACCCGGTCGGCCTCGGGCGCCGATCGGGCACCAGTGAGGAACTCCTCGACCTCGTCGAGAGCCTGACCGGTGTCCTCGGTCCACCAGAAGTGATCGGTTCCCGGCAGCTCGACCAGGCGAGCGGCGTCGATGTGCTCGCACAGGTAGCGACCGTGGGCCACAGGCACCATTCGGTCACCGGTTCGGTGCACCACCAGGGTCGGTGCGTGCACCAACGGAAGCGCCGGTCGGACATCGATATCCATGTACGAGCTCATGAGAGCCATGGCCGAACCCGGGCTCGCGGCCAGGCGTTGCAGGCGAGCAAAAGACTCCCGCGCTCCGGGATCGCTGGCGACGCTCGGGGCCCAACCGGCCAACCCCACACCGGTTCCCCACCCGGGCTCGAGGTATTCCGCTGATTCGTAGAGTTGCTCGGTCGGCATCCCGATGGGGTAGTCGGAACACGCCGTAATCCGGGCATAGGTGGCCACCAATACCAAACCCCGGGTCCGCTCGGGATGGGCGGCCGCGAACAAAATGGCCATGGGGCCGCCTTCCGACACCGCGAACAGGGCAGCCTGCTCGGAGCCGACGGCGTGCATGACCGCCTCGATGTCGAGCATGCGGCGGTCGACGTCGGGCAGCCGCTCGGTCCGGTCGGACAGGCCCGTGCCGCGCTTATCGAACATGATCACACGGGAAAACGAACCGAGCCGACGGAGGGCGCGAGCCAGGGTCTCGTCTTCCCAGGCTAGCTCGACGTGCGAGATGAAGCCCGGGATCACCACCAGATCGAAGGGGCCCTGGCCGAAGACCTGGTAGGCGATGTGGACGCCATCGTCGGCCTTCGCGTAGCGAGTACCCGGCACCGAATCCACATGACCATTTGAGCAGAGTCCCAGACAGGGTCCCAGGCCAGGGGTCCCAGAAAGCGCAAATGCCGGTGACGGCATCCCAGATCCACGGCACCGGAGGCGGCAAAGGCGCCCCGTATCACCCAAGCGCCGGAGCCCGGCCGACCGAGATACCGATGGCCAGGGGAAGAACCGAGTNNGAGCGCCCAAATGACCGCTGGGCGCGTCCCGATGCCAACTGCGGGCAGGAATTTCCCTGTCGCCCTGCCGACGGTCGGGGATACCCCGGGACCGGGAGGAAGCTGAACGTTATGTGGCAGAATCGGTCGTGCGGAGGCGGACGGCGGGCGCCTATCCGTCGACCGGGGCTCGGTCTAGGCCTAGCTTTGCTTGTCACATCGGCGATGGCAGTGGGGTCATTGTGATGATCCCCTTTCATCGAGGATGTGCATGATGGGCGAGAACGACTGGCTGGCGGAGGGCTTCGAGGAGCAGAGGTCCCACCTGCGGGCGGTCGCCTTTCGGATGCTGGGCTCGCTCTCCGAGGCCGACGACGCCGTCCAGGACGCCTGGCTGCGGGTCAGTCGGGCCAACACCAGCGTGGTCGAGAACCTCGGTGGATGGTTGACGACGATCGTCGCCCGCGTTTGTCTCAACATGCTCCGCGCACGGCGTGTCCGGCGCGAGGAATCCCTCGAAGTGCATCTCCCCGATCCGGTCATCAGCCCAATGGGAGAACTTGGACCAGAGGGCGAGGCGCTACTTGCCGACTCGGTCGGCCTGGCTCTCCTCGTCGTACTCGACGCCCTGGCTCCCGCTGAGCGACTGGCCTTCGTGCTCCATGACATGTTCGAACTACCCTTCGAGGAGATCGCCCCCATGGTCGGTCGATCTCCGACTGCGGCCAGGCAGCTGGCGAGCAGGGCCCGGCGCCGGGTCAGAGGCGCCGACATCCCCGACCCCGACCTCACACGCCAACGAGCGGTGGTCGATGCCTTCTTCTTGGCAGCCCGCGTTGGTGACTTCGACGCACTGGTCGCTCTGCTCCACCCCGAGGTCGTCCTCCGAGTCGACTTCGGCCCGAGCCGCCCGGCTGCGTCCATGATGGTCCGAGGCGCCGCGGCTGTCGCTCGACAAGCACGCCTCGGTGCCAATCCGGCGGCCCTGCTCCATCCCGCGTTGATCAACGGGGCCGCGGGAGTAGTCATCACCCTTGGGGGGCAGCCACACGGCGTGATGGCCTTCACCGTCGTCAACGACAAGGTAGTCGAACTTGACATAATCGCCGATCCCGAACGCATCCGCAGGGTCGCAAAAGCTGTCCTCAGTGGCACTTAATTGACTTGCGCTCCGGCATCCTCGTGCTCGGAATGTTCGGACGTACTCCTCGTTCCGCTCGTGGTGCTCCCACGTCACCCGAACGGGGGCAGATCCGGAAGCGGCCCCCCGCTCGTGCAACGCATGCCTTCAGAGGATCTTCCCGTCAGCCACGCCAAAGCTGCGGCGAGGGAGCCGCGCACGACGGGGAGATCCCCACTCTTGACCCAACCGACGCCTCCGGGACTGTCGTCAAGCTCAAGAGCAAAGTGAGCGCCCTTGCGGTCGTAGCGTTCGACGAAGTCGACGAGCAGCCGACCCGCCAGAAGCACGGGCACGTCGGCGAACGAGTAAACGAGATCGAGGTCGACGTGGTGGATTTCAACCTCGGTGAGTCGAAGCTCGACGATTCGTTCGACGCTAACGAGGGGTGGATTTGGCCCACCGGAGGTGAAGGCCACCTCGTTTGGCCAACAGCTCTCAGGGAATGAGTGAACCTCGACAAGGAATCGTCGCGAGGCCTCCACGGCATCGGCCAGGACGACCTCAGCGGGGCGCGTTACCCCGGCGCTGATGTCGGCCTCTCGTGCGCCAGGGGAGGGATACATTCGTAGTGGCTCGCCCGTTCGGGCGCTGAGCAGCAGGTTCCGCAGTCCGTCCGCGTTCCTGGAGAGGTGAACCAGCACGTGAGCTCGACTCCAACCGGGAAGGTGAGACGGCTGAGCAAGGTCCTCAGGTCGCATCTGCTCGACCGACGCCGTAAGCCGCTCCGTGGACTCGGACAACCAGGTCAGCGCTCCAAACACAGGGCAAAGGCTAGTTAACGCCGCCATGGCGGACGAGCTGGGCATCGTGGCCGGCGTGCGCAAACTTGGACCCGGACACGCGAAGTCGGATCCCACCGAGTAGGTCTGTTCTGATCGGGCCGCTCCGGGGCCGGGTGAACCTGAGCAAGCAGGACACAGGCTCAAGCGGTCCCTTAGGCCAGCCGATAGGGCAGGCTGGAAGCGACAAGCGGTCGACCCCAGACCGAACTGGAGCGCTGCCAGGAGCGCGGGCGGTTTGACTGATCCGCCGGGCCATTTTGAACGACCGGTCACATGTTGGCATCCCAGGGGGTCATAGAGGAGGAACCCAAAACCTCAAGGAGATCACGATGGACGCTCGCCTCGATATCTACAGCAATGCGGTTGCCGGAGAGTTCACCAAGCACATCAACGCAGCAGGCACGGTCCTAACCGGCTCAACCTTGCCAGCCGCGACCCAAGAGCTGGTCAAGATCCGTGCCAGCCAGATCAACGGCTGCGCCAGCTGTCTAGACATGCACACCAAGGACGCTGAGCACCGCGGTGAGAGCTCGGTGCGAATCAACCTGATCGCGACATGGCGAGAGGCGACTGTTTTCACCGAGGCCGAGAGGGCTGCGCTCGAACTCACCGAGCAGGGAACCCGAGTCGCCGACGGCGGCGGTGTCTACGACGAGGCTTGGGCGAACGCGGCCAAGCACTATGACGACGACCAGCTCGGTGCTCTGGCGTGCCTCATCGCCCTCATCAACGTCTACAACCGCCTCAACGTCATTACCCGTCAGCCCGGAGGTGACTACACGCCGGGTCAGTGGGGATGAGGACGTGACGCGGAATGTCGACGCGATTGAACGACGGGGCGCCGAACGCCCCGATATTTGGCCAGCGATCAAGACCAAGGCCTTTGAAGAACTGGTCCGTTAGCGTGGCGGCCGACCCCGGGCGGAACGAATGCGTCCGCTCGCTTTTGCGACGTTGTCGCGTGACGGAGGGACGTAGCACGTCCCAACGCGTTGATCACGCGAGGTCATTGCTTCAGCACGAAGCCGACGCCTGGATTGCGACTGCCAGCGTAAAGGGCGAAACCTCATTTGGTACCGCTGTCCCTCTCCTGGGGAAGGATCGTCCATAGTCTTGGCTACGCCCGGTCTGCTACCGCCAAGATCATTGCTGCGACGGGTCGGGACCGTTTGGCAGTCGGCTCGACCCGAGACGTCCTCTTCATCCACGCGTCCGAGATTGCCGTGCCGTGCGATGAGGCCGACGAGTCGACGTGCACGACGTTCGTGAGTAGGACCGGATGGAACCCGATCAAGGAGGACCGCCGGTGGATATTTATTGTTGCGACGCCCATAGAGATCCTGGTGTGGCAGAACGTGGCGGAGATAACGGGACGCACTGCTATGCGTGCGGGCGAGTTGCTCTAGACATGTGCTCATATGAGGCGCGGTCGAAGCATCGCAGCTCCCTCATCGGTCGTTGGTATCGATGCCGAAATGAACCTGCGACGAACCCAATATCCCAACGGATCGGCGCCTTCGCTCCACTGCCCATTGTGGTGCACTCGCTACCGGGCCGGCGATGACATTGAGGCTGATCCAGGAGTTGCTGACAGCAACGCAAACGACCAGCGCAGACGGGGCAGCCTCGTCGAGATGAGCAGGGCCCATGCCGCTACGACCACCACCCAGGGCGTCCTTGCTCATCCCGAGGTTCGCAAGCTGTGGGCTGCCACGCTCTTGGGATCCCTGGCCGTGTGGATCGCCCAAGTGGCCCTCATCGTCGCGGTGCTCGAACATCACTCAGGCAGCACCCTGGCGTGGGTACTCCTCGCCAGCACCGCACCAGCCCTGCTCGTCGGATTCGCCGGCGGGGCGGTGGCCGACCGCCACGACCCCAGACGGGTAGCACGCCTCGCCGGCCTAGCCCGGGTAGGCCTGCTGGTAGCCGTGGGCTTGGGCCTCGTGCCCTCTCTCGCCATCGGGACCATCGCCTACGCCGCGTTCCTCTGCCTCGGCCGTCTCTCCGGCCCCGCCACCATCCGGCTGCTCTACGCCGCCCTGCCCACCGAACAACGAGCCGCGGGCAACGCGGCTCTTGGGACCGTGAGCGGGATCACGACGGTGCTGGGAGCAGCCATCGGCGGCCTCAGCGTCGGCGCAATGGGAGTCGTCCCCGCGTTTATCGTCGCGGCAGCCATCCAGGCCGCGGCCGCCGGCGTGCTGTGGACGCTGAATCCCGTCCCCAAGGCATCGAGGCCTGTCGAGGATCGCCCCGGCTTTGGACAATCCATCGTCGAGGGCTTCGTCGCGATGCGCCGCTTCCCTCTCGCCGCCAGCGTCATTGTTGTGGGAATCGCCTGGGGTCTCATCGGCGGTGGCTACGACGTCCTCATCGGCATCTACGGCACTCATCTGCTGCGAGGTGGAGGCGGACTGGCCGTCGGACTTCTCTACGTCGCCGACGGCGTCGGCGTCATATTGGGTTCCTACCTCGCAGCACGCCTACCCGCTCGACATCAACGAGGCTGGTACGCCCTGGCTTACGGCCTCCAAGGTGCCCTGTGGACCGTATTCGCCCTCAGCCATAACCTCGTGCAAGCCATCCCAGCCTTATTGCTTATGCGAGTCGCGAGCGGGGTGATCATCGCGCTCGACACCACCCTCCTCCTAGCCACCGTGCCCGACCGCCTCCACGGCAGGATCTACGCGCTGCACACAACCACCTACGGAGCCGTCATGCGCGCCTCCCTGGCCATCACCGGAGTGCTCCTGCTCTCCGTCTCCCCCCGGATCGTCACCTTTGGCGCAGGAGGGGCGTCGATAGTTGTAGGCGCCATCTGGTGGCTAGCCATAGGCCGAACCGCGCCCTTTCGAACCGGTCAGGAACCACCGAAACGCCGGACTAGCGGGGATGGCGGTGAAGGCTGTCCCATTTTGACGGTGCCAAATCCAAGTGGGACATGCGCCCCGAAGTGCCGTACCGGGCGTGGCAACTCCCGCTAGCACCGAAGGCTGCTGCGGCTTCGTCCCCCGCTCATAATCGCCCGCAGAAGTTGCCAGACGGAGACTCGTCACGCCGCCACCAGGCGCCCCATACTCGACAGGATCGATCTGGCGTCGAGGGCCAGAGCCGTCTGATTGAGTATCCACCATGACCGTGTGGGTTGGTTCGTACGGTCGGGGGATCCTGTCAGGTTGGCTCACGATCCATCTGCCGGCCGGTTTGGGTTTGGCTTCCGAACGAGGCGCCAGCCTGTCGGGTCTCGCCCGTGGTGTGGCTCCAAAGAGGCGCGAGCCGGTTCGTTCTGAAATCAGACAGGCCCGCCGCGGTGGTTCCTGTTGGCAGCGACGAAGGAGACGGCATGGTGAGAGTGATGATCGGGATCGACCCGCACAAGGGCCCGCATACGGCTGCTGCGATCGATCCGGCTGAGATCGATTTGGTTCAGTTGCGGGTTCGTGCCGCCGCGGCTCAGGTGGAGAAATTGTTGTCGTGGGCTGAGCAGCGGTCGGAATGGACCTGGGCGGGAAAACGTCGGCGGGCTGGGTTACCCGTTGTCCCAGCAGCTGTTGGCGGCGGGCGAGGAGGTGTTGGACGTGCCGCCCAAGCTGGCCGCCCGGGTGCGTCTGGTCCGCAGAACAGCAAGGCTCGGCCCCGCCATGATCGTGCACTCCCTCACCAACGCCCTCGCCATCCTCTTCGTCCTGGCCTGACCTCCTCGAAGTTCACCACCCGCCGGTCCATTCGGCAAACGCGACGAACCAGCACCTTGACGTGGCCACCCCGCTCGACCCGACCCGTCGATGTGAGTGGCAGCACCGAGTGGCTCCGGCTGATGTGGAGGCGTTACAGATGAATTGTTCGGAGCCGCAAGTTTTCGAGCGCGGCAGCGCTCCGAACCGAGGCGCCTGTTCGTGAGGCGCTCAAGCCTTGTCGCCGATCGTGTCAACTCGGAAGCGGTGAGCTTGGCTGGACGAGATGCTATTTGAGCTTGAACGTGGTCGTCGCTTGTAGCAGCGAGGTTTTGCCCTTGGCAACAATCGTATGGTTGCCGGGCGCGCCTGCGCTGGCGGCGCTCGGGATGTTGCCGCTGCAGGTGAAGCTGCCGTCGCCGGCGGCGGTCCCCGTGCAGAGCGCGACTGATTTTGGATGGGGTGCGGTAAGGCCGGTCTTGTAGGTGACCTTCACCTTCTCACCCGACAAGAAGTTCACGCCCGAGACAGTCACGGCTTTCCCTGGCGTGCCTTTGGCGGGGGAAATGGCAACACCAGGGGTGCTCGAATTGGTCGCTGTGATCGCTATCGCGAGTGGGTCACTGCCGACCGTGATGGGTGTGCCGGCGGTGTTGGTGGCCACGATGATCGGTGTGACGGTGTTGCTAGCGGAGTTAGCGACATAGGCCATGCTGCCGTCAGAAGTGATCGCCGCGTCCTCCGGGGCTCCTCCTACCGTGATGGGGGTGCCAGGGGTGTTGGTTGTCAAGTCGACAGGCACCTCGGCGTTGTCGAAAGTGTCGCTGAAGTAGGCGGTAGACCCGCTCGGAGCGATCGCGATGCCGGTCGCGACCGACGTGTCGAGGTCGTCGAAGGCTGTTCCGAGCGTATTCGTCGCCAAGTGGATCGGCACCACGGCGCCGACTGAGTCACCCATGTCATCGATCTCGACCCAACCCGTGACATAAGCCGTTGTGCCACTTGGGTTGATTGCGATGGACCCATTTGGGCCGCCCACAAGAATGGCGTGTCCGTATCTCGGGTCGTCGCCGACCGAGATCGGTGTGCCGGCAGTGTTGGTGGCCACGGTGATCGGTGTGACTATTCCTGGGTTGGGGTCGTTGCCGCTCACTACGTAGGCGGTTGTGCCGCTCGGGTTGATAGCGATCGCGATTGGGCCGCTCGCGACTGTGATCGGAGTGCTGGCGGTGTCGGTCGTTAGATTGATCGGGGTGACTGTGTTACTTCCGTTGACGACGTACGCCGTGTCTCCATTGGGGGTGATGGCGATGGCGCCGGGGCCGCTCCCAGCGGGGATGGGGGTGCCGGCGGTATTGGTCGCCAGATCGATCGGGGTGAGAGTGTTACTGCCTCCGTTGGCGACGTAGGCCGTGTCTCCGTCGGGGGCGATGGCGATCGCGTCAGGCTGACTGCCTACCGGGATGGGGGTGCCAGCGGTATCTGTCGCCAGATCGATCGGGGTTACCGTGTTGCTTTCGTAGTTGACAACATAGGCGGTCCCGCTCGTTGACGCGGCCGCAGGCGAGCTCACCGACGCCGACAGGCCGACCGCGGATACACCGGCGGATGCAACCATCAGGCCGATGATCATCATCCGTGGCCAGCCTCGAGTGTCGTTCCCCGACGTGTGCGTTGACCTCTCAATTCCGAGCCGCCTCGCAGCCCCGCGTATAAAGCCGTTCATCGCCCCTCCCCCCTTCCCTAAACAGGTGTGCAAAGCTCGGCCGAGCCCCGTCGCCAGGACTCAACGGTCCTGATAATCGAAGGGATATCGCAGCGGCGACGCGGAGAATAACACTTTTGGCAAACGAGAGCAGCCGCCAATCCCGAGGCGACGCCAGAACATCGGATCCGGCCTCTTGGGAGCGACTCTGTCCCCGGATGGTCAACGAGTACATAGTCGATCGATCGGGGCGGCAGGGGCTTCGTGGGTGCCCCACATCCGTCGCCTACCGTGCCTCACCTGCCATGCTCTGATCGTGACGTCGGTCTTCTTGCTATTGGCAGCCTCGAATACCGGGACATTGAAACTGGTAAGCATGTCGCCATCTTCGGCGGGCCACTTAGTCTTGTTACTTTTCCGATCATATATGTCGGTGCCAAGCGGGGCTCCCTACCCACCAAAGGAGCTAGAGGTGGCAGGATCCTAGCTATCCGTCAGTCGCAGTGGGTCGCCTTGGCGCTGGTCATTGTTGGGCTGAGCATGATGGCAATCACCTCGCTGCACTAATCAACGCCATATCGTTCAGTCCCGCGGCGTCCGCTACCTCGGCCGGAGCCCCACCGGGCAGCGGATAGTCGGCAGGTCCAAGCGAGCAGGTCTCGTCGAAATGGAGGTTAGGGAGGCGGTTTCATCTGCGAAGGCGTAGAGTCGGTAGCTGGTGGTTGAGAGCGGCAAGACAAGGTCGGTCAGTTCCTCGGCGAGGCGTGGCCTGGCGCTGATATCAATGACGGTCGGTCTTCTGGTGGCGCTTCCTCAGGCGGCGGCGTTCGGATCGGACCGAAGCTCGATGACAGCCCACACCGTTAGCTCCCCGAGGCTGACCGTCGTGCAATCGACGACAAATGCTGGTTACGCGTTGGAGACCGGGGCCGAGGTCAGCACCGTAACTGCCACGTTCACCGTTCCGACTGTCACCTGCACATCGAAAACCCGAGCGATTAGCCTGTACACGAGCCTTGAGAGCACAACTGGCAAGACCTCCTACCCTTGGCTGCTCATCGAGTGCCTCCACGGTTCACCAACCTACGTTGGCAACTTCGACTTGGCGGGAAATAATGAAGTGCTCCCAGGTCACGTAGCCGCCGGCGATGTCATCACCTTGAGGGTGGCGATGAACACAGTCGCAACAAAAATCTCGTTCTCCAATCACACAAAAGGAAACAGGTTCGGGGCCAAACTTTTCGGTGCGGCCTCAGCCACATCCGGGTTCGTTGGCATTGGTCCTATCTATGATGGGTCAGGGAACCTCTATGGCGTGCCTGCCATCGCGCGCCTCAATCTCTCGAACGTGCAGGTCGACCAGCAGCCCCTCGCTTTGTATAGTTCCATTGACTACAACCGGACCAACACCACCGGGGGCCTCGAAGTGACGACCGGGTCCATTTCAGCCTCAGGAACAGATTTCGCTCTCACCTACAATCATCCGTAGACCCGACGGCTACCAAACCCCTACTCTGAAACCGCACCATAACTTTCCCTCCTGCGCCTACGCCCAAGCTGACCACAGGGTCGAGCCGCGGCCTCAATGAGCGCGGAATTAGCGATCCGCGCTCCTAGTGGCTGTGGCAGGCTCGGGGCATAACGGAGTCCCCGAAGGAGGCGGAGCAGCGTGGGGTCAGATGGACTTCGAACGGACATCCGATGGCCCTCGATCCCGATGCGGTCAGTGCGGTGGAGGGAACGCCCGCCTTTCTTAGTCCGCCACCCGGCAGCCCCCATACCACGGATTCCGAGTACTGCCAGTGGAACTCGACGGCTTTCGGGTCGGAATGGTTACGGCTTCATGGCTGAGGCCGATGCCGTGGAAGGCGATCCTTACGTCATTGCTCCCGACGGGAGCCGGGCCGGGATCTTCTGGACGGTTAGTTCAGAGCGCCGCTTCGGTCGCCTACAGGAGGTCACGGCTCATCGTTGGCGTCTGGCAGTTCGAAGTGCCAGAGACCTTCCGAACGAAGGTGGTTCACGATGGCTATTCCCGTTCTCCGAACCAAGTGGGAAGAGTGGAAGGAAGCGCCCATATCGTGAGCGCATCCGATTACGGCACTCAGCGGCAGGGCGCACGTCGTCGGCGATCGGCACCTACCTTCGGCGAGTCAGCCCACCGCCGGGGACGACTGCGTCGATGACGCTGTCTGCCACCTCGTTGGTCGGCCTCGTGGTCTCGATAACGAGGTCGGCGGATGCACACAACAGGGGCAATACCCACTCCATATCGGCAAGCACGCGGTCTCGTTCGGCCTCTGCCTTCCCGAACGGGTTGGTGGTGCGCAGGCGCAGCCGGTCAAGGATCACCTCGGCCGGCGCCGTCAGGAGCACCTTGAAGTCGAAAGCGAAGGCGGCCTGCTCGTCAGAGCAGCCAGCGAAGAACACCAACTGGTCGCCGTACTGGTCGAGGAGCGACCTAATGGGCTCGACCCGCCATGCCCACGTGCCATCTGGCAGTGGGGCGCTAAATCCGTCGTCATCAGCGTCGAAGGCGGTGTAGCCGCGGCGGCGAAGCTCCTTCACGAGGGAGGACTTCCCCGTGCCGGACATTCCGGTGACTAACACGCGCATCACGAGAAACCGTAGGCGCCCTGGCCAGCCTGCGCCCCTGCCTAGCCGAATCAGATTGCTCTTGTCGGCTTCTCTCCGGGACGCCAGCCCTTCGCGCCGGAGTCGTTAGGGATCGTCTCGCAAGTCTGCGTTAACACATGTCGTGCACGTAGCTGCCAAGCACAGTTCGCCGTACCGGCTGACCATCTCTGATGACTTGGTGACAGCTCGGGCAGGTCTCTCCGACAGCGGCGTGCAGGTTGTGTGTATCAGGGTCGACTGATCGGTCGACTAGTTGCTCGGAGGCCGCCTGTTCGATATCTGGATTCGCGCCGATACCGTCTCTGTTTGCTCCATATTGGACTCCACTAACAGGACGGTTGCCTTCACGACCCACGAAGGCAAGCGTAGTCGCAACATCTTTGAAGCGTCGTGCCAAGTATTCCGACCATGAACGCCCCGATCCGAGAGGCGCGGGGCCATGCAAAACACCACCCCACCGAGTTGACGCTCTCGTCGGTTCTAGAGCGCGGAATCGTCGCTCCGCGCTTCAGACGAGGGATGTCACGATGGGAGGGTGAGTTTCCGCCCGCTCTCCGAAGGCGAAGTCGATCGACTGCTGGACGAACTCTGTCGCCGTCTTGGCTTCTGTCTGGCGCCCGAAGATCAGGAGCGTCTGCGGGCCGACCCACCGGCCGACCCCGATGCATTTGCGGACGCCGTGTTCGTTGCTGAAGGGATGGACCCGCTTCTTTCCAACGGAGACCTCAGGAGATCCGTCCGGGCACGGGTCGTCGACGCATTCAATCGACAACCCTTCGGAAGCGCAACACGCCGACGGAAAGGCTCTGGCCGACGGCGATAGGCCCGCCGAAGAAAACGCCAAACTTCAGGAACGGCGCTCGGCGTGCGTCTTCGAGGGGTGGGCGGCTCCGGCCACGTGCGTCAAATCGGTCCGGGAGACGCCGCCTCCTCCTCCTCCGCGCTTATGACGCGTTCGACCACGGCCTGGTCGGCTCGGCATTCTCGCCGCCGTTCGAGGTCGCTGGCTTCGAGTCGCACCGTACGCACCCGCTGGTCTGCCACTTTCGGTAGGAGCTGCGCCGAACCTCGTCCTGCTTCGCCCTCCGAATCTCGCGGCTCAGCTGCGCCATGCCCACATTTCCTATGCCGGCGTCGGTTTGGATCCCACCCACCTATGGCCGTTGCGGGCTGTCGTCTTGTGAAGATCTGCCTCCGTAGGAGCCGGTGAGGGCCTGGGCCACGTTCTCTGCGTCAGCTTGGGCGACGTCTTCGGGGTATTCGGGCAGAAGGTCATCCCACACAACCATCCATGACCCGTAGAGCTGCGCTTGTCCGAGGGGACGGGCGAAGAACCATACGTGAAGGTGGGCACCGCCATCGCCGATTCGATACACATGGGCCCGGGCGACGTTGGACAAGGCCTCGATGTGACGAGCGATATGCGTCGTCAGCACTCCTAGTTCTGCGGCGCGCTCGTCGGGAAGGTCGGACAAGTCGAAGTGATCGCGCGACTGCAGCATCAGAACTAGGGGAACGCCCACCCTGGATATTCGCGTTAGCCGCCAGTGATCGTTCAACCAGATGCCTTGGTCGCGGTCCTTGCACGTCTTGCAATTGGATGGATCTTCGCCCTCCCGGGTCCGCTCTGGCAGCACTGGGGGTCTCAGGGGGGCCACGAGCAATCCGTGTTGCTCGAAAGGACTGATATCCCAACCAGTCATGCGGGACAGCGACAAGCGGTGCTCCGCGTCCGCGGCTGACAATGCGTGCCGGTAGAACTCATCCGGGTGCAGGGCCACAGCGAATACTACTCGTCCGTCCGAGATGAGTCCCTGGCGGTGTGAGTTTCGTTCATGTCTTCGAGGCTGTACAGATCCACAACCTGCCTGGACAGATCGTCAATCGTCAGGGTCGCAATCACGATGTGCCTTGCGCCGCGGAGTCCCTCAACCGCACAGTCAGCCCGGCCGATAGATCCATAATGCCGCAGTCTCGCGAGGCGGAGATATGGAACGAAGGCGACCTCGCTGCTGAAGAAAGGCGAGGGTCCGTCGACTCGGCTCTAGGCAGGATCAGGCACGGATGGCCCGGGGCGCGGTCCCTTGCAGTCGGGAGACTTCGACGCCTGTTGGGTTGGGAAACCCTAGTCGTGCTTTCGGTGTTCCCTCTCGGCGCCGCGCTGAGCGCGCTCGTCGCGTTGATTGAGGCGACCGAACTCGGTCAATCAGTTCCCTATGCAGGCATCCCTAGTTTCGTGAGTCCCTGGCAGGCCACTCTGCTGGCCGTGGCCGGCCAGGCCATCGCTCTTGCTCCTGCCGGGCTCGTCGCATACCTGCTTTGCCGATCGGGCGAAGGTCTGAAGTCCATCAACCTGGACCGACGCAGGCTGCGCATGGACTTGGCCCTTATCGTTCCGATCTGGCTCATAGTCCAACGAATCCCGCAGTCGCTGGGAGCCCACATCGTGATCTGGAGCCATCTAACCGGGTTCCATCTCCTACCAAGCCCTGTGCCACTCGCGAACCTCGACATCACTCTGGTGCAAGCAGCGGCCGCCATCGCGGCCGGCGTCGTAGAGGAGATCGTTGTCCTCGGCTACCTCGTGCGCCGCCTGGAGCAACGTGGATACGGGGTCGCCAGAATCGTGACCATCGCCGTGATGGTGCGCGCCTCCTACCACATCTATTACGGGTGGAACATCATTCCCATCCTGCTCTGGGCTACCGCGTCCGTGCTGGTCTACTTGCGGGTGCGACGACTACTTCCCTTCATCATCTGCCACATCATCTGGGACATCTCGATACCCCTGCGGGCCTTCTACCCCAACATCTACCGTCCCGCAGAAGTCATCGTCTCGATAACCGCGGTTGTATTGGCGGCCAAGTGGCTGAGTTGGACACCGACGCAGTGGCTGAAATCCCTGCGGCCGCCGGGAGGCTCTGAGATGGAGATCCTGGACACTCCCACGATCTAAGCCTGGCTGGCTACTCAAGCCAGGCCCTCGGTCGGTCGATACCCCCCTGATGGAACGGCTCGTGATCGCTCTGGTTCTGGGATGCATCATTGCACCGCTCGCCTACCGAGAGTCGGAATCGTATCGCCGCACTAACGGAGTCACCCCCTGGCACCTACCGTCCGCCCTATGGGCCTTGCTCGGATTCGTGTCATTCTTGCTCTGCGCCGTCTTGCTAGTGATCGCCCGCCGCACTACAAAGCCATTACCCCTCGCCACCCAGTCCTCGGCCGCCGCCGCGGGGTGGCACCCCGATCCAGCGGATGCTCGACAGTTGCGATACTGGAACGGCATCGAGTGGACAGAACACGTACGGCCGAGGGTTCCCTCCGACCTGGCCGAGTCATCACTCCATACCGATTGACCTGGCTCCTCCCGCTATAACCGCCCAACCTGCGCGCCAGATCGACAGAACGCGCAGCCAAACGCCAAGCGGGCGATAGCCGACTCGGCGCCGCTGGCTCCAGACAGACGGTGGGCGCAGAGGGATTCGAACCCCCGACCTCATGCGCGTCATGCATGCGCTCTAACCAACTGAGCTATGCGCCCTGGGTGCGGCCCGAGACCCTACCACGACCGGCGTGACGGCCGACCCGAGACGCGCGGCCCTACGCTGGCGCTGGTGACGGCTGCTTCCTTTCCCGCCTATATCCCGAGCCCGTCCGTCAACGGGCTGAGCATCGGCCCCGTACGGCTTCACGTCTACGGCCTTCTGATCGCGGCCGGCATAATGGCGGCGGTATGGCTATCCCAGCGTCGCTGGGAGCGCATCGGCGGCAAGCCCGGGACCATGTCGGCCCTGGCCCTCTGGGGCGTGCCCGGCGGTCTCATCGGCGCCCGGGTCTACAGCCTGGCGACGAGCTGGGGTGTAGACACCGCCGGACACTGGTACCGGGCGTTCGAGATCTGGGACGGAGGGCTGGGGATCTGGGGAGGCGTCATTGGTGGGATCGCGCTCGGCGCGGTCGGAGCCCGTCGCCATCACTTGCCCATACCCACCCTGATGGATTGCGTCGCCCCGGCATTCGCCTTGGGCCAGGCCATCGGTCGGTGGGGCAACTACTTCAACCAGGAGCTGTTCGGCCGCCCGACCAAGCTGCCTTGGGGCCTCAAGATCGACTTCGCCCAACGGCCCGCCGGCTACGAGCGGTACTCCACCTTTCAGCCCACCTTTCTTTACGAGTGCTTGTGGGACCTGGCCGTCGTCGGCCTGGTTATCTGGGCGGAGAAGCGCTTTCGGATCAAACGCGGCTATCTCATCACCGTGTACGCCTCCTTTTACACCCTGGGCCGCTTCTGGACCGAGTACCTGCGCATCGACAACGCCCACCGCTGGTTCGGCTTGCGCTTGAACGACTGGACCAGCATCGTCGTGTTCGTCGGCTCCGTCTCTGTCCTGCTCCTCTTTGGTCGGGCCGGCGCCGACGACGACCGGGCCGGGACGCCGATGGCACCGCTTTACGACGAGAGCAGCGAAGCCTCCTCAGGCCTCCTGCCCACATAGTCGGCCCGGCTCCGGAAGCGGGTCGGATTGGAGTACTCCTCCATGGCGTGCGCCAACCAGCCGGCCACCTTGCCGAACGTCGATATGGCCTGTCCGGCGCCCGGCACCATCTCGGCGCAGAAGGCCAGCGCACCGAGCCCTAGGTCCACGTTCGGCGGTGCGAAACCCCGCTCCGCGGCCACGTCAGTCAGGCGACGAACCACCTCGTGACGGGCGGGCGAGCCGGCGACCTCCTCGACCCGGGACAGGAGCATCTTCCCTCGCGGATCCCCGTCGGGATACAGCGGCATGCCGAAGCCGTGCGGCGGCGCCCCGGTCCGGCGAAGTCGCTCTCCGATGGCCCGCTCGGCGTCAACCGACGCCGCCTCGGCCAACAGGAGCTCGACTTCCGTGGGGGCTCCGCTGCTCCCGCTGTACCAGCTGCCGCTCGCCGGGCCGAGTCCGGTCATGACGACCGCATACGGGTCGGCTCGCAGCGCCGCGGCCACCCGGGCCGCAAGCGTCGACGGCGCCAGTTCGTGATCGGCCACGAGCACCAGGGCCGCTTCGAGCACGCCCAGACGCGCCGGCGTGGAAGGGAGCCTGCTCAACCGCGGCCAGAGCCTCTCGCTGATCGACCGGTTCTCGGGCGAGACGACCCGGAGACCGCCGCCTCGGGCCGGGACCAAGGCGTCGACCAGGGCCGATAGCAGGCCCCGCCCGACCAGCGGCACAGCCGCCGGGCTCAAGTCGTGACGCATCTCGTCGACCAGGGCGGCGGCGACCACCGCCACCATGAACCGCTCGATGGGAAGGGCGGACCGATCCAGCCGCGCTGCAGCTATAGCGACGGCCGAGGTTGCAGCGGGCGGCGTGAACCAGCGCTCGTCGGCGTCGGGCCACCGACCGCTCCACAGCCATCCCGCCACCTCCTCGAACGTGCGGCTCGTGCTCAGCTCGACGGCATCGAGCCCGCGGTAGTAGAGGCGACCATCCTCGATCAAGGTCAGCTCCGTCACAAACACCGGCTCGTTGGATCGGTTGCCTCCGGGCGCCGGTCGCCTCCTGCCCGAGTAGCCCGCTGCACCCGCCGGGTGGCGAGACGACCGGGCCAGGCGGGCGACTTCCTGGGCGTCGAACGTGCTACCAGCAGTGGTCTTCTCCCGCCCCAGCAGCCCGCGGCTGACGTAGGCGTAGAGCGTGGCCGGCTTCACGCCCAGCTTCTCGGCCGCCTGGGTCGTGGTGAGCCTGGTATTGACCATTGATCAATATTGATCTATATGGCCAGAACGGTCAAGATACCAATGTGACTACCGTCGAGACTCCGATTTTCGCTCCGATTCCACCCGGGCTCAAGGGGGTTGCGGTCACCGAGACTGAAGTCGGTGACGTACGCGGCCTCGAGGGCTTCTATCACTACCGCCAGTACTCGGCGACCGACCTGGCCGAGCGGCGCAGCCTCGAGGACGTGTGGCGTTTGGTCCAAGACGGCTCGCTCCCTGACGACGCCGCGTCGCGCGACGCATTCCGTCGAGAAGTCCGGGCCCAGAGGTCGATGCCAGAGGGCGTGCGGGCTCTTTTGCCGGGTATCGCCGAAAGCATTCGGGACGCCGGGCCGCTCGACGGTCTCCGGACCGCCATGTCGGCCACGGGCGCGGCCGAAGGCTTCCGTCCCCTGTGGGACCTCAGCCCCGACGAGCGTCGGCGCGACCTGATTCGCCTGGCCGCGGTGACCCCCACCCTCGTCTCAGCCATCCACCGCGTGTCGCACGGCCTCGAACCGGTGGAACCGGACCCCGATTTGGACCACGCCGCCAACTACCTCTGGATGGTCTCGGGCGTTCGCCCGGATCCGGTCGCGGCCCGGGCGCTCGAGCAGTACCTGATCCTCACGGTAGACCACGGCTTCAACTCGTCCACCTTCACGGCCAGGGTCATCGCGTCGACCGGAGCCGACGCGGCGGCGGCGGTCGTCGGAGCGATCGGGGCGCTGTCGGGTCCCCTCCACGGCGGCGCTCCCAGCCGGGCTCTCGACACGCTCGACGCCATCGGCACCCCTGACCGCGCCGACGCCTACATACGCGACGCCATCAGGCGCGGTGAGCGCATCATGGGCTTTGGGCATGCCGTTTACCGAACAGACGACCCACGCAACGTCATGCTCCGCGCCGTGGCCCAGCGCCTAGGGGGCGACCTGGCGGACCTGGCCGTCGAAGTGGAGAGGACCATCCTGGCGGTGCTGGCCGAGATGAAGCCCGACCACCCGCTTTACGCCAACGTCGAGTATTACGCGGGCGTCGTGATGGACCGCTGCGGCCTCCCCCGTGACATGTTCACTCCTACGTTCGCAGTCAGCCGGGTCATGGGTTGGTGCGCCAACATCGACGAGCAAGCCGAGCAGCGCCAGATCATCCGGCCCGCGGCCCGCTATGTCGGCCGGATGGCGCCCGAACCGGTCCCAGCCGCGCCGTAGCGACGCAGACGCGGTAAAAAGACCCGAGCCGTATTCCACGGACCGGGAGAGTGTCGCATGCCAGCTGTGATGGACCCAACCGCCGACGCCGCGCTCATAGAGCTCCTGACCACGGCTTCCGGCCGAGCCGACCCCTACCCCCTCTACCGACGGATCCGCGACAGCACACCGATATTGCGGAGCGCGACTGGTGCGATCGTGTTGACGCGCTACCGGGACTGCATCACAGTCCTGCGCAACCCGAAGCTCGGCCGGGGCTTGGTGGGCCGCAACGCGATCCGGGGAGGTGCCCAGATGCCCGGTGTGGCAGACGCCGCTTTGCGCCAGGAGTACTTCGACCGGGGGGGCGACACCATGCTCTTCACGGACCCGCCCGATCACACCCGGCTACGCCGGCTGGTCAGCC
>PMHU01000305.1 GCA_003156795.1 Acidimicrobiaceae bacterium
ATCAACTACACCAACGTGTGCACTTTCAAATGCCGGTTCTGCGGCTTCTCCAAGGGCCCTCTCTCGCTGAACTTGCGAGGCACGCCGTACCTCCTGACCCTCGAAGACATCGCGGGGCGCGTCGCTGAGGCGTGGGACATGGGCGCGACCGAGGTGTGCCTGCAAGGCGGGATCCACCCGAGCTTCGACGGCGACTACTACATCGAAGTGGCCAAGGCGGTAAAAGAGGCCGCGCCCGGCATCCACGTCCACGGCTTCACCGCACTCGAAGTGACGGAAGGCGCCAGCCGCCTGGGTGAGCCGCTGGACCAGTACTTGCGCCGCCTGATGGACGCCGGCTTGCGTTCGCTTCCTGGCACCGCGGCCGAGATCCTCGACGACGAAATCCGAGCCACGCTGTGCCCCGACAAGATCAACACCGAGCAATGGCTGGATGCCCACCGCACGGCCCACTCGGTCGGGCTGCGATCCAACATCACCATCATGTTCGGGTCCATCGAGAACCCGGTGCACTGGGCCCGCCACATCGTGAGAACACGCGACCTGCAGAAGGAGACCGGCGGGTTCACCGAGTTCGTGGGGCTGCCCTTCGTCCACATGGCCGCGCCGATCTACTTGCAACGCAAGTCGCGGCGGGGCCCGACCTGGCGCGAGGTGGTGCTCATGCACGCGGTAGCGCGCATCGCCTATCGCGGGCTGATCGACAACATCCAGGCGTCGTGGGTGAAGCTCGGCGTACCGGGGGCCCGCCAACTGCTCATGGCAGGAGTCAACGACTTGGGCGGGACGCTCGTCAACGAGAACATCTCGAGGGCGGCCGGGGCCAGTCACGGCCAAGGGCTGGTCGAAGAGGACTTCCGCGCCCTGGTCGAGCCGCTCGGTCGGGAGTTGGAGCAGCGCACCACCCTCTACGGCCGCGTGTCGAGAGCGTAGGCCTACTGGGCCACGCCCTTGGGGGCCTGCTGGTTCATGAAACCGAACATGTAGCCGGCGACGCGGCGCATCTGGATCTCTTCCGCTCCCTCGGTGATCCGGTAGCGCCGATGGTGGCGGTAGATGTGCTCGAAGGGCTGATGGCGCGAGTACCCGAGGCCGCCGTGCACTTGCATGGCCCGGTCGGCGGCTTCGCAGCAGAGCCGGTTGGCCCAGTAGTTGCACATGGAGACCTTGTCCGACTGGGTAAACGGCCCATACTGGTCCATGGCCCAAGCCGTCTTCTGGACCAGCACCTTGAGCATCTCGCACTGGGTCCGTAGCTCCACCAGCGGAAACTGGATGGCCTGGTTGGTGGCCAACGGCTTGCCGAAGGGGGCCCGCCGCTTGGCGTACTCGACCGATCTGTCGATGCAGAACTCGGCCGCTCCGAGACTGGAAGCGGCCTGGCGTATGCGGTTTTCGTTGAAGAAGTGCTGGACCACCTGAAGGCCGCGACCTTCTCCGCCGAATATGGCCGAGTCGGGGACCCGCACGTCGGACAGCGATATGTGGGCGTGATCGGTGGGCATGTTGAAGGTCCAGAGGTATTCCTCGACCTTGAAACCGGTGGCGTCGGCGGGAACGAGAAAGGCGGTTATCCCCGCACCGTCTCCGGCGGCCCCGCTGGTCCGGGCGAAGATCAGATCATGCGAAGCGGTGTGGATCCCGGTGTTCCACGTCTTCTCGCCGTTGATGATCCAGCCGTCACCGTCGCGCTCGCCCCGAGTCTCCATGTGGGTGGCGTCCGAACCGTGCTCTGGTTCGGTTATCCCGAAAGCGAAATGGCGACGGCCGTTGGCCAGGTCGTCTATCCACTCGGACTTCTGCTGCTTTGACCCGTAGTTGATCATCAGCAGGAGTCCGACGTTGTTGCCGACGATGGCGTGCTCATTTTGCAGGTCGCAGTGCAAGCCCAGGCCCTTGCGGGCCAGGTGTTCCCGGATCACGGCCATGTCCAGGTTGGTACCGTCCCTTCCGCCGTACTCGGCGGGAAACGGGTAGCGGTAATGGCCGGCGGCGTCGGCGCGATGCCGGGCTTCCCGCAGGAGGCTTTCCCACTCGCGCGAGGGCAGCCCGCCTCGGTCCCAGTCCGTGCGGGCGTACTCGCGACGGTGGTCGAAGAAACGGACGTTGTCGTCGACCGCCTCGAGGGGCTTGATCTCGCGCTCGATGAAGGCGTCGAGCTCGGCCAGGTACGCCTGAAGTTCTTCCGGGATCTCGAAGTCCATGGGCCCGGAGCGTAAGGCCTCGGGCGCTGCGAGTCCCGCCTCGAATAGCGTCTGCACCCGTGAAAGCGGTGATGTGCAGGAAGTTCGGGGGACCCGAGGTGCTCGAGGTCACCGAAGTCGACGAACCGACAGAGGGCGAAGGGCTGGTCGTGGTGGACGTGGCGGCCTGTGCCGTCAACTTCCCCGACCTGCTCATGATTCAGGACCTCTACCAGTTCAAGCCAGGGCTGCCGTTCGTCCCCGGCAGCGAGGTGGCCGGAGTCGTTCGCTCGGCAGGAAAGGGGGCCGAACGCTTCGCGCCCGGGGACAGGGTCATCGGATCCTCGGGCACGGG
>PMHU01000052.1:0-1299 GCA_003156795.1 Acidimicrobiaceae bacterium
AGTCTGGGGCGTACTCCTCGTTTCGTGGCTGAGGTCGCGGACCGAGGGCACGTTCTCCGATTCGGTTGGCACCTTCCGCCGGCACCTCACCGTGCTGGAGCGGGCGGCGCCAGCGACCGTTGCCCCCGCCAATCGACTTCGCAGTGGCCCAGTCGCCGGTCGCAGCATCCCCGCTTACCGCCCTGCTGTCGTGGCCCTGCGCGGTCACGGCGCCATTGCACCGGGTGTGCCCCGGGTTGGTAGGCCAGTGGCCGACCCCCGTCGATCCGCCTCCGCTTACTCGCTTCGCCGCCGCCGGGCCCAGAAGCGCCGCCGCGACGTCTTCTTCGCGCTGCTCGCCGGGACCATTGGTTCGTTCTTGTTGGCCATGATCCCGGGCGTCTCGGTGATGTGGTCGGTCCAAGTGCTATTCGACTTGCTGCTCGTCGGCTACGCGGCCCTCCTGGTCCGCATGCGCAACATCGCCGCCGAGCGCGAGATGAAGCTGACCCTCATGCCTCAGCGGCGCGCTGTGAACCGGCCCCGCCCGTCCTATGAGTTTGGTGGATCTGGGTACGGCGATCTCGACCTTCGTCGAGCAGCCAACTGACCGACCTGCCCGGCTCCGGCACCGGCCGGCCCGAACTGTCCGCTCTCATCGAGGTGGGCCGAGCCCAGCTCGACGGCGTCAACTCCGCCCGTGAAGCGGGGCTGGCCGCCTGCCGGAAAGCCATCAGGGCCGCGAGCAGTTCGATCCGGGCCGTGCACCGGCTCCAACCCGAACGGGTCGCCGCCTTCCGGGCGGAAAGCGAGACTGCGATCAGAGATGCACAGAGGGCATTGGCGCCATACCCGATGGTGGCCCACGCCGGCTTCCTCCACGACGCCGAGAAGGAGTACGCCGAGGCCGTGCTCACCGCCGCTCTCGTCAACGGAGACGCCGTCCCGGACTACCGGGAGCTGGACGTCGGCCTGCCCGCTTGGCTCAACGGTTTGGCCGAAGCGGCCTCCGAGCTCCGGCGTCACCTCCTCGATCGTCTCCGATTGGGCGAGACGGCTGTAGCCGAGCGACTCCTGTCAGTCATGGAGGACGTGTACGAAGCGCTGGTCGTCGTGGACTATCCCGACGCCGTGACCGGTGGCCTGCGCCGCACCGCCGATGCCCTCCGAGCGGTACTGGAAAGGACCCGCAGCGACGTGACCACGACGCTGCTGCAAGTGCGGCTCCAAACCGCGCTCGAACGCCGTGTCGTGGAGGAGGCCGGGGGAGGCGCTGCGCTAGCCTGATGGTCCCCAACGGGGGTGTAGCTCAGCCCGGAA
>PMHU01000052.1:1320-15956 GCA_003156795.1 Acidimicrobiaceae bacterium
CGTGACCTTACGTGACCTTATCGCTGATAGAATGCGCCGCTGACGAGGGAGGTCAGCATGGCGCGCCGGCGGAAGCGGGGTCTCCGTGGAGTTGGAACGATCGACCAGATGCCCAGTGGCCGGTGGCGTCTACGGGTCCCCCTTGACGGGGGTGGGCGTGCCACCTACGGGACCTATGTCACCGAGGAGCTAGCCAGCGCAGCGCAGGCCCGGTGGCGCCTCACCCATCTGTTGGCTGAGGACGATCCAGACCAGGCGGTTGAGGTGCCGGCGAGCGTCGCAGTCGGCGGGGTGCGATGCGACGAGTGGTTCGAGCGATGGCAGGAGGCGAAGAAGGCGCGGCGGTCCCGGGTGCGGGTGAACACCAAGCGCGGTGGGGCGGCGACGACGGCGGCGCGTGACCGAGCCTGCTGGTCGAAGTGGTGGTCTCCGGTTATTGGCTCCGGACTCCCGCACGTGCTGACCGAGGGTGATATCGCGGCGGTGATCGACGCAATGGAGGAGGCCGGCCGCGCTCCGCTGACGGTCAAGACTCATTGGGTGATGGTCAAAGCATTCTTCGCCTGGCTGGTCGACGAGGGAGTGTTGGTGGCCAGTCCGATCGCGAAGGCATCGGTCTCCGTCGATGCCGCACGCGACCGGGTACGCGACATAATCGTGCCGGATTTTCGGTACATTGACATGCTGGCCGACCGCCTCGGCAGGGGAGAGGACCGGCTNNCCGGCTCGTGTTCGAGTTGCTACTGGGTACGGGGGGCCGGCGATCCGAGGTGGCGGGCATGACCGTCGGTGATGTGGACTTGGACGCCAAGCGGGTCTGGGTTCGCCAGCCCGTCGTCGAGGTCGAGGGCCGTCTGGTTCGCAACCCGACTCCAAAGGGAGGACGCAGCCGGGCAGTCGCGGTCGGGCCTCAATTGGCGGAGCTCTTGCAAGAGCATCTGCTGCGGAAGGGGACTTCGGCTGCTGACGAATCCTTGCTGACCAGTCCGCGAGGAAATGGGTTCAGGTGGAACAACTATCTGGCCAGGACTCTGCGACCGGCGATCTGCGCTACGGCCACGCGCTGGGCGGTCGGGGAGCGCAAGCGTCTTCTGGCGATGGGTCTGAGTCGGCCCAATGCCACTGCTCAGGCTTTGGCTTCAGCCGAGAAGCTAAAAAGGCTGACACCGCACCACTTGCGCCACACCGCCGCCGGGCTGTTGTGGGCGGCGGGTGCGAGCGACATCGAAGTCCAGTTGATCTTGGGCCACGCCGACCTTGAGACGTCGAAACGCCTCTACGCCCATCTTCTCGAAGGGTCCGGGGAAAGTGCGGCAGCGCGGGTCGAGCAGCTACGCGAGGCGCGCCACGCAGGCTGACTTGGGCGTACGACTCGCCGCCCGGTTTACGTTCCAAGACGTCAGTGACTTTCCTGGACTTGGCCTTATCCCACTGAGGCCAAGTGGTTACGGTTTAGGAACCGGACACGCGTCCCATCTTGAAAGCGGCCTCCACCAGGACTTTCGCGGTGCGACCGGTCGTTCATCGAAGGACTAGCGGACGAATAGGGGACGAGTTTCGGCCGGAGGGCCCACGCAGGGCGCTCTTCAACCTCAGCGCGGCCCGGTCACTTCCTCCGCTGGCTCATTGCGAAACGCCACCCAATACGGCGCCCTGTGCCACCCCGACCTTCTCGGAGCCCGAACCAGGTTCTGCTGTCGATAATGAGGCAGCAACTCCGACGACAGGACCGAGCCAAGGAAGGGCCGTCGGACCTGCCCCCTAAAACGTCGGCGAGTACGACGAGAATCCTGTCCTTCGTCGCATAAGCTCCATACAGCCGTCGGTCATATTTTTCCAGCACCCGGAACTGGTCGAGCACGTAGGGGACTAGGGACGGGAACCACCTGGCCGTCTCACCCAGCTGGCATGCTTGACCGTATGCCTCTCTGCGTTGCCATCTCATCTATCACATGTGGGGTGGCCTCGACCTGGGATGGAATGGCTGCCCGGATCACGAATCGGGAGCATCGGATCGACGGCTGGTACTGGCCAGAGCAAGATCACGCGAGACGTCTCCCAAGACCGGGCACCATTTGCCATTCCGCTGGCACCGGCTCGCGTTTAAGAAGCACGAGAACATGAGGGAGGCCAGCGATCGGCTCGGCGTCTGGATCACCGCGACACCAGCGTTCTCCGAGAGTGCCACCGCATCCTCGACGGGGGCTGCGATCGAATCATGAGAATAAGCCACATGACGTACACGCGAGTCGCCCACAAGATAACTCCGCCGGCGCTGGTAGCGCGCGCTCACAGCGAGGGCATCGACAAGTTCCTGTTCGACCATCATCGGGCGCTACTGGCCAAAGCCCAAAATAGCGACTCACCGATGGCTTTCTTCTACGACCTCGAGGCGAAGAAGCTCTTTCAGCAGCTTCAGGCCGGCTCTGACCACGAGTTCTACGCGGCAGCGCACACCCTGGCCGCGAAGCTTGTCGGCGAGATGGATGGGCGGATGGAACCGGGGCTTCTTATTTGTCTGCGTATCATCGATGGAAACACGCGGTCTGCTGCCGTCTTGAAGCTGCAGGTGGTCACCCCCAATTCGGCGATACTTGAAAGGCTCGATAGCGGGGAGGAGATCCTTGAGGCGGTCACCGACGTGTTGGACGCGCCGGGCGAACTGCAGAAAGGGACTCTTGTAGACGATCCGCGTATCGGGAGCGACGTTGTAGTCGGCGACAAGTTGACGAAAGACGCCCTGTACTTTCCTCGGGCGCTCGGGATCCGCACTGAGGCACGAGCCCGCGAAGGAACTGCCGAACTGGTCACGGCAGTGAGCAACCGGCTTCCGTCCCTGACTGCACGGATAGTGGATGCCCTGCCAAGCGTGGAAGAGACCGCACCCGCGGAGGTCTTGGCGACGATCTCGGCCGAGGTTCCCGAGCTGACGGACGCCGTGCGCTCGGAGATCGCATCAGTGCTTGAGCAGCAGCAGCGACCGGTTCGGCGCATCGATCCGAAAGCCCCTCTCAAGCAAGTGGTCCGAGCGGGAGCTATATCGATCAACGGCCCTGCTGCGGCGATGCGCTCAGTTACCTGGGAGAGACAACCAGACGGGCAGTGGCGCATCACCATCGACGTTCCTGAGGAACCCGTCCGCGAGTACCGGTAGCACCGTGATAGTTGAGGCAGGGACTCTCGCCGATCTGTCGAGGATCGAGAACGGACTTGAGATTATCGAACGGATCCGTCCAGCGATCTCAGACGTCGTTGAACACGCCGAAATGGACAAGTATTCGATCCTCGGGACATGCCGTCTTGGCACCCTGTCCGTAGCTGACTTGTCGTCGCTTCGAGACGACGGACACGTGGTCCGCCTGGACCTTCGCGAGGGCTCGTGGGAGGCGGCAGTCGTATTCGACGGGCCAGCCAATCCCGTTATCGACGTCAGCGGGAGGCCTGAGGACGCGTTCTCTTCGGCTCAGCTGTCTCAGCTGGACCGTGCGGTCGACCAACGGGACGCCTTTCTTCTTCTGCAGACGGCGTCTGACCTCGATGTGTCGCTTCGTGTGCTGGTGCGTAACGATCCGGCCGAGAGCGCATCTCACTGGGCGTTGAGTCTGGCAGAGTTAGAGGCGCAGCTGGGCGGGACGGAGTGGATGGCGGCGGTCCTTGCCCTCGGACGGGGGCCTAGGGTAGTCACCGTTTCAGCGCCAGCTGAGATGGGGCTCCTCGTAGTAGGACAGCTTTTGATCCGAGGAGCCCGAGATGCATATGAACTGGATAACGTTCCTCAACTAGCGGAGCCGGATCGTGCGTTTCGCTTCGCCCGCGGGCTTGACGGCCGAGCTGAGTTTCCCTCGCCGCTGAGGTTCGCGTCGGTCGGCGAGGTGACGACGCCCGTCGGGGCCCAGTCAACGGGTGTCAGGCTTGGTCGCGTAGCCGCCGGAGTGTCTCGATGTCTGGTTTGGCACTGGCTGGCCACGTCGTCGGCCACCGATGACGGGAAGCTCTCTTTAACGGTCTCGGGCGCTCGTGTCGTATCCTTCGACCTTAGGCCGGAGCTTTGCGACACGATCGCCTCCGAACTGGCGTTGTACTTGTGGTCAGCAAGCGGCGACGATCCGGCTCGCATCGACGCCATGGAGCAAGCTGTGTCTTTGGCGATCACCGACAGCGCAGACATCGCGAGCGGGTCCGGCCCAGCGCTGCGCACGGCCCGCTCGCTCTATGAGCTGGCTCGTCGCGGCGCCGTGTCGGAGGCGTTGGCCACCCGACGCGCCGCGCGCGAGTCCGCCCTGGCGACGGCTCGCTACACCGCCGACGCGGCGAGAGAAGCAGCTGGTAAGAGTATCGAGCGGACGCTCGTCCAAATCGGTGCGGTCGTCGGCGTCGCCGTAACCGATTTCAGTAACGTGATCTCGAACGGCCAAGCCATTGTCCTGCTGTCGGTGTTAGGAGCTCTTGCGGTGGTGTTCCTGATCGTGACGGAGTGCTTCTCGCTGCGTTCAGCGGGCGAGGGGCTGAGCGCCGGCTTGGCCGATCTTGACCAGTACCGCGAAAGCCTGGCGTCCGACGACCTAGAGACTATTCGCCAAGCTCAAACTGTCGCTGTCTCACGGGACGATCTGAGCCGGGCACGCTGGATGGTCGCGATTATTTACACAGCTGCGGTGGCCGCTTCGGGAATAGCCATTGGGCTCGCCATCGTACACACGCATCATTCCGGGACTTAGCCCGCAGGTCGAACCAAATGGACGACGAAGTGCTTCCGGCCGTCGGGCGACGTGATCAGGACCGAAGTCTGACGGTCGCATTGAAGTACGCCCGGCCTTGCTAAGGGGTCGACATGACCATCAGTGACCGAGACCGCAAGATTCTCTGGGGTAATTCAGGGCAGCGATGTGCGATATGTCGACAGAGGCTTGTCGTCGATAGGGGTGAGAGCGACGGCGAGTCCGTCGTCGGGGACGAGGCCCACATCGTCGCCCGGTCGCCAGACGGGCCTAGGTACCGCCCAATGCCACCACCCGAGGTTGACCGGTACGAGTACCGCATCCTGCTGTGCAAGGTCCATCACAAGGTGGTTGACGACCAACCCAGGGAGTACCCCGAGGAAAGGCTTCAGCAGATCAAGCGGGACCACGAAGCCTGGGTGACGGAACGACTCAGCTCCGACCCAACGATCCGGCCCGTGAGGTTGACAGTGGATCCGGCCGCTCGAAAACCGGTCCTCCGTCGCCTGACGACAGGCAGCGAAGTGTGGAGGACGATCGTGGGATGCGGTTCCTGTCGCTTCGATACGCCCGACGAGGATGAACGATTCTCCGCTGATCATTCCGACGCTGCCGACGACTTCCTCGACTCCGCCCGCGACTACGCCCAAATCAGTGACGAGATCGCTACCGACGGAGGCCGAGCGGTGAGAGAAGCCAAGCGGGAGCTCACAGCTCGTCTGACCTCACTCCAGAAAATGGACCTCGACGTCTTCGGTGGCCGGCGCCGGCTCCGGCTAGAGGGAGGCATAGGTGAGCCTCTGACGTGGTGGGAGTCGATCCTGCTGGTCCTCCCGCAAAGGGACGCCAGGATCGAGAGCGTCACGCTGGTACCTGTCGACGGTCCCGAAGGTGGATTCCTGGTCGTCCATGGCGAACACGGGTGAACCGCGCCGGCGGGTTGGAGAGGAAACGGTAACCCTTGACGCGGGGGCACAGCCGGGATGAAGGAGCGGCGGGGTGGGACTTAGCGCTGGACGCCTGTGAAAGTACCTTGTCTCGCCTAAATCGGTGTATGTGATGGAGGCGGGGAGATGCGTATAACGACTCTTCGACTGAGCAACTTCCAGTCGTTTGGCCCCGAACCGACCACCATCGATCTCGCGGAACTCACTTACGTCCCACGTTCGCCGTTGGATAGAAGCTCGGGCCGGTCAGTCAGCTGGTAGACGGCGGTGAAGCCTATCCCGAAGGCGCCAGTTGTTCCGGGTCTTTGGCGTTTGTCGCCGCTGGCGATCTCGCGGAAACTGTGGAAGTCGCAGCGATGGTCGCGCGCTGCGAGCCACTCACAGTCGTCGGTGGTGACGTCTTGGCAGCGGTCGAAGATCCCGTCGTTCCACACCTCGAGCGCGTCTGCGCCAACGCGGAAACGGATTCGGCTGGCTCCGGGTGCGTCGTCGGCATTTTGGATCAGTTCGTAGATGACAGTGCGCGGGCCCTGTAGGTCGCCGAGGGTTCTCTCGATTGTGCCTAGGTAGTCCGAGCCCCGGGAGAGGCTCTCAAAGTCTCTGGTCAATGTCCGCGCTCTATATCTCGAACACCTTCATGACCTCGTCGCCGTAGTCGTTGATGACCTTGACTGCGATCTTGGCGCTCTCGGGTCGGGCGAACGGGCGTGACTCAGTGCGATATAGCGAAGCCCAAGCTTCTTCGTCGATATCGGCTTTGAGGGCACGCTTGAGGCGGGCGAATGGGTCCTGGCCACCGGTGAAGTAGCAGTGGCGCACGAAGAACGACTCGTCGTTGTAGGCGGTGTCGATCATCCATAGAGCGACTTGGTCGGTGTCGTTGCTGCGGACCTGGCCGGTGTTGGGGTCATACACGTCGACACCCCGCAGGATGACCCGCAGCTCATCGCCGTCGTCCTTGATTTCGATGTCGGGCTCGCCGAAGACGGTGAAGAGATTGCCGGCGCCGGTCTTCTTCAGTTCCTCCCCCATGACCAGGTCGGCGTTCATTCGGACCAACAACACGGGTATCCGCCCGAGCCGGCGCTCAGCGGCCACGCTGGCGAATCCTTCCGAGGATGTCACGTAGTCCTCGTCCGCGCCGAGCACGCCGGGGTCGAAGGCAAAGGCCAGTACGCACAGCAGATCTAAGTCGCCGGCGCGGATCGCGTCTCGGGCGGCGTCCTTGATAAAGGACGGGCCAACGGTCCCGTACTGGGGTCCGATGGTGATGCCCACTCGGGTGGGCGTACCGTCGGTGGCCTCCTCGCGGGCCCCGATGGCCTGGATGTGCGCCGCGGCGTAGGACTCGACGGTGTCGAAGGTCAGTCGTTCGTTCTTGCGCCCGTTCTGGATGCCGGCTGTTCGCAGGTTGGCGAGGATCGTCTGTTCGAAGGATGTGTCTCCCTGTGAGCCCATGTCCGTGTGGTCGGCGTTGATGGAGCCCGTGCCGTCAACGGCGCTCCCAGCGAAGGCCAGCGATCGGTGTGGTGACAAGCTCTCCATGGTGAATGGCCCAGCGACCCGAACCTTCTTGGTGTCCTCGTAAGGCTTGTCGAAGAGCAGCTCAAATTCGGCGTGGCGGCCAATGGCGGCGTCGATCTCCTCCCGGCTCATCCCCTCCTCAATATCTGGGTTGTTGGCGATCGACTTGAGTGTGATGTGTTGCACCCGCTCGTAGACGAACCCGTGTCGAACGTCGTTGGTCACACCGGCGGGTGGCAGCGGCCTCGAAGTCAGTTCGCTCTCCTTCATGCGCCCATCGGTGGAGTCGACCAGGAGGTAGTAGGGGAAGCGGGAACCCATCAGTCGCTGGCGGGCCAGGGCAAGAGCCACGCGAGATGTATCGATCGTGATCCAGCGGCGTCCCCACTGTTCGGCCACATACGCCGTCGTTCCGGATCCGCACGTGGGGTCGAGCACGAGGTCGCCGGGATCGGTACTCATCAAGAGACACCGCTCCACGAGTTTCGCGGCGGACTGAACGACATAGATCTTGTCTTCGGTGAAATTGCCTGTGCTCATATCAGTCCACACATTATTGAGACCGCGGTATGGAAAGTCGTCCTTATATCGGACGTACTGAATGCTGTTGGCGGCCGAGTGGATCCTGCGTGCAGCGATGAGTCGAGTCATTCCGAGCTCACCCGTTTTCCAGTAAGCCGTCTTTGGAATGAAAGTCCGACCTTCGAACTCGACGGGGAAGCTGCCGGGAGGTCGCTGACTTGTGATGTTGTCTGGCTTGTAGATTCGAGCACCAAGTGGAAGTGTCGACTCCTGTGCGATTTCCTGTGCGATCGCTGATCGGCGCGAACCATCAGCGAGCTGAACCCAGCGATAACCCACACGCGTGTCGCGTGCTTCGACCCAAAGATCCCGAAACTTTGTCTGGCTCACATCTTTCCCAAACATGAGCACATAGTCAGCAACACCTGCGAGGAAGTCCGATGTCGCACTTGTGGTCTTGGTCACCGTGATACTGGCAATGAAGTTCTCACCGCCGAACACTTCGTCCATGATCGCACGGACGAGATGCACGTTTTCATCACCTATCTGGACGAAGACGCTCCCGCTTTCGGTGAGCAGGTCTTTGGCAGCGGTAAGCCGATCTCGGAGGTACGCGAGATAGGAATGGATGCCTAGTTCCCAGGTATCTCGGAAGGCTTTGATCTGCTCGACTTCGCGGGAGGCGTCTTCGAACTTGCCATCCTTCACGTTACGTTTGCGAGCCGATGCTTGCCAGTTGCTGCCGAACTTGATCCCGTACGGGGGATCGATGTAGATCATCTGGACCTTGCCGCGTAAGGCTTCTCGTTCAGCGAGGCTGGCCATCACATTCAGCGAGTCGCCCAAGATCATCCGATTCGACCAGTTGGCCTGATGCCGGTAGAAGTCGACCAGGTCCAGTTCGGGTAGCCCGTCAAAGGTGTCGAAGAGGGTCAGTTCCGGCTCGTCTTCGGCGCGCTTCGCCGTGCGCCGGAGGTTCTCGACCAGGACCCGAGGGTCGATCTTTTCCTGGATGTAGATGGTTGGGGCGTCGGCGACCAGGTCTTCGCCGTCGAGTTCGTCCTTGCCTTTCCACACAAGCTGGGGGTCGAGGGTCGGATCTCGGGGGTACCGGACCGGGATGGGTTGATCCAACTCCGGAGCCACGAACTCTTGGGCGTCAGCGGTGGGGAGGTTGGCTCGCTTGTCAGCGTGGGTGATTGCGTCGACTGGAGTCGGTTCGGTGGTCTTGGGATTTCGAGGTGGCATGACTGCTGTTCCTGGTGGCTAGACGGGTAGGCCGATGATGGGCTGGTCTTGGTAGAGGGCGTCGACAGCTGCGTCGAGGTCGGGCCAGTCCTGGAGGGGGTTGTGGACCTCGATGTAGCCCCAGCGGCCCCAGCGGCCATCGTTGTTGACCGCGGCGCACCATTGGTTGCGGGCGGTGTTGGCCTTGGCCTTGGTGGGACCGGGGGACTTCTGGCTACCGGAGACCTCGACTATCAGGGTGCGGTCCACTTCGTCTGTCTCGGTTATGAGTCGGACCAGAAAGTCGGGGACGTAGTCGTGGCTGCGGCCCTCGTGGACGTAGGGGATAGTGAAGCCGAGACGCTCGTTTTTTACGTAGGAGAGCACCCTGTCGTCGTGTTCGAGGATGCGGGCGAGGCCCTCTTCCCAAGAGTTCCCCCTCAGGCCATCAAGCACGACGTGGTTGAGATGGGACTTGGTGGGTGGCGGGTCCATGACGACCTTGCGGGTCACGAAGCGCACGTTGTCGGTTGACCCCTCGGGATCGAACCGTCGGACAACGGGCAGTAGCACGCTGGATCGGTTCTCCGGGTAGGAGACGATGGAGCCGAAGACCTTCTCGGCCGCCCGGGCCCTGGCTTGGGCGAGCAAAAGGTAGCCCTTGGTCACGGCCGGGTCGGTGGTGACGCAAGTGTCGAGCCAGCGCCGACAGATATTCACCAGTTGGGGGAACAGCCACGGCCGCTCAACCCCGTCGTGAGCGGCGAAGAACTCCTCCCGTTCGACGAGGGCCTTGGCGACTTCAAAGGCCACCCTTTGGGGTCGGGCGTGGCGGATGTCGTCGAGGTCTACCTGGGCGGCCGCGCCGATCACTCCCCGGGTCTCGACCCACAGGGCTACGGTCTGCTGATCGAGGTGGAGAGCTGCTTTGTCATCGAAGTTGGCGTGGAGCGGCTGGTCCGGTAGTTCTACCCGGTAGCCGTCGAGCTTGGGAAAGCGGACAGCCAGGCGCCAGCGGTCTTCCACGGCTCGGACTTCGATCGCCGGGCGGGGATGAGGGCCCTTGGGCGGCTGATGGTCGCCGGGGATGAACGCGAATGGGACCCCGTAGATCTCGGCGTACTCGGGCCCGAAATGCCCCGTCTCCTCGTCCACCGCGTAGCTGCGGCGGCGCAGTCCTCGGCCCACGACCTGCTCGCAAAGCAGTTGGCTGCGAAACGGTCGGACCCCGAGGATGTGGCTGACGGTGTTGGCATCCCAGCCCTCGGTGAGCATGGCCACCGACACCACGCAGCGGATGTGTTCTCCGAGCTTGCCCTTCTTGCCGATGGTGTTCATGGCCTCTCGCAAGAGGTCAGCGTCGGTCAGCTTGTCCACGTCGGCACCGGGGTTGCGCAGCCGGTAGGCGACCTTGAATGCCTCGACCTCGGCGGCGGCGTCCTTGCGGAAATCCACTCCGAGGTCGTCTCCGGATTCGAGTTGGGCCGAGTCCACCAGGATGGTCTTCGGCCGGGGGTCCCAGGTCCCGTTCACCACGTTGCTCAGGAGTGGGAGGTTGCCCTCGGCCAGTCGTTGGGAACCATCGGGCATCTCGACCTTGCGGCCGGCGATCCAGTCGAACATGAGCTTGGACACGACGGTGTTAGGGCAGACCACGATTATCACCGGCGGAGGCTCACCAAGAGCAGCCAGATCGGATTGGTAGCGGGCATGGTTCGTCTCGTAGCTGCGGTACAAGCTCCGCAGGGCACCCTCAAGGGTCTCGGGCATCACCCAGCCCTGGGGGCCGAGATCGATGTCCTTGGCCGACTTCCTCTTTGGCAGCGGCGGCTGGATGTGATCCCACAGCTGCAGGTACACGATCTCTTTGCCGGCGGCGTCGTCGTCGACAGGGATGCGGGGGATTTTCACGATCCCGGACTCGATGGCGTCCATGAGTGAGAAGTCGCTAACTGTCCAAGGGAAGATGAACCCCTCGTTGTACCCAGAACCCTTCAAGTAGTAGGGCGTGGCGGACAGGTCGTACACGGCCTTGAGCCCGGCCTTGCGGCGCAGGTCCAGGAGGCCTCGAAACCAGACCCGGGCGTCGCGGTTGCGGTCCTGGTCCTCCTTGTCCGCCTTCTCCTCCGGGTGCTCCAACAAACGGTCCTGGTAGCAGTGGTGGGCTTCGTCATTCAGGACGAGGATCTCGCCCTTGCCCGATCCGAAGGCCCGCAGGACCCGGGCGGCGACCATGTCGGGGGTCTCGGTGAAGGCGTCGGCCAACTCCCGTCGACCGCCCCGTAGGAGTTTGCGGGTGTTGGACGCGATTCCGTGGATCTCTTTGGCGTCACGGGGCAGGAAGGTGTGGTAGTTGACGATCTCGATCTGAGCTTGGAGCAGCGCGTCCCACAGATCGGCGGGAACCAGGTCCCGTTCGCGGTAGTAGTTGTCATCCCGCTCGGGGTGCAGCACTCCTAGGCGGTCTCGGATGGTGATCCCGGGGGTAACTACCAAGAACCGCTTGGCGAATCGGGCGTCGGAGGGTGTCATCACCTTNNCATCGCCATCACCACCGTCTTGCCGGCTCCGGTGGCCATCTTGAGCCCGACCCTGGGCAGCCCGTCGTTATGGAGACGGTTGTCCGGTTCCAGTCGTCGGCGGTAGTCGGCGGTGCCGTGCCGCCCAGCCACCTCGGCCAAAAATATCGCTGTTTCGGCCGCCTCCCGTTGGCAGAACAGCACCGGGTCGTCTCGCGTCGGCGGGAGGGCAGCCCAGTGGGTCAGCAGCTTGCGGGTGTATGGCGTAACCCCGTTCCAGTTGCCGGCGCGCCAGCGCTCGACCTCTCGGCGGATGTCGTTGATCAGGGTGTTCTGCTCACGACGTTCCCCGGTCAGGTCGAAGTCCAGCGCTTGCTGCTCGCCGCCCTTACCTTTGCGGGCCACTGGCACGGGAACGAACGACTCGCTTGGTCGGCGGCCGAGCAACACCTTGCCGGTCGGTCCCTGCGGCCCGATCTCGAAGTGCTCAGTGGGCGGGTCGTAAGGCGAGTTGAGGATCGGGTTCGACAGGTCGGCTGTCGCCACCGTCCTGGTCGGGTCCCCATCGCTCACGTCTCGCCACGGTACTCGTCCCTGCCGGGTGCCCTCCGCCCTGCATCTCGGGAGCGTGGATCGTGAACTGTGTCAGGAAGTTGGAGCAGCGCGCAGTCCTAAGTGACATCGATACGCGGGCCCACTTTCGTCTCTAATCCTTGCGTTACCGACAGACAGGGTCGATTTCAGACCCCCGCGGTTGAATGACCTCCGAGCCTCCTAACGTGGTCTCGAAGTCATTCACCGCGCTGCCACACACGCAGCTGGACTCCCTCGGTATCGGACTCCCTGATTTCGTAGCACACTCAGTCCAGGATGTTCGAGTACAGCGGTCGGACCGTGCAGCTGATAAGCCGCAGCGACAGCGGCAGGGGCCAAGCCGGGTCCGATCCATGTGAGCGGATTTCCGTCGACCCCGTCCAGTACGAGGCGTTCGCGGCCGGGAGTGAGCTCGATTCGGCAGCCGACAATCTGGCACCAGCGCCAGCCGTACAGGTGGTCGTCGCCGAGGCGCCCGACGATTCGGTCTGATGTGACAAGCCATGGCTTGACCGGTAGGCCAGTCATTGACTGGTCTACGTGATGCTCCTGCAGGAAGCGAAGGGGGCATTCCGCCCACACCTGCTCACGTGGACCGAGAACAACCCCGACCTTGTAAGGCGTCGCCGGGATTGGCTGGCCGCTGACGAGGGCCAAGACCAGGTCTCGGGCGGTGTTGTGGGCCCACCGCCGGGTGTCGTCCTCCCACCTGGCGAGGGCCTTGCGCTGCTTGCGGATTGTCACAGGTCCGTTCCTCTCTGCTGGTCGACCTGATTGCTCGGGGTGATCGCGGCGTATGAACCACGTTCACCCAATCGGGGACCGCGGGAGAGGTCGATAGCTCGCTGTGCAGCAGCGAGAGCCCGCTTACGTTGACCATACTGCTCCATGCATGTGACCGCGTCGGACGATCCGAGGGGCCGAAGGTCGGTCTCGATACCCCATCGCTCTCGGTAGGCGGCGACGGTGGCGACCAGTCGTAGCCATTCCTGTCGGGCTGTAGGTTCGGTGGGTGGTCGGCCTAGCCGGGCGACCCAGGCGAAGCGGTTGGCGACAGCAGATTCGGCGAGTTCCTTGGCGCGCCTTTCGATCGATGTTTCGCGCTCGGCCAGTGCCCGATTGGGTCCGGCTTCGGTGGCACCCGATACACGGGTGATGAGCCCCGCGATCAGGTCTGGCGACGTGGCGGGTTGTCCTGGGTGGGCTTGTAGCCATTGGTCGACACGATGGCGCAAGACCGCGCCCGGATCGTCGGCGGTGACGAGTGTGCGGCCTCGAACCAGGGTAGGCAACGTCCGCTCGACGTCGAGGCCTCGGGTCTCGGCGTCTTTGAGGGCGACCGTGAGTTGACCGTACGCCGGGCTGGCTCGGACCGCTTCAACCTGGGCCGGGGTAAGCCCGGATCGGGCCAACAGGGCCAACCAGTGTTCGTCCTGGGCGGCTGAGGCGATGGTCTGATACTCGACCGCCACGGTGGCGACGCTCTCGGCCTGGTCGTGGGCCCGCCGGATCGCTTCGTGGGCGGAGATGTCGGAGCCCTGGTTGCCCAGCACGCCGGCAAGCACGTCGTTTGCCGTCTGCTGTTGTGTCGTGTGTTCGTGGCCGGTGTCGGGGTCGGGGTCGTAGCTGATATCGACGTAGAGACGGTTGTCTGTTCGTCCGCGGGTGGCCGAGACGTAGAGCCCTTCGCGGGTGGTGGTGGGTGAGACGAAGGCGTGGGCGGTGTCGAGGGTGCGTCCCTGGCTTCGATAGGCGGTGGCGGCGTACCCCAACTCGATGTGCTCGGCCACATACGCGCCCGGCAGGACGACCGTCGCGCCAGCCTTGACCGGTTTGACGGCGAGGGATCCGTCCGCTGCGATATTGGTGACGGTCCAGCGGTCCCCGTTTCGGACCCACCTGCCACCGGCGCCAAGGGTGCGGTCGTTCTGGCGGGTCACGACCAGATCGCCCACCCCCACGGTGGCGCCGCCGGCCACTTCGACCCCGATGGCGTCGACTTGTCCGGCGGCGACGCGGTCCGCTCGAGCCCGAAGGTTGAGTTCTGCGACGGTGAGGGTGTCGGGGGCGATCATCACGCTCGACCGGCCCGCTTCTATGTCCTTGAGCCAGGCGCTGTAGAGGGCGCCGAGGAGGTCGTCGCGGCTGCCGGCGGTGATCCTCCCATGCGTTTGGTAGGCGTCGATGGCGGCCGGGTCGCCGGCCCTTAGGGCCACGCTGGCCGTCTTTTCCCACTCGGCCGCGAAGCGGTGCACTCCGCTCAGCTCTGGGGCGGGGCCGTCGCGGTCGGCGACCAGTGTGGCGAACATTCCCCCGGCTTCTACTGCGCCAAGCTGGGCTGGGTCGCCCACCAGCAGGATTTTGGCGCCGGCATCGCCGGCGGCTATGACTAGTTGGTCGAGGGCGAACGTTCCGGCCAGCGAGGCTTCGTCAATGATCACTAACTGGCCTGGGGAGAGGGTCCAGCGGTCGAGGTCGGCTTGGACGGACTCGAGGTGCCTACGGATCGTCGTCTGACCGGCGGCGGTGAAGGTCTCGGCGGCCAGCAGCTGGCGGAGTTCGTCCGCTTTGGCCTGGCGGGCGGG
>PMHU01000062.1:0-517 GCA_003156795.1 Acidimicrobiaceae bacterium
CACTTGCTCCGGCGACATGTAGGTGACCGTGCCGACTGTCGAACCCGGACTGGTCAGGTGCTCATCGTTCATCGCCGTCTCTTGGGCTGTTGCTTCTGCCCCTTTGCCGCGAGCAGGCATCACTTTTGCCAATCCGAAGTCGAGAATCTTGGAGTGGCCGCGTTTAGTGACGAAAATGTTGGCTGGCTTGATGTCGCGGTGGACGATGCCTTCGGCGTGAGCGGCGTCGAGCGCGTCGGCGATCTCGATGGCCATGGGGAGAAGAACTTCTGTTTCCAGCGGNNTGCTTCAGCGTCACGCCGTCCAGAAACTCCATGGCGATGAACGACTGCTCGCCGTGCTTCCCGATTTCATGGATGGTGCAGATATTGGGATGATTTAGAGCCGATGCCGCCCGTGCCTCTCGGCGAAACCGCTCCAGCGTTTGAGGGTCTCGCGACAGTTCCTCGGGCAGGAATTTGAGGGCCACGAAGCGGCCGAGGTCGGTGTCCTCCGCCTTGTAGACCACACCCATGCC
>PMHU01000062.1:552-15946 GCA_003156795.1 Acidimicrobiaceae bacterium
CAGTGGCAGCCCGTCAACGAATGACGCCTCTGGTACGAGCGGGCGGAGCCTGTAGCCCTGCCTCAAGACTGGTTAGTGCAGACGATGGCTCCTGGATAGTCGGCAAACGTTCCTTTACAGAATTAGGGAAGGGTTGCCCGTAATCAGGGAGCAAGCCACCGACGCTCAACTAAAATACGTGGATGACGATTGAAGTGGTTATGCGCCGACCGCAATCCAGCGAGTACGACTCGGTGCGGGCTCTGATAGAGACAGTGGCGAATGAAACATTTGAGGACCTTTTTGCTCCGAATCCCGTCCCCCTTAAGTTCGAGGATGAGGATTGGCCGTTGGCATGGGTGGCAGTTTCTGATGAAAAGATTGTGGGCGTGATCATAACGAATCAGGAGTGGGTTAGCGACCTGTGGGTATGTCGCGAGCACCGCAGACAAGGTGTTGGAAGCAGATTACTCGCGCAGGGCGAAGCTGAGATAGCTGCCCGTGGTCACCAGACGTGCCGCCTTCGCGTCGTTCGGTCGAATGCGATTGCCGTGCGATTCTATCTCAGTCAGGGGTGGCAGATTGCGCGTGAGTTTGCGCACGAAAAGTATCTGCATGCCGCTGGAGACGGCTAAATCGTTGCCAGATAAGCTCGGTGGCGCTTTCTGAGCGGATAGTCGGCAACCCTTCCCTTGGGGTTACTTCAGGGTTGCCTAAAATAACCGGAGGAAGACAAAGTTTCGCTGCCGCGGGGCCTGATCTGTGGGGCCTGGATCAGTGGGGTCTGGATCAGCATGGCCGACTACTTCCGGCGCCCGCTCAAGCTCAACCCCCAAGAGGGCCTGGCCCTGGCTTCTGCCGCGTCAGCCTTTCTTGCTGTTCCCGGTGCCGACCCCGGCGGTGCGCTCGCGACCGCGCTGGAGAAGCTGCAGACTGTGCTCGGGGTCGGAGCGGACGAGGGTCTCGAGGTCGAATTCGAAGCGGTGCCGTCCGGTGTTCTCGAAGCCGTCCGCCGGGCCGTCGACACCCGCCGGAAAGTGGAGATCTCGTACTACTCCTTCGGCCGCGACGGCCACAGCTCCCGCGTCGTGCAGCCCTGGCGGGTCTTCAACGCGGCCGGGCAGTGGTACTTGAGCGGTTGGTGCCAGCAGGCCCAAGCGGAACGGATGTTTCGGGTGGACAGGATCGGCAAGGCCGAGGTCACGGATGAGACGTTCGCGCCTCCGACGTCGGTCATTTCATCTGCGCCGGTGGTCTACCAGCCCGGACCCGACGACCCTCGCTTCGTGCTCGACCTGGCGCCGCCCGCCCACTGGATCGCCGAGCAGTACCCCAACGAACAGGTAGAGGAGCGGCCCGACGGCGTCCTCCGCGTCACCCTTCGGGCCGGGCAGCGGGCCTGGCTGGAAAGGCTCCTACTGCGAGCCGGTCCCCAGGTCGAGGTGGTTGACGGCGATCGCTCCGTCGGCCCGGCTGCGGCGGCCCGCCTGCTGAGGCGGTACCGGCCCTGACGCCTGGTTGGGTAACGTTTCCCGTCGTGTCCATACCCGCCGCCGATCAACAGCCTACGGTGGACGCGCCGGATCCGCCTCCGGAGGTCCGGTCCACGAAGCGTCGGGCCCTGATCGAGTGGGCCGTGATACTCGTGGTGGCCTTGCTGGCGGCTCTCCTGCTGCGCACGTTCGTCGTCCAGCCCTATTTCATCCCCTCGGGCTCGATGGAACCGACGCTCAAGATCAACGACAAAGTGCTGGTCAACAAGCTGAGCTACGACTTCCACTCGGTCCACCGCGGCGACGTCATCGTCTTCAAGAAGCCTGCCGACGACACCACGCCCGGGATCAAGGACCTGATCAAGCGGGTCATCGGCCTTCCCGGCGAGACCATTTCCTCTGAGCACGGGTACGTCTATATCAACGGTGTTCGCCTCAACGAGCCGTGGTTGCCAAAAGTGGACCAAGGAGTGACGTTCGGAATCAAACCGACCCTGATTCCTCCCGGTGAGTACTACGTGATGGGCGACAACCGAACGGATTCGGCCGACTCGCGCGTCATCGGACCCATTCCGAAGAGTCTGATAGTGGGCCGCGCATTCATACGGGTCTGGCCCCTGTCGCGGATCGGGACCCTTTAGTCTCAGCCTCGAGGGCCGAGGCGCGCCTTCACGCCGGCCATCATCCGGCCCACGTGGTCCGAGTAGATCCCGTCGAGACCCAGATCCAGCAGCCGCGAGATGTCGTCCGCTGACTGGGCGTCCCAACCGAGGGCGTACAAGCCGGCGCCGTGAACATCAGCCACTCGCCCGGGATCCCACTCGCCCCGGTGAAGGTTGAGGGCGTCGATTCCGGCTTGCTTGAGGGTGTGGGCGCGAGGCCCGAGCCCTTCGGACATCCACGAGACTCGCGTCGACTCGACGAGGTGGGCCCCACCGACCCTGCTTTTCCAGCCCGCCAATAGCCGCCAGTCGTGGTGACAGAGCCACAGGCGCGTCGTGATGCCGGCCGCCTCCGAAGCCCCCACGATCCCCTCCAGGGCGGCGGGGTCCTTCACATCGAGGGATAGCTCGTACTCGGCTCCGCACCCGTGGAACAGGTCCTCGAGTGACGGGATGTGGTCCGGCAGTTCCCCGCGGGCCTGAGCAGATATCGCCCGGCGGCGCCAAACAGGGCCGGTTACCCCATCGTGATCGAGGACGACCACGCCATCGGCCGTGATCCACGCGTCGCTTTCCAAACCGGTGGCCCCCAACTCCAAGGCTCTGGCAAAGGCCGCGATGGTGTTCTCGGGCCGTTCGGATCGGGCGCCTCGGTGGGCGAAGCCGATCGGGAGGGGCGGCTGCTCGGCGGCTTCGGGCACTTGCACAGGGTAAGGCCCGGACGAGCGCGAGGGCTCAAAAGCCACGCACCCGTGCGGCCGGAAGCCCCTTCCGATCGCGGCGCGACGGCCGAAACGAAATAACCGCGTAAACGAACAGACCGCAGCGGTATTGGCTCAAGGTTTGAACCGGACCGCCGATGATCCGGAGTGAAAGCAGCGCTCAACAGGAGGAATGACCCGGTGGCGATTGTCAGGGCTACGTGCCCGACATGCGGAGACATAGAACTGAACGTGAAGAGCGTTCAAGTTCAACTGTGCATCAATACGACCGCATCTACCTACTCCTTTCTCTGCCCCGACTGCCGGCTGATCGTCAACAAGGACGCCAACGAGGTGATCGTGGACTCGCTGACAAGGGCAGGGGCGCCGCTGGTCACCTGGTCTCTACCGGCCGAGTTGCAAGAGCCCAAGGTGGGTCCGGCCATCTGCCACGACGACCTGCTCGAGTTCCACATGGCCCTCGAAAGTGAGTCCTGGCAGCAGGAACTAGCCGCGCTGAGTGACCGCCGTTAAAGGCACGGCACAAAGCAAGGTGCTTCGTGTCGAGCTCTAACCCCTCACGGCCGGTAGCCTGGGCGAGCATATGAACTCCTTGTGGTTGGCCCCGCTGGCTGCTGGCACCCTCGGGGCCGCGGCGTTGGCCGTGACCGCCCGGTGGCTACGCCGGGAAGTAACCCGCTTGCAGACGATGATGCGGCCCCTGCGGACACCGGACGCTGACCGCGCCGATCGGGCGCGGCGCACCCGGTAGCAGGCAGGCGCAAGTACACTCGGGCTCGTGTTCGATCTGAGCCCCGAGAAGATCCTTCTCGTAGGCCTCATCGCTTTGGTGGTGCTCGGCCCCAACCGGCTCCCGCAAGCGGCGCGGAGCCTGGGGCGTTTCGTCGGCCAGCTCCGGGCCATGTCGGCGTCATTCCAAACCGAAGTGCGTGACGCCATAGGCGAGCCGACCGACGCCCTGAGCGCGTCGGTTGCCGGGCTCAGGCCGGGCGAGATCCGCAGGTCGGTCCGCGACGCGGTCACGTCAACGCTCGCCCCGCCGCCGGGGGCGACGCAAAACGGGCCGGCGCCGGGACCCAATGGGTCGGTCACGCCCGCGGCGCCAGACGACCCCTCACTCAACTAGCCGCGGGTGGCCCTGACCGACGACCGCCCGAACCCATCCCCGGGAGCGGGCGACTCCGAAGTGGGGGAGATGGCCGCGAACGCGAGGACCAACGGAGGGTCCTCGACCGGCGACGAAGAGCGGGGCACCATGACGCTGTTCGAGCACTTGGCCGAGCTGCGTACCCGACTCCTGATTTCCATCGCCGCAGTCGTGGTCGGGTCCACCGTGGCCTGGTTCTTCTACCCCGAGGCGGTACGGTTCATGTTGCATCCGTACCGCCAGTTTCTGGCCCACCATCCGAGCAAGAACATCTCGATCGGCAGCCTGGTGACCCGGGGTCCGCTGGAGGGCTTCACGACCCGTCTCAAGGTGAGCGTGTACTGCGGGATGGCCCTCGCTTGCCCGGTGGTGTTCTGGGAGTTGTGGCGTTTCATCACCCCGGGTCTGCACAAGAACGAGAAGCGCTACCTCGTCCCGTTCGTGGGCTCCGCCGTGGTGCTGTTCGCAGGCGGGATCGCCACGGCGATACTGATCTTCCCCAAGGCGCTCACTTGGTTGATCGACGTGAGCGGCCCGGGGATCGTCCCGCTGTTCTCCCCGTCGCAGTACTTCAGTCTGTACGTGGCCATGTGCCTGATCTTTGGGGCCGTCTTCATGTACCCCCTGGTGCTCGTGTTCCTCGAGCTGGTGGGAGCGGTACCGAGCAAGACCTGGCGGCGCTGGAGGCGGCCAGCCATCGTGATCATCTGCTTGGTCGCGGCCGTCATCACTCCCAGCAGTGACCCGTTCTCCTTCCTGGCCATGTCGATCCCCATGCTGGTGCTCTACGAAGTCGCCATACTCGTGGGCCGGCTGCTCAAGAAATAGATCACCTCGCCTTTGACCGCTCGCATCCGCTTCACCTCCCAACTCGGCTTCGAGCTCGACGACTTCCAAGCCCGCGCCCTGGACGCCCTGGACGCGGGGGGAAGCGTGGTGGTGGCGGCCCCGACCGGATCGGGCAAGACCGTCGTGGCCCAGTATGCGGTCGCCCGGGCCCTGGACTCCGGGGGAAAGGCCTTCTACACCACGCCGCTAAAGGCCCTCTCGAACCAGAAGTACCAGGAGCTCGTGCGCCGTCATGGAGCCGAAACGGTCGGTCTGCTCACCGGCGACAACGCCATCAACGGCAACGCACCGGTCGTGGTCATGACCACCGAAGTCCTCCGAAACATGATCTACGACTCCTCGACCGCGCTTCAAGGCTTGCGCTACGTGGTCCTCGACGAGGTGCACTACCTGCAGAACGCCTACCGGGGCCCGGTGTGGGAGGAAGTCATCATCCATGCCGCGCCCGAGGTGGACTTGGTGTGCCTTTCGGCCACGGTGTCGAACGCCGAGGAGCTGGCCGGGTGGATCCGCACCGTCAGAGGTACCACCACGGCTGTCATCGAGGAACGCCGGCCCGTCGAGCTCAACGATCTGTATCTGCTGGGCGACAAGGGCTCCGACCGGCTTCTCCTGCTGCCGACCCTCGTCGACGGTCGGCCCAACGCCGAGGCCGCCGGCCTCGACTCGAAAACCCTGCGCCACCCGGGGATGCGGGGGCGCCCCCGGGGACGCCTTTTTACCCCTCGCAGGGTCGAAGTGGTCGAGCTTCTCGAGGAACAGGACATGCTCCCGGCGATCTATTTCATCTTCAGCCGGGCCGCGTGCGACGACGCCGTGATGCAATGCGTGCACGACGGAAAGCGCCTCACCAGCGCGGAGGAGCGCCGCCAAATACGTTCCATCGTCGAGCACCACGTCGAGGCGCTGTCAGATGACGACCTCGCCGTCCTCGGCTACAACGACTGGCTCAACGGGCTCGAGGCGGGCTACGCAGCCCACCACGCCGGGATGGTGCCGCCGTTCAAGGAGGCCGTCGAAAGCTGCTTCGCGTCCGGTTTGGTCAAGGTCGTATTCGCCACCGAGACCCTCTCGCTAGGTATCAACATGCCGGCCCGTTCGGTGGTGATCGAGAAGTTGACCAAGTTCACGGGTGAGCGTCACGAGTTCCTGACCCCGGGGGAGTACACGCAGCTGACGGGTCGAGCCGGCCGGCGGGGGATAGACGACGTCGGCTACGCGGTCGTCCTGTGGTCGCCATTTGTTCCCTTCGATCAGGTCGCCGGGCTGGCCGGGGCGCGCACGTACGCCCTGACCAGCAGCTTCCGACCCACCTACAACATGGCCGCCAACCTGGTGCGTCGCTACCCCCCGGACGTGGCCCACCACCTCCTCAACCTGTCTTTCGCCCAGTACCGGGCCGACGGCGACGTCGTGCGACTGGAGACGCAAATCGACCGGGCCACAGCCGCGCTGGCGGATGCAGTCGAGGCCGCAGACTGTGACCGGGGCGACGTCGCCGAGTACCGCCGCCTCATCCGAGCGAGCGAGGAAACGGCCCGGCAACGCCCGTCGATGACCGCAGAGGTGGCGACCGCGCTGGAGCGGGTTCGACCGGGTGACGTCCTGATCGTTCCTGGTGGCAAGTCGGGAGGCCGGGTAGCCGTCCTGTCGACTTCCCGGCGGCGCGGCGGCGACCTCCGCTTGCGGGCGGTCACGACCGACCGGAGGCTCATTTCCCTGAGCCCGAAGGACTTCCTGGCCCCGCCGGTGGCCGTGGCTCACGTGGGCTTGCCCACCCCCTACGCACCGAACAACAACGCCTTCCAGCGCCACGTTGCGTCCGCCCTGATCGCGGCCCGGGTCCGCCATCCCGAGACCGCCCCGGAGGTGGGCTCCGACGACGAGCCGAGCGGCGTCCCCGGTGGTCGGCGGCAGTGGCGGGGGGCGCTGGCGATGTCGCAGGCCGCGGCGGCCGAAAGCCACCCGGTCGCTTCCTGTCCGGACGCTCGCACCCACTTGAGGGCCTTGGATCGAGCCGATCGGCTGATGCGGGATCTCGAACGGCTGCAGCGGCGCGTCCAGGGCCGCTTGGAGTCGCTGGCCCGGCAGTTCGACCGGGTCCTGCGGGTGCTCGAAGCGTGGGGTTACGTGGACGGTTGGAGCCTGACCGACGGCGGGCACAGGCTGGCCCGCCTCTACCACGAATCGGATCTCCTCATCGCCGAGTGCGTGAGCCAGGGCCTCCTGGACGGGCTGGGTGAGGCGGAGCTGGCCGGAATGGTGTCGGTCTTCACCTTCGAGGCGCGCGGTCAGGGGGAGGGGAGCACGTGGTTCCCCAACCCTAGGCTGCGTCGGCGCTGGACCGATATCGAGCAGATCGCGGCCGAGCTCAACGCAGCCGAGGACGACGCCGGACTGCCCCTGACCCGCCGGCCCGACGCCGGGTTCGTCGGCTTCGCCCACGCCTGGGCCGCGGGGGAGGACCTGGCCGAAGTGATCGAGGACGAAGAGTTGTCCGGAGGGGACTTCGTGAGGAACGTCAAGCAGCTCATAGACCTTCTCCACCAGATCGGAGAGCTCGCTCCTGAGCCGGCCACGGCCAAGGCGGCCCGGGCGAGCGCAGACCGGCTGTTGCGAGGCGTCGTGGCGTCTTCGTCCGTGCTCAGCGCCTAGCCCCGCAGGCGGCTAAGGGGCCCCGGCGCATCCCCCACGGGCCGCCCGCCCCCTCGTAGGCTGCGCCATGCGATGGGGTTTGTGGACACCGGCATCTACGCCGTGGAGGAATGGACAGACGACGAAGCGGACATACTTCGCCGCTATTTCACGAACCTGGACGGACCCGTATTCGCCCTGGTCAACCTGCCGGAAGTCGTAAAGGGGGCGCTGTTCGCCCGCTACTCGCGCTCGGCCAAGACGTTGCGGCGGCTCTTCCTCGACGAGTTCGTTGGCGACCTCGACGTGAGCGGGGACCACAGCATCGACGCCACGGTGGGCCTGGCTCGGGCCGAGCAGCTTTACGACCGCGTCTTCTTCGAATACGGAGACGACTCCGTGGCTCAGCTCGGCGGCGTCCACTTGGCGTGCGAGCAGGCCTCGAACGTCCTCACCAAGGTCCTCGAGTGGGGTCGGCTCATGTCCTACATGGAGAAGTCGACCCGCTACGTGGCCTACGACACCCGCCTCCCCAATGGCCGCTACCGCTACTACAGGGACTCCGAGATCCTCGACTCCCCGCTGGGGGCGCGATACGTCGGCGACATGGATCGTCTGTTCGACTCGTACGGGAAGCTGCTCCCTGTGATGCAGTCGCTGTTCGCGACCCGCCACCCGAAGTCTCCGAAGGACTCGGATTTCGTTTGGCGCCAGTCGATACGGGCCAAAGCGTTCGACGCCTTGCGCGGGATGCTTCCGGCGGGCGCCACGTCAAACCTCGGCATCTACGCCAGCGGCCAAGCCTACGAAGCGTTGCTGATCCGGATGCGGGCCCACCCGATGCCAGAGGCGCGGGTGTACGCCGACCTGATCCTCGCCGAGCTTCGAAAGGTGATCCCGTCCTGGGTGAAGCGGGTGGACGTCGACGACCGCGGCGTCTCGCATTCCAGCTATCTCGAGCAGAACGCCGAAGCGATGCACCAGGTAGCGGCCGGCATGTTCGGACCACAGGAGGATGGCGCCGGCCCGACCGCGGTCACCGAGCCCGAAGTCACCCTCCTCGACTGGGACCCTGATGGCGAGATCAAGGTCATGGCCAGCATGCTGTACCCATATACCCACCTGTCCGAAGCGGCCATCCGGGATCGGGTTGCGGACCTGTCGGTCCAGGAGCGACTCGATCTGGTTCGCAGCTACGCGGGGGAGCGGACCAACCGGCGCCACCGCCCGGGCCGCGCCCTCGAGCGATGCGACTACCGCTTCGACGTCATATCCGACTACGGCGCTTTCCGGGACCTCCAGCGCCACCGCCTGCTGACCGTCGAGTGGCAGGACCTGACTCCGGCCCACGGCTACAGCATGCCCGAGTCGGTGGTCGACGCCGGGGCCGAGGAACTGTACGCGGCCACGATGTCTCGGTCGGCGTCGCTCTACGAGGCCCTGGAGGAGCGCTTCATTCCCAGCCAGGCCGCCTACGCCGTCGCCCTCGCTTACCGAATCCGCTACGCGATNNAAACGCGATGCAGTTCAACGCCCGTGAGGCCATGCATTTACTAGAGCTGCGGACCAGCCCCCAGGGGCACCCTGAATACCGAAAGGTGTGCCAGCAGATGCACACCCTCATCGCCGAGAAGGCGGGTCACCGGGCCATCGCCGCCCTAATGAGCTACGTGGACTTCGCGGACTACGAGCACGAGGGCCTCGAGCGCCTCACCGGCGAACGCCGGGCCGCCCTCCGACGAAGCAAATAAACCCGAAAGATTGACTGTCAGGTAGAGCTTTAGAGTAAGCGTAACTCTGTTGTTAATGTGAAAAGAGGGGTTGCTGAGGCTGCTGTGGATGTTGTAGGTTGACGCGCGCGGGCGGAGGGATCGGACCCTCCTGTTTCGATGCACCCCCATTTCCGGCTATCCGCCGTCCTCCTGAGCCTGGGCTTGTTGATCGCCGCCGGCGCGGCCGGGTTCGCGGCGGGCGCGGCCAAGACCTACGTGGTGCAACCAGGCGACAGTCTTTGGGCCATCTCTCGCGCCGACGGGCTTACCGTCAACCAGCTGGCCGCCGCCAACAACATGAACCCCAATGACGTCCTGCTGATCGGCCGCCAGCTCACCATCCCTCTGGGCTCCGACGCCGACGGGACCTCGTCGTCATCCCCTGCGCCGTCGGCCCCCGCCAGCGGCGCATCGCAGTCGACGAACCCCGAGACGTTCTGCTCGACGTTCGTTCCCAGCAGCGGACCTTTGGGAGTGCTGCCGACCGAGCTCCAGAACTCGCCGGATCGTCTGGCCCTGCAACCCCTGTTCATCGAGTGGGCGGACCACTACGACCTATCTCTTCCTCTGCTGGAGGCTATTGCCTGGCAGGAGTCGGGCTGGCAGCAGGGGGTCGTGTCCTCTACGGGCGCCATCGGTGCTGGCCAGATCATGCCCGGAACGGCGAACTTCATCCAGGACACCCTGATCGGGGAGCCGCTCGACATCAACTCCATATCGGACAACATACGGATGTCGGCGGCCTTCCTCGCCTACCTGGCCGGCGTCGAAGGCAACAACCCGTGCCTGACCATCGCCGCCTACTACGAAGGTCCATACAACCTCGGCCGGTACGGGGTGTTCCAAGAGACCGACGCCTACGTCGCCAGCGTGGAGGCCTTGGTCCCGGAATTCGAGTGACCGGAATCCGATGACCGGAGCCCGGGCCGAGGGATCTTCGCAAGCACATCGGCCGGCCTGGGCGCAAACCTCCTGTTCAGCGCCGAAATCGACGTACGCCTTGACGGGGGTGGGGGGGAATCGACCAAGATGGAGCCAGCAATGACGGGGCCCGGCAATGCGGTCACGTTAGGCAGGGTGACTTGACGGCCAAGTAGACAACGTCTGAGCATCGCGGTCGACATGGCAACAGCTGCATGCCGGTTGAGACGGCACCAACGGCCCTCGAGTCACCCTGCCGAATTGCCCCAGACCGCGATGCGGACAGGCCGATTCGTCTACTTTGGAATAGGCGGGGGCCGAGGTGGGTTGAGGACGTGGCCCGGAGGCCGGCTCTGGCGTCTAGTATCCGCGCCGCCGACGACGCCGATCGGGCTGAACCGCTGCCGCGACAAGATTTGTGAAGGACGTCACAGATGCCGACGAATGACCTCGACGAAGACCTGCTCGATGAGAGCGAAGAAATGCCTGAGGACCTCAATGAGGAAGACCTCGATGAGCTCGACGACGAGGATGTCGAAGACCTCGACGACGAAGACCTCGACGAGGACGACGTGGAGGTGGACCTGGTCGCGGAGGAGGTCGACCAGGGGGAGGACGTCCAACTCAAGGCCCCTCGTGATGACGACGACGAAGAAGAGGACGAGGACGAGGACGACACCGATGACGTCGAGGCCAGCTTGGACGTCATCCTCAAGGAGCGTCTCGTCGTGGAGGACGAGGACGACGAGGAGGACGACGAGGAGGTCGGTGACGTCGACGAGAGGGGTGAGAGCCCACTTAGGGTCCTGCCGAAGCAGCCGGGGGAGTTCGTCTGCCAGTCTTGCTTCCTGGTCAAGCATCCCAGCCAGTTGGCGGATGACGTCCACATGCTCTGCCGAGACTGTGTCTGAGAGCGGTGTGCAAGACCATCGCGGGGAAGGATCGATCCGTGCCTGAACAGAGTTCACCGTTCGATGCGGCCTTGGACCTTTTTGTGTTCGCGCCACTGGGGATGGTCATGACGGCCGCCGAGGAGCTGCCCAAGCTGGCGGCCAAGGGACGAGCCCAGGTAGATGGCCAGCTGACCGCGGCGCGCATGGTCGGGCAATTCGCGGTGGCTCAGGGACGCAAGAGGGTAGAGCGGCGCTGGGGCCAGGCTGGGCGCCCTACCAGTGCCAATGGGGCGCGATCAGGTGGCGAGCCACCCGATAGCGGCCGTCGTCCGGTGCAGGACCTCACCTACGACGAGATGCTGGGCACCGTGCCCGACGAGGGTGACGTCGGGCCCGCTTTCGAATCCACCCCACCATCGTCGCCTCTCCCCAGCGCCAACGGGCTGGCCATACCGGGCTACGACTCTCTGTCGGCATCTCAGGTCGTTCAGCGCCTGGCCGGTCTGTCGAGTGAAGAGCTGGCCGCCGTCGGGGAGTACGAATCGGCCCACCGAGGTCGGCGAACGGTGCTCACGCGTGTCGGTCAGCTGCAAGGCAGCTGACTTGGCAGCCTGAGAAGTGGAGCATGCGCGCCCGGCAACCGCGGGAGACCTGACGGCCCTGGCCGGGCTGTGGGATGTGGCCGTGCAGAATCTCGATGGGCAGAGGGGAGGGCGGCTCCTGGCGGGGACCCTCGAACGCGTCGGCGCGGAGGCTTACTTGGCGCAAGCCCTCGACGACCCCGACCGTCTCATCGTGGTAGGCCTCATCGACGAAGTTCCCGTCGGGGTCGGATCGGTGGTGTGCGATCGAAGTCGCCACGAGACGGTCGGAAACCTAGAGCTGCTCTACGTCGAACCTCAGGCCAGGCAGGTCGGCGTGGCCGAGGCCATGGTCAACGTGGTCCTCCCGTGGTGCCGAGGCAAGGGCTGCGTCGGCGTCGACACTCCCGCCCTTCCAGGCAACCGACCGGTCAAAGCCTTCTTCGAGGAGAACGGGTTCCTAGCCCGACTGCTCGTCATGCACCGCCCACTGGAGCACGAAGCGGGAGGGCTCGATGGCTGACCGACCTGAGCTCTGTGTGGGCGCGATCGCGGTGTATGACGACCAGATCCTCCTGATCCGGCGGGGACGAGGCCCGGCGGAGGGAACCTGGTCGGTGCCCGGCGGTCGGGTCGAAGCGGGTGAGACGCTCGCCGAAGCCGTCGTCCGGGAGTTGCTGGAGGAGACCGGCCTGGCCGGCGTGTGCGAAGGCCTGGTCGGCTGGGTCGAGCGAATCGACGACCAGCTCCACCACGTGATACTGGACTTCGCGGTGACGATCCTGGTCGGGGCCGATCCCGTGGCGGGCGACGACGCGGCGGAGGCGGCCTGGGTGCCGCTGGCGAACGTGGCGGAGCTTTCGCTCGTGGATGGACTGGCCGAGTTCCTCCACGACCACGGCATCCTGGAGACCTTTAGCTGAGGGCCCCTGCGCCTGGTTGGTACGGCTCGCCGGCTTCGGGCGTGGGTTCGCCGGGGTCGTCGACAGCAGACGCAACCGGCTCGGGGGGCGACAGCGGCGCCGTCGGCTCCACAGACAGCGGCGCCGACTCGGCCAGCTCCGCGGGCGGCGTGGACGCCACGGGCTGGGCCGGCGGTACGTCGGGGCCGGCCTCAGCCGCGGGTACCTCAGACACAGAGGGCTCCGCGGGCGGCGCCGACGCCACGGGCTCCGCCGCCAGAGGCTCAGACCCGCCGGCCTCCACGGACGGCGCCTCAGGCGCCGCTGACTGAGAGCGGGGACGGGGAGGCCTCGGGCGCCGACCCGAGCCGCTCGGGGGCTCGGGCCTTCGGCGCGGACCGGAAGGTAGGGGAGGAGGGGTGATGGACACGCCCAGGAGCTTGGCGAGCGCCGGGACGCTTCCGGAGTGCTGATGGGCGGTTCGCTTTAGATCCGGCGGCACGTCGGACGGGAGCCCGAGCGGCTGAACGAGGCGGCGTATCGGCGATACGACCACTGCGTCCAGGATCGCGGCCCAGCGGTCGGGCGCGGCATCGGGCGACATCGCTTGACCGGCCGCCTCCGTCAGTCGCTTGCTCAGGTCGCCATCGAGGCGAGCGCCCGGATCGGGAGGTCTGGCGCTCAGGCGGAGCGCCCTCACCACTCGATTCTCGTCGAGGTTCTTCCCGATCTCCTTGGACCACTCGCCATGGAGCGCCGCGACCCGGCGCTCGAGCGCCTCGCGAACGCTCACCGCGAGTGTGCGGGTCTCTTCGTCTCTCGCCGAGTCGGCGCCGGCCACCACTGAACGGAGGTCCCGAAGAGATATATCGTCCGCGTTGGCAGCCGCGGCCTCGGCCCGGTCCCGCCATTCGGCCGCCTTCAGCTTCGGAAGAACGGCCTCGGCCATGGCGATGAGCTCGTCGGTATTCGGGGCGGCGCGGCCCTCCGCGGCGGCCTTCTCTCGCTCCAAATGGAGTGCAGTCCGAACGGCAGGTATTCCGCCCCGGAGAACCTGCTCCGCTATCGGCTGCTGTTCGGGCGGCAGCGACTCCATGACGGCTTTGCGGTGGGCGTTGCCCGGGTTGAGCCGTCGCGCTTTCGGACGATCGGAGTCGGCGTCGGAGTGTTCTGCGGGTCCGCCCGGTCGCTCGTTGCGGCGGCCTCTGCCCGGGCTGCTGTCGCGACCCGACGGCGCGTCCTGCCTGGCCGGACGGCTCGGTCTGTCCCTTCGATCATCGGAGGAGCCACCGGGACGATCCCGGCTATCTGACCGGCCCGGGGTCGACTCGGGCCTCGATCCCGAAACCTCCCGCCGCGGGCGACCTGTATCCCGACCTGTCGGAGGTCGGCCCGCGTCCCGGTCTCGGCGGGGGCGTCCATCGTCGCGGTCGCGCCGGTGGTCACTCGGGCGGCGCTCCGACCGGCCGACCAGCTGGGTGGTCACGCCCGGAGCTTCGGGGCGCCCGGGGCCGACGACCTCGATGCGCTGTGGCTCGCTGCGCCCGTCAGTCTTGGGGGCGACCACAGAAACGATCGTGATCCCTTCCAACTCGAAGTCGGCCTCGGCCTTCAGCACGTCCCCCGGCTTGGCTCCGTCCTGCAGCAGGCTCCCCTCCAGCACGCCGCGTGGCTCCCGCGCTCCAGCTGCGCGCCAGGTCCACGACCCATCCGGCCGGGCGCTGGTCAGCTCGATCTCGATACGTCGGGACACGCCCTAACGCTACTGGAGAGGACGACAGGCCGTCCGGGTCGATGAGCAACACCGATAGCCTGCCGAGATGGCCGGCGTTCCTGTACTGCTCGTCCACGGTTTCGCCTCGTCTTTCGAGCGCAACTGGCGCGAGCCGGGATGGGTGGACCTACTCGAGGATGAAGGCCGCCAGGTCGTGGCGGTGGACCTCCTGGGTCACGGGGAGTCGGACAAGCCGAGCGACCCCGAGGCCTACGCGTCGCTGGAGAACTCCGTGATCGAGGCCATGCCCGCGACCGGGCAAGTGGACGCCGTCGGGTTCAGCCTCGGCGCCCAGCTACTGCTGAGGGTGGCGTCGCGGTCGCCGGAACGATTCCGACGGTTGATCGTCGCTGGCGTGGGCGAGAACATATTCGTGCGACCCGATCCCGAACCGTCGGCGAGGGCCATCGAGACCGGCCAGCCCGCCGAAGGAGACCACCAGGCGACGAGGGCATTTGTCCGGTTCGCCACGGCACCGGGCAATGACCCGGCCGCCCTGGCGGCCTGCATGCGCCGGCCGTTCCATCCGCTCACCGACGACGAGATAGCGAAGATCGACGTGCCGGTACTGGTCGTGCTCGGTGATCGTGACTTCGTGGGACCTGCCGACCGGCTCATGAAGGCTCTGCCCGACGCTCGGCTGGCTTCTCTCGCCGGCGCCGACCATTTCGGGACTCCCAAAGACTTCCGCTTCGTCGATGCCGCCCTGGGCTTCCTCCGGGACTGACTGGGCCGGCAGGATCGGTTTGGTAGCCTGCACTCATGGGTCGCGGCGCACGTTCTACAGTCCGATGGAAGCACGACCGGATTCGACGCAAGAAGGCCCGTGACGCCCGTACTCGGGCCTCCAAGGCCGCCGCCCGCAAGCCTGCCGACTAAACCGGGCTGACCCGGAGTCATCCCCGGTTTCGGCTCCGTTGGTTGGCCTAATACGGCACCCTTGACGTACTACCGGACGAAAGAGGGGCCGGGGTCAATTTAGGAGGACGCTGCCGCGCCGGCAGGGCTCGACGGGCGCGGAAGGCACAGCTGACTCGTCAGGTGCCGACGTAGGCCGCGAGGTGC
>PMHU01000118.1 GCA_003156795.1 Acidimicrobiaceae bacterium
CGTCCTCCGCAGGACTTGGTCGCGAAGGAAGCGCAGCGTTGGCCGAACGCCAAGGTGTCGCCAGGCGAATATGAGTCCATTGCGCGCGAAGTAGTAACTGCCCAGAGCGTCGGCCCGGCCGGTAAACGATCTCGACACCTTGTGTCGAATCCTGCTCTCGGGGACGACGAGCAGGTCCACGCCCGCAGAAGTGGCGCGCATGCTCCAGTCGCTGTCTTCGTATATCAGGAAGAGCCGCTCGTCGAAATTGCCGACCCGACGCCAGGTTTCGGCCCGGGCGACGATGCAGCAGCCACTCAGCAGCGGGGTCGGTATTGGGCCGTCCTTCCCGGCTGATTGCTCGTCTGGGGTCAAGTGCCTCGGCCAGCCGGACCGAAGGTCCAAGGTCGAGCCGCGCCACCAGGAGACGTCGGGCGCATCTGCGTAACGGATGTCGGGCGAGACGGCACGTTCAGTTCCACGGCTGGATCCAAGGACGTCCAGGGCCTTGACCAACGGAGCAAGGAATCCCGGCTCGACGATCGTGTCGTTGTTGAGGACTCCAATGATGTCCGCGCCCATGGACAGCGCCAACGAGATCCCTGCGTTGTTGCCGCCGGCGAAGCCGAGGTTGGCGTCCAGCTGCAACGTTTGCACCTCGGGATAGGAGCTCCGTAGGGCGCCGATCGTCCCGTCGGTCGATCCGTTGTCGACCACCAGGATCTGGGCCGGCTCGGCCCGCAACCCGGAAAGTAGGTCCATGGTGTCCTCGAGCCCGTTCCAGTTGACCACGACCAACCAAACCGTGAGTAGGCCAGATTGCGGTCTACCGGCTTGCGAGCTGCTCTCGGTCATCTCAGCTCCCCGTCGTAGGCAGGCGAGGTGGGTCTCAACGGGTTCTTCCCGTGTCATTGACCGCCTGAAGCACTTCGGCAAACTCGCGGGCGCGGTCGTCCCACGTGGACGGAGGGATCCGCTCGACCTCGCCAGTGGCGCCAGCCGAGCGCACAGCGGCGACAAAGCCCAGGCGATCGACGACAGTGAGACCTGGCGCGCTCAGCGCCTGAAAGCCACTGCTCGGAGTAGCGACCACCGGCTTTCTCGTCGCCAGGTACTCGTGGGACTTGATGGCGTCCAAGCTGAGGGTGAACCGGTCGACGAGGTGGGGGCAGATCAGGACGTCGGCCGAGGCCAGCCAGCTGGGAACTTGCGCGGCGGGAACCGGTCCGTGCCGCTGCACGCCCAGCTCGTCGAGGCGGGCCCGCACGGACCCATCCAAACAATCGGGGCCGACCAGGTGGACGGTGCCTACCTGCGCCGCGGCGAGCTCGGCGATCAGCTCGATGTCGAGGCGGTTCGCATGCTGCGTTCCGACGTAGACGAGGTGCGAGTCGGCCCCGTCGAGTCGACGGGACTCGCCGTTGGCGAACGCGGTCGGGTCGACGCCGTTGCGGATGACCCTTGGATCCACGCCATACCGTTCCCGCCACCGCTCCGCGAGCACATCGGAACAGACAACCGTCGTGGCCGTCCTGGCCAGGCGGTCCTCGGCCACCACCAGGCGGGCTCGGTCGTCAGCCCTCTGCGCCATCTCCCGCCAGTCGTCAGTGACGTCGTAGACGGTTGGAACACCCGGTCGCCGTGCCGCCCTCGCGACTCGCGCATCGTTGACCCACAACACGTCGATGTGGTCGAGGACGCCGCGAGTCCAGGTCGAGAGGACCACGTGACCGCCCCATCGTCGGGGCACCACCAAAGGCGGAGTGACCACCTCGATGCCGGGCGCGGGTCGGTGCGTCCGCGCTCGGAGGGCCAGCCCGCCGGCCGGTGGGTTCACGAAGATCAAAGAGGTCACGGCCTCGCTGCGGACCAGGCTCATGGCCAGATGCTGGTTGCGTCGCCACACCATGTCCCACGGTTCGAGGCTGAGCAGGCCCACCCGCAAGGGTTGCGTCATGAGGAACGCCGCAGTCGCCGTTCGAAGGCTGCGTCCAACTCCGCGAAGAGCTGGTCGGCGAGGATGGATGGATCGAGCCGATCGGTCAAGGCCCGACCGGCTGCAGCGATGGCGGGCCGGTTGGCGGTCAGCCGCGCCACGGCCGGACCCAACGGTTCGGGTTGGGTCCAGACGGCCCCGGCTCCGGTCTCCAGGACGAGCGGCGCGGTGCCGACGCGTGAGTCGACGAGTACTGGTACACCTCGCGCCGCCGCTTCGGCCACGACGAGCCCGAACGGCTCGAACCGGCTGGGTACCAGCAGCACGTCTATGGCGTCGAGCAGCTCGGTTACATCCCGGAGATGGCCGAGCCCCCTCGTTCGCCCTTTTAGGAGCCGATCGGAGTCGTCCATGGGACGGGGTCCGGCGTGGATGAGAAACAGCTCCGGGTCTGCAGCTACCGCGGCGAGGACGAGGTCGGCGCCCTTGCGCGTGTCGCCGCCGCCGAGGAAACCAACCACGTAGCCGTCGTGCCCGCCAGTCAGACGGGCCCGCAGGTCGGCGTCGGGTATCGACCGCCCCGGCCCGACGCGCCCACCGAGGGCAGGGTTGTAGAGCACGCCGGAGTTTGAGGCTGGGCCGTAGATCTCGGTGAACTGGTCCCGCAGCCCGTCACTGCAGAACAGCAATCGGATCTCGGCCGGGATGCGCCGCACGTACCGGTCCTCGAGGGCTGCGACGCCGGCGGCCTGGGCGTCCCGCAAAAGGCCGCGTCGGCCGGGCTCCCTCGGACCTCTTGCCCGGCGGGCGGCCCGGGACAGATACTCGACGTGCCACACGTCGGCGATGGCGGCCAGTTGCGGCTGGTAGACGAGCATGGCGTCGTGCCGACAGCCACGAAGCGCGGCGCGGACGGTCGGCCGAGCCACGCTCCATTGCAGCAGGTGCAGCCTGGGCGGAACGTACAGAGGTCGGTGTTCGACTTCAGCCGCCAGCTCTGGGGCGAGATCGCGACAAACGGCAGTAACAGCCCAGTTGCGCTCTAATCCAGCCCGGACGGCCCACGCCGCGAAGGCTCCGATCGAAGAGGCGTCGTCGATGTTGTTGTGCACCACGACGAGGGTCCGGGTCATGTCGACCAGTGGTATACCACTCCACCACTTCGCAGGCTTGCACGTCTACCGCCGCCGGCGACGCCGATAGGCTCCGCCTCGTGCCACTCGCAGGTGCAGCCGGGGGCCGCATCCGCGTGCTGCGCATCTTTCACGCTGGGCGAAACCCGGCGCATCGAGCTCGCGACCGGGCCCTCGTGGCCGCGGGAGTCGACCTGATCTATGTGGTTCCCCGATTCTGGCCGGAAATCGGAAGTGAATCTGTGTTGTCGCCGGAGCCCTTCCCCGTCGTCGAGGTAGACGTGCACCGGCCCGGCGACGTCAACCAGCACTCCTACGTTGACGTCGACTCGGTCGCCAACCTCACAGTCGAGCACGGAGTGGACGTGGTCGATCTGTGCGAGGAGCCCTTCAGCCGGGCGGCAGGCCAGCTGCTCCCGCGCTTGCCTGCGAAGCTTCCCGTCGTCATGTACACGGCACAGAATCTCGACAAGCGGTGGCCACCGCCGTTCGGTGCCTACGAGAGGNNTCTCCTTGCAGCGGGTACAAGCGTTCTATCCGTGCTCTCGACAAGCCGCTTCGGTGCTGCGGGGAAAAGGTTTCGGCGGTTCGATCCGTCCCCTACCACTCGGCTACGACGAATCGCAGTACTCCAGCGGTCGTCAGTCGGTCCCGGGTAAACGATACCGGTTGGCGCTGGTCGGCAGGATGGTGCCCGAAAAGGGGATCCTCGACGCGGTTCGCGTTCTCGCCGACCTACGCCGGAATCGAGGTTTGGACGCCTGCCTGGTCCTGGCCGGGGCTGGTCCCGCTCTCGCCGGCGGGATCCGCTTGGCCGCTGAGCTGGAGGTCGAGCACGACGTGGAGGCTCGCACCTGGCTCGCGACCGAGGATCTGGCCGCGCTCTATAAGGAGACCGAGGTCTTGCTGGCGCCGAGCCGGTCCACCTCGACGTGGGCCGAGCAGTTTGGGCGCAACATCCTGGAAGCGCAAGCGAGTGGCTGCGTCGTCGCCGGCTACGACTCGGGCGCCATGGCCGAGGTCGGCGGGAAGGCCGCGCTTCTGGTGCCGGAAGGCGACGTCGCGGGCCTGGCTGATGTCGTGTCGAGCGCGCTCGGTGACGAAGCCGGCTTCGAGGCGCTCCGGCAGGCCGGTCTCGCTCTCGCTCGCGACAGGACGTGGCGGCAAGTCGCGATCGAGCAGTTCGAGATGTACCAAGCCGCGACCGGGCGGCTTCCGGTCCCGCTTCTATCGGGGTCGCCGCGGCGGTTGAGAGAGTCGTCGGTCGCCGAGTACGGACTTCCTGCCACGGCCCGGGGCCAACTACGACCGTTCGCCGTCCCTATCCTCCGGCGACCGAGCCCGGCATCAAGGGCTCTTGGCCGTGTCATGGACTTGGTGGGGGAAACAAGTGCGAAGCTCCAGCGGAGGCACTGAAGCCGTCCCGTCACCGACCGTGGTCGATCACCTTCTGGTAGACGGCGTTCAACTCGCGCGCAGTGCGGTCCGGCGTGTACTTGGCCGCCGTGGCCCGGCCTCGGCTGGCGAGCGCACTTCGCAAGGAAGCATCGTCGTGCAGGCTGCGCATGGCGGTCGCCAGTGAGCGGACGTCACCGGGAGAGATCAGTAACCCGTCGACGTTGTGCGTGACGATCTCGGACGGACCGCCAGCGTCTGCCGCGATGACAGGCACACCGGCCGCCATCCCCTCCACGACCACCTGACCGAACGGCTCCGGGGTCAAAGAGCAGTGCACGAGCGCGTCGATCTCTGACAACTCCTTCCACACGTCGTCGCGGAAGCCACGGAACTTGACCCGATCCTCTACGCCCAGGCGCCCGACCTGAGCTCGTAGGGAGGCGGCGTAGTCGTCCTCACCGAACATCGCCGACCCGACGACCCAGGCCTCGCACTCGTCATCTGGAAACGCTCGTGCGAACGAATCGAGAAAGACGTCCTGCCCCTTCCACGAGGCCAACCGCCCGATGGTCCCGACCCGAAAAGGACGATCCTGGGTCCGGTGCCCGGGCCGAGCGTCGCCGACAGAGTCGTAGACAACCGTATTGGGTACCGAGGCACGTCCGATCCGGTCCGGAAGGGTCGCCAGGGTGGAGCGCGAGTTCGCTACGAGCGCCGACGGCAGGACGCGCGCCGCCACCCGCACCAGTCGGACGGCCGCGATCGGCAGATAGTCCGGTGCGATCCGGTCTCGGATATGCCATATGACCGGGATGCCCGCCAACCGGCCGGCGAGGCCGCCGTAGAGAGCGGCTTTCAGCGAGTTGGTGTGGATGAGATCCGGCCGGAGCTCACGAAGCCTTCTACGTATGCGCTCGACGTAATGCGCCGACGCGGCCAAAGAGGTGGCTCCCAGCCCCACCGGGCGGACGGTGTCCTTCCTCATATCGCGCCCCGCCGCGGCCATGGGAATCACTTCGACCGATATTCCGCCCTCCCGAAGCCGGTCGACGAGGGGTCCGTCCTCGCCCAGAATGACGTGGGGATCGATGACGTCTGCGAGCGACGGCAGCACTCGCGCCAGAGCGATTTCTGCGCCTGACAGCCTCGCCACGTGGTCGAGATAGACGACGCGGTAGGTCACGACGACAGCCTGGTGAGGAGGAGGGCAGCCGAATCGTCAGCGTCGCCACGGGTCCCGACCAGAGCCGGGACGCCTTCTGTCGCACGCTCGAGCGCGGCGAGAGCGGCCCGGGGCCGGGTCCGCGCCGCGACAGTGTTGTCCAGCAGTCGCAGCACCGTCTGGGCCCGAGTCAGGGATTCTGGACGCCACCCCGCAGCTACGTCGTACTGCAGGAAGGCGACGAGCCCGACTCTGGCTGGGCCGCGACCCGACATTCCGCCCATCTCTTCGGCCGTGACCGGTCTGGTCGAGGACCCGTCGTCTGGTCTGAGCGCGAGCGGTCTCGGGTAAGGCCGGACCAGACCGTGCCGATCGAGGACCGCGTACTCGTCCGAGAAGTAGGCGGCCCCGGCTCTTACCAAAGCGGCCGTCAGGCTGGACTTTCCGCTCATCGTTCGACCCGGGATGACGATGGCCCGCCCGTCGACCGCCACGCACCCGGCGTGCACGAACACGCGATCCCGAGCACGCTCCGCGATCCATAGCTCGAGGTCGGACAACACCGCTTCAGTCGCAGCCACCACGTCCGACCACAGCGATAACCGGTCGCCCTCGGCGACGGCAGCCCAGTCGCGCCCCGAGCTCTTGCGCACGGACCAGCTCCGCTCCGCGGGGCCGACCGCGGTGCGGTACGCCGCTGGGAGCCGCTGGCGTGCCGCACCGAGCGCAGCTTCGGGCCCGGCCAGCGACACCGTGCGGCCGAACGCGCGCAAGACCAGGGTCGGCATGAGATCAACCTCGACGGCGATTCGGGCCGGCCGCGTGGTTCGGGTCGAGCGTGAGGCGCGCCCGGCGGCTCCTAGAGTCCAACCTGATGGCCGTCGAAGGTGTATTCGAGATTCTGTTCGTTTGTACGGGCAACATCTGCAGATCACCCATGGCCGAGCGCCTCGGCCACGATCGACTTCGCCGAGTGCTCGGTCACGAATCCGCCTCGTTCCACGTCGCCAGCGCCGGTACCGCGGCCATCGTGGGCGAGCCGATACAAGAACACGCCGCCGCCCTCCTGCGCGATTGCGGCATCGACCCGGGGGACTTCCACGCCCGCCAACTGAGCGAACGACTCGTGGTCTCGGCCGACCTGGTGCTGACCATGACCCGCGAGCATCGCGCAGAGATCGCCATGGTCGTTCCCGACGCCCTGCCGCGACTCTTTACGATCCGCGAGTTCGCCCGCCTGATACCCGTCGCGGCGGCTGAGATCGAACTCGGCCCGGCTGCTTTCGGTCGAGCCATGTCTCTCGTGCCGGCTGTTTCGGCGCGACGCGCCATTATCCGCCCCGGTAGACCTAGCGACGATGACGTCGGCGACCCGTTTGGTGGACCGGCTTCTGGCTACAGGCGACCTTTCGAGGTCATAGAAGCGGCGGTCGAGAGGATCGTGGCAGCGATCGCCGGTCCAGCTCGAGTTCTGGCCGACTGAGTTCTGGCCAACTGAGGACGGGCCCAAGGCTTCCACCCGGGCCGCGCCCGGGGAGCATCCTCGGGTCACCGGTCCGGCCGCCGGCGAGCCCGCAGTCGGCTGCGCCAGGGATGGTTCCGATCGCTGATGACGTATCGGATGACATCGGTCCAGACGAGCCGGGCGAGCGTGGAGACGCTCCTGGCAGTGCTGTCCCGGGTGGCCCGGACCAGGACTTGACCGTGAAAGCTGCGACCGTAGCTCTCCGCCGTGGGACGCCACCGCTCGAACAGCCGCAAGAGCAAGGCCCACGAGGCTCCTCGGCGACGTAGGGCCCGCAACACATCCAGGGGCACGGGCGTACCGAGCACCATCGCAGCCCGGTCGAGCATGATGGCGACCACCAGCGCCGTTCGAGCCTCGTGGGCCCGACGCAGCAGCTCGGGCCAGGAAAGCTGATCTAAACGGACCAGCGCGTCGAGGTCGGCGAGCCACACCAGCCGATCACCACCGGAGATGACAGCGTGGAGCGCCACGTGAATCAGCGTGTCTTCGGGGTCCAGAACTGGAACCTCTCGGTCGACGATGCGCGCCGTGGTGGCCCGGTCGAGGAGGGACTCGACGGGCAAACAGAAGTCGCGTCGAACATCGGCGTGATGCACCAGGTCGGCGTGAAGGTCGAGCGCCACCCCGCTAGGCAGACCGAGCGTCAACTCCCCGATCCCGTCCGGCCTCGGCCACCGAACCTCTTCGAGGCGCCGGGCGCCGTGGCCCTCCAGGACTATAATGGCGTCGCGCATTTGAGCCGGGGCGACCAGAACGTCAAGATCGACGAACTCGCGGTCGGCGTCGTCGTATGCGACTGCGACGGCCGGACCCTTCAGCACCGCGTGTCGCACGTGGGCCCGCCGCAACCATTCGGAGACCTCACCGGCTGACACCGAGATCCGCAGCGCGCTGGCACGGCGCCGTCGGGCCAGGGTGGCCAGGGCCGCACCTTCGACGCTCCCCAGATCACCTCGCTCGTAGGAGCGGTACAAGGCGATGACGATCCCATGGTGATCGGCCGCTTGCGTCAGCTTCCGGGTCGCTTCCGACCCTTTGGCTGGACGCTGTGAGACACCCCGCAGGGCGGCTATGAGCGGTCGTTGCCGTTTGCGGCCGACGAGGCGGTCGCTTCGCCCGCGTCGAGTCGAAGCGGCGAGGCGGGGCGTCGGCGAGACGGTCATGCTGCTCGTCTCGATGGCTGGACCCTAAGAGCCGCTGATCCCGATACCCATGAATGTCGCCGAACCTCCGGTGCCGCCCGTGCCCGCGGCCCCTGTCCCTCCAACGCCCCCCGTCGCAGGTGAGGAACTGGCGGTGGCCAAGGTAACGGTGATGGTTGCGGTCCCATAGGTGTAGTTGGACCCCGCCCCAGCGGCTCCGGCCGGATTCAACGCGGCCGATCCGCCGCCGCCGCCACCTCCCGCCGCGCCACCTCCGCCGCCACCTCCGCCGTTGTCGGAGCTGGCATTACCTCCGCCGGCGCCACCGGCACCGCCGTTGTTGTTGGCGGCCGAATAGACCGCGCCGGCGGTACCGCTCCCGTCCGAAGCGCTGACCCCTGCGGTTCCGCCCGTGCTGCCAGCCACACCACTGGCCGTCGT
>PMHU01000133.1:0-13999 GCA_003156795.1 Acidimicrobiaceae bacterium
CTTTGTGTGGTGCCATAAGCGGCAACGCCCCAACGGCCGCGTCCACCATCTTGACGCTCGGCCGCAGCTCGATCGCCGGTTCAAAGGGGCCCATCCGCTCCACGATCTCGACGATCAGCTCGGCGATGGAAGCGTCCGAGAAGGCGACGTGATCCAAGAATCCGGCGGGCCACGATCCCGTGGTGAGCTGGAAGTACCCGCCCCTAAGGTCGAGGACAACGGCTACTCCAACGTCGGCTTCATCGCGGAAACCCAACNNGGCGCCCCCTATAGGGGGCGCCACCGCACATCACGTCGGCGCTGAGAGGCCGACAAGCTTTTACTGCTTGCTCAGGTGACGGTGATCGTGGCAGCTATGAACTGACCGCCTCCGTTGGCTGTGGGAACTCCACAGGGGACCGAGATTGTGGTCGGGGACCCTCCCTCGTTGACCTGGGTATAAAGGTTGACGGTCGCGAGTGCGAAGTCGCCCGAGGCGGCGTCGCCGGCGATCTCTTTGCTCGTCCCCGGAGCGCCGGCCGTGATGGGGCCGAGACTGGCGATCTTGAACTTGAGCTTGGAGCTCGTATCGGTGCCACCGCTCGGGACCGGGATGTTCGTCGGGGCGATCGTTATCGTATTATTCGACGAGGCATTGTACGGCGAGGGCGTCCCGTCGGTGCTGTCGATGTAGGCGTAATCTCCCGAAGCGTTCAGGTTGCCGTTATAGGACCTGAAGCCGGCCGAATATTCGGCGTAGTTCAAGGCACCGATAACCGTGACGTTTGTCTTGTTGCTCGCCGTCGCTGTATGACCAGTAACTACCGAGTTGTTGTAGGTGGTCTTGGTCTTGAGAGGAAGAGTGTAAGCGGTACCGAGAACGGTGCAGCTCACGGTGCCCTTCTCTACCGTGGTCACCGTGGCCGCGTACGCAGCCCCCGGTGCAACGGCGGCAACCGTCCCACCAATCACTACAGAAGCGCAGACGAGACTCCTCAGTCTGGCTCCGTTGAGGTACTTCATAAGGTCCTCCCCGTGTGGTCGAAAGCGACCGTCGCCCCCGACATACGCCTTCAGGCTACCAGAGAGTGACCATTGCCACAAGCAAAACCCGGATGAACCTTTGGTGCTTAGTGCCGCCGTATTCGCGTTCACTACATGTGGTACATCGAGCGTCCGATATGTCAACTCGAGGCGTAGTAAGCGACCCCATTTCCGCTGATGCTGATGTGAGTCAGACCTGGGGGAAGCGGCTCATACCCACCTCCGGAGTTGGTCGGAAACTCCAGAAGTGAGCCGATGGCGCCGGTGACAGACGAAGGGCATTGGGCGGTCGGGGCGGGCAAGGCAATGGAGAATGGCTCGTTGGCAAAGTCGACCGTGAAGGACGACAGCGGCCCGTAGATCGAGCCTCTCACCGGTACTGTCACCCCGAGGACGCAGTCGGCACCGAGCAGGCTGGCCGACGCAGAGGCCGAGATGCTCAGGGGGTTGCAGGGTGCTGAACGGCCCGGCGGGATATAGCACGGCGCCTCGAGCGGCCCAGGAGCCGCCGCTCCTGCGCACACGACGGCCGATATGGGCGCCGGGTTAACCTGGGTGTGCATGACGGTGATCGTGATCCCCGGGACATAGGGTGGATTTCCGCCTGGGCGAGGTAAGGTCAGTTCGACGGAAGCAGCCGGTTGAAGGTTGAACGTCTCCCCGTCGGCCGGGATGTTGAGTTCCACCCCGGCCGCGGTGCCGGCGGGGCACACAGGCGGGCCGGGCGCATCGATGACGACGCCCTTACCGCAGAGCGTTCCCGTGATGTCAGCGGCGACCATCTGCCCGCCGGTCGGTGCGTCGATGGACAAGACGCCCGAGAAGGTTGCGTAGGCCCCGAGCTGGACCTGCACGCCACTGGAGGCCGGGATGCAGTCGGCTGGAAGTTGGGGGGGCGGAACGAGCGTGGGCAGGGCGCCGAACAGTGAGGTAAGCATCGCCTTCTGGTCCGACGCGCCACTCGAGTGGGCGACCGAGGCACCCCGCCCCAGGCTCCCGCAGCCGGCTAGCGACGTCGTTACCAACACGACGGCGACCGCGAGCCGTCGTCGAGCGGGCCTAGCCACGTCGCACCCCGGACTCGGGGCTGGGGTTGTAGTTCGGCAGATCGATGCTCGAGACGATGACCTCCGCCGACAGCTGCACTTCTCCGGGTGGGCCGCAGAAGATATTCGGGTTCGGCTGGTTGAGGCAGGAAGTCGGCGAGGCAATGACGCCGGCCGGAGTATCGCCGTTGTAGTAGCAGATAGATTCACCTCTCGCCGCACATGCCGCAGAATGTGGCGGGGTGACCCCGCCCGCGATCAGGTCGAAGAGCCCATCCCAGGGGATGCACGCGGGAGTGGGATCTTGAGCGTTCGCTTTATCGGTGACCGTCAGCCCGAAGTCGTTGGCGACCACGACTCCCTCGGCACCGACGAGAGGCCCCACGAGGCCCTGACCCGCCATTGTCCACACCGGGAGGTTTCTGTCCGCCCCCGTCACCTGCTGGGGTACGACGGTCGATCGCCCGGTCGTGACGTTGACCGATACGGCCTGATTGCAGTTGATCGCGGGATTCACGACGGTGAAGACGGCGCTGGTGGCGGCCACACCCCTGGCCGAGAGCGCATTGGCCGGCTGGCAGTAGTTCGGTGGGTCAAGGTCGGTTGCCCCGCAGATCCCGTCCGGGCTAGTGACCAGGTCCGCCGGGCAGTCGGCACCGGAGGTGCCGGGAGCACAGGGGATCTCTACCGACAGAGCGAACCCGTGGAGCCCCTCGGGGCGTGCATAGATACCTCCCGCGCCAGGCACCCCTAGCAGCGCCAGTACCGAAGGAAACTGGTCGGAGCCGCTGACAGAGTCGGGCCCGGGGCAAGGCATGTTGATCAACACACAGGTTGTAATAGTGTCGGCGCTGTCGTTGGTGACCGTGAACGTGGTGGTGAACACCGACCCTACGCTCACGGCCGGACCGGGAGCGCTCGACGCCGGCGTGCCGTTTATCTCGATGTTGCCGATCGTCATATGCGGCCCCGAGGAACCGGGTTCGCCGCTTGCCGTGTAGTACACCAGTGCGAACCCGGTCACTGGACCGGACGGCGTCTCACCCCTGAAGTTGAGCGCCATGTTCTGGGCTTGGGGCAGACCAGCGACGACCCCGTATGTGAAGGTCGCCGACTGCCCGGCCAGCAGAGTGCCATTCGATCCCGGCCCGGTGGTCGGAGCCTCGACGAAACCCGACGGCTCCTCACCCTGAATGTTGGTAACCGTGACGCCGCTGTTGTTCGTCAGCTTGACCGAGCCGGTATATGCTTCCGGAGCGCCCTGGATTGACGGCCCCGGAGGTGTCGCGGCGGGTTTGTTGACGCCGGCCTTGTCGATCACTATGTTCGACACGGACAACTTTTGGGAACTCCCCGTGTGGTAGTAGGCCACGCTGTCGGTACTGGACGACAGATTCCCAGCTCCAAAGAATGCGCCGACGTTGAACGCCACCTCGTTGGCGCCGGGATCCCCAAGTCCCTCGAAGCTGAAATCAGCGGTCGTGCCGGCTGCGATCGAGCCGGGGCCTGTCATGGCGCCGTATGTAGCGACCTGGATGTCGCTCGGAGTCGCCGAGAGATTCAGGCTCGGGATCTGAATGAGCCCGCACACGGTTCCACTAATGGGGCCTACGTGGAGCCCCCACGGGGCGTATATGTACCCTGGAGTGGAAGGGTTCGGGGTTTCGATGTAGCCGGCGTTGATGTTGGCATCGAGCAGGTCGGCCGTGAACGCCACCCCGTAACCGGTCTTCGAGGTCGGGCTCGAGGGGTAGGTGCTCGTGGGACAGTTCGGGGCGGTCGCGGGCCGGACCGAACTCACCGTTCGAGCGGTCGCCACTTTCAACGTCGTCGACTTCGGCGCCGCCGGGGCGGCGCTGGAAGCCGACACGGTTGTGACGCCTAGGCCTGCCGCCACGAGCGCACCGGCCGCGACGCGCCAACGCAGGCGGCCGCGACGGCGAATGGGTCGGGGAGAGCCGCTAGTCGTGGTCACTTCTCAGAAGCCTCCGGGGGAATTGTAGGACCCGCGCTGGAGAAGGTTGGGAGCCCTCGTCCCGCAGAAATTGTCGAGCGGCGCTGACGCCACGGGCTGGGTGGGGCCCGGCATCTCCGCTCCGGGGATGTAGGAGCACACGGGACCGCCGAAGTTGAAGCCGATCTCGCCGCTGATCGCCGTCTGTCCGTTGCTGCCGGTCGTCGCCGTCGACGCCAGGTCGCCGGCTACGACCGGCAGGAACTGGAACAGCGCCTGGACGGCCGGCTGGTACTTGTCGGAAGCCGCCGAGTCGGTGCTGAGGCTCTGAATGGCACCCGCCGTCGCCGCTTCGTAGGAGGCGAAGAACGGATCACCGGCGTTGGATACTGCGGCCCCGTTGTTGATGAGCCCTTGAAGCGACTGGTCGGAGTCCTTCAACTCTCCGGTGAGCTCCGCTAGGCCCGTGGAGAACGTCTGCAGGTCCCCGTCGGTCGCCTGGAGCGTCGTCAGGTCTTTGTCGCCGTCCACGATCAGGTTCACCGTCTCCGGCTGGGCCGCCACCAGGGCCTCGAAGAGCTGCTGTCCGGTCACCACGATGTTGTGGAGACTCGGGCCGGTGCCGACGAAGGCGGTGAAGATGAAGTTCTCGACGGTCTGCAGGTCTTGCTGGTTGACGCTGTCGAGGAAGCTTCCGACGTCGATGAGCGTGGTTCCGATCGGTGTGGGCAGGACGACCCGGCTGGCGGGGATCACCGTGCCCGCCTTCAGGTACGGGCCTCCGGCGCCGGTCGGCTGGAAGTCTAGGTACTGCTCCCCTAGCGCCGAGAGCTCCTTCACTTTGGCGAGGCCGCTGTTGGGAATCTTGGCTCCGGGATTGATCGCGACCTTGACCACGACGCCCGTCGCGTTGGGGGTGAGCGAGGTGACGTTGCCGACGTCGACGCCCCTGTAGGTCACGTCCGCGCCTTGGTAGAGCCCGCCCCCTTCCGGCATGAGCGCGGTGACGGTGAAGCGCTGGGCGCCGATGCGGTAGCGCAGCACGTCCACGCCGATGTAGTAGACGCCCACGACGATGACCAGGGCGAGGGCAATCATGCGGGGCAGGAGGCGGGTGCTCACAGCGCGCCGTTCCCGAGGAGTTCACTCACGGCCGCGGCGTCGGAGGCGCTCGGGGCGTCGGCCGCCGGGCCGGCGGGCTCGCAAGAGCTTGGTGTGCAGTCACCCGAGGGAAGGATGACATTGGCGACCACGCTGGCCTGGAGGTAGTCGCCGGGGATGATCCGCGGCGTGTCCTCCTCGAACCTGGAGAGGGTCGTGAGGTCGGGGTCGAGCTGCTGCGACACGCCGTTGAGCTCGTTGACAACCGGCAGCAGATCCTCCAGGTCGCTGACAGAGTTGGTCGTCGACTGCTGGGCGATCTTCGTCCCCGCCGCGCCGAGGCCGGACAGGGACGAGATGAGCTGGTCGAAGCTCGAGTTCTCGCTTGCGAGGATCCCGATGGCGGGTGCGATCGACGCGATGCCGTTGCTGATGGTGGTGGCCCCGCTGCCATTGTTGCCGTTGAGGGTCTGAGTTAGGTGCTCGATGGCAACGAGCGCGTTGTCCACCGGGACGTGGCCGTTGGAAAGCGTCGTCACCGCGGTGTTGATGGTGGACAGGAGTTGGTGGATCTGCGGTTGGTTTCCGCTGAAGGTGTTGTTGAGCTCGTGGATGATGACCTCGAGCTGGTTGATGCCGCCCCCGTTGAGGAGCAGCGACAAGGCCCCGAAGGTGTCCTCCACGCTCGGTGCGGTGCTCGTTTCGTCCTCGGAGATCACCGAATGGGCCGGCAGCACGGCGGCCGTCGACGCTTGGGGGGGCGCGGTGAGCAGGACGTACTCGTCGCCCAGAGGGTTGTCGAATCGCACCTGAGCGACGGTGCCCTGCACGACGGTGACGTTCTTCTTGATGTCGAGGGTGACGTCCGCCACGAAGTCGTGGGTGGAGATCGACCCGACCTGGCCGATCACCTGGGCGCCGGTGCGCACCTCGGCGTTGATGGGCAGATTCAGCACGTTGGAGAACTGAGCCTCGATCGGGTAAGTGGCACCCTTCACGTTGCTCAGCTTCGGCAGCGTCTGCAGGCTGATCCCACAGCCCCCCAAACCCACCGCGAGCAAAGCGCTGGCTGCCGCCATCAGTAACGGACGGCGGCCCGGCGTCGCCCGCTTCACTCCTGGCCTCCGACGAGCGCGCTGAGTGAGAGGTTGGGGCCGATCGTCGCCCCCGGAGGGCTCGGGAGTGCAATGAGCAGTCCACCGACACCGCAACCGAGGTCGATGGCCTTTATCGGATCCTGGGACGGGTCCAGCGCGAGGATCCCGACCCGGAGCAGGGCGTTGCCGCAAACGTCCTGATTGAACCCGTCCGAGTCGGTCGTCGGGTTCGCCGTGCACCCTCTCGACCCGGGCGTCCCTGGACTGCAACCGGCCGACGGGTCGTTCTCAGTGTTCAGCAGCGGGTCGTAGCGGGCCTTTAGGGCGTGGTTGACGGGATCGTACGCGTTCTCGACGTTCTGCAGTGCGACGGGCAGCACGCCGAAGACCTGTTCGAGCTGGGCTTGCTTCTGGGCCACCGCTCCGGCGAACTGCGAGAGGTTGGCGAGACTGCCCCCAAGAGCGGAGCCGTTGCTGCGGATGAACCCTGCCAGCGCGCCCAGCGCCTGCTGAAGGTTCGCCAGGGCGGGCCCGAGGAGGCTGTCGTCTGAGGCCAGTTCGGTGCTGACGGCGGCCAGCTCGCTGGCGAAGGACTGATACTGCCCGCTGTACTGCGACGCCACTGCGCTCAGGTGACCGAGGCCGTCGAAGAGGTTTGTGAGGTCCGGACCCTGCGACGAGAGCGCGCCGAACCCCTTACCGAGGTTGGTGATAGTGGAGTTGAGCGCGGCCCCGTTGTTGCCGAACGCCCGGGCCGCGGCGGCGATGAGACCTTGGAGCGCGCCGTGGGCGTTGGCGCCGTTGGGGCCGAGAGCGACAGCCAGCTGGTTGAGGCTGTCGATGATCTCGTCCACCGATATGGGTACGAACGTGCGAGAGGCCGGGATGAGACCCCCGTTCGGCATGGTCGGACCGCCGGTGTAGGGCGGGTCGAGCTGCACGAACCGGTCGTTGACCACGTTGGGGGCCATGATCTCCGCCGTGGCGTCCGCCGGCACCTTCTGCGAAGCCGGGATCTCCATCTGTACCGTCACGTAGGTGCCTCGGGCGGTGATCTTGGTGATCTGCCCGACGGGCATTCCCAGGATCCTCACGGCGTTGCCGACGTAGAGGCCGGGGGTGGTGAGGAAATTGGCGGTGATCTTGGTCTCGCGACCGCCGCCCGAGACGAGCGCGTAGATGCCGCCACTGAGCAGGCCGACCACCACGACTGCGACGACCACGACGAGCGAGCGCGGGGACAGCCGGCTCACGGACGGCACCCCACTTCAGGGTTGGTGCTCGGGAACGCTCCCTTCGCCGCGCACTGGGCGAAGAGGTTGTCCGGCACGAGCAGGGTGGGGATCGAGGCGTCGGCGAAGGGTCCGTTCCCGGTGGCGTTGGCTGCATAGCGGCTGAAGGCCGCCAGCACCGGTATGGCCTGGCCAATGTCGTTGCTGTCCTGGGCGAGGATCGCCGAGACGCTATCGAGGCTCGACAGGACCGGGCCGAACTCGGCGCTATTGGTCTGCAGGAGTGACGTCAGGTGCTGGCTAAAGGTCGTCGTGGCCGCGAGGAGCGCCTGGATGGCGCTGCGGCGCTGTTCGAGCGTGTTCAACACTATTGCCCCCTGGCTCACCAGGTCGAACAGCTCGCCGCTGCGCTGGGAGAGTACTTGCGCCAGTCCGGAGCCCTGGCTGACGATCGTCGCAAGAGCAGCCGACTGGTTACCCAGGATCTCCGAGAATCGGGCCAGACCGTTGAACGCGGCGACGGTGTCCGCCACGGACGTGCCGTTGAAGTCGGCGGCGCTCGCCTCGAAGGACTTCTCTATGTTGGGGATGTTGTAGTTCTCGATATCGTTGCCGAACTTCGACAGATCGCCCACGAGCGTGTATGGCACCGTGGTGCGGAACAGGGGTATCGTCCCGGAGAGATGTCCGGTGCCGGCCGGCACGAGCTGGATGTACTCGGTTCCGATGGGACTCAGGACCTCGATCTCCGCCGTGGTCATCGACCCGAGCCTCACGCCCTGTCTGACCGTGAAGTCCACCTTCACCTGCGCGCCGTCGAGCTTGAGACCGTTGATCTGTCCAACCTTGACCCCGTAGACGGTCACGATGTCCGAAGGTACGAGGCTGGCCGCGTTGGCGAAGTCAGCGGAGAAGTTGGCGGTGTTGTGTATGAGAGGGAGCTTGGAGAACTCCAACGCTCCGGCGACGAGGGTCAGCACCACGACTATCGATATGAGGCCCGTGACCGCTCGATTGCGTTCCCGGAAGCGCTTCATGAGCAACTCTCCGTGTGCACAGCCTGATTGCCGATCGCCGTCGGCCCGCCGCCGATCAGGCCTCCGAGGGTGATGTCGGCTGGGTACGTCGGGAACGTGGCGCCGGGGACCAGGGAGATGTTGAGAGGGGGGCCGCTCAGGTTGACCGTCAGGTTGCAGATGTAGGCGTTGACCCAGCTGCCGTTACTGGCGATCTTGGCTACGGCGTTGATGAGCCCCGGGAATCCCTGGAGCAACGAGTTGATCTTGCCCTGGTTCTGCTTGAGCGTGGCGGTGGCGCCGACCAGGGCGACCAAGTCCTGGTGGAACGGGGTGGCCGTCTGGGTGAGCAGGTTGCCGACCGTGGACGTGAGCGTCGACAGGTTGTCGATGGCCGATCCGAGCTGAGTCTTGTTCGACGCCAGGCCGCGGACCAGCGTGTCGAAGTTGCCGATGAGCTCACCGAGCTGCGTGTCGTGGACCCCGACCGCGTTGAGCAGGCTGGCCAGGCTGGTGAACAGCCCGTTGAGGACCGCCTGGCGGTCGGCCAGGTTGTTGGTGATCGCTGCCGTCTCGGCGACCAGGCTCGAGACCGTGGACGACTCTCCGCCGAAGACGTCGATGATCGATGCCGACAGTTCGTTGACCTGCGCCGGCGCCAGGGCCGAGAAGAGGGGCTGGAAGCCGTCGAAAACCTCGGTCAGGTTGAGCGCCGGCGTGGTTTGAGACAGCGGGATCACGCCGCCAACTCGGAGGCGCGCTCCTCCTGGGGATCCGGGCAGGATGGCCAGGTACCTCTGGCCCAGGAGGTTCTCGAAGTGGATGGTCGCAGTCGACGTGGTCGTCAGGCTCTGCGTGTTGTCGAGGCTGAAGGAGATCTTGGCGCAACCGGTTCCGCTGTTCCCGCACAACGCCCCGCCGTTGATGACCGACACCCCCGCGACCTTGCCCACCTCCACTCCGGCGACGCGCACCGTGTCCCCCGGCTGCAGGCCCGCGGCGTCGGCGAAGATCGCCGCGAAACTGTGCGTGGGGTGCACGTCCAGGTCGAGGAGCGAGGTGACGACGATCGAGGTGATCACCACAGATAGGGCGGTGAAGATAGCGACCTTGACGATGATCCACTTGAGTCCGGGATGGGCGTGGTGGGCGCGGTGCTCCCCGTGGGGGAGGTGCGGGAGATGGAGGTGGTGAGCTTCATCCACGGCCCCGTCGGCGCCGTCACCGCTCACTGGGTGCATGTCGTCGCTCACGATCCGCTCGCCAGCCCCTCTAGGAGGGGTGAGAGCAGCAGCGTGCTGACGGCGGGGTCACCGGACGGATGCCCGGTGGAAGCCGCCACGATCTGACTCACCGCGTCCGTCTGCGCAGGTTCGGGCAGCACCGTGGAACCGGAGAACAGATCCGACGCGAGCTGAGCGGCCGTGGCGCTGAGGCTGGTCTCGGCGTCGGTTGTCAGTCCCCCGCAGCCCGAGAGGTCGCCGAAGCGCGGGCAGTCGGCCGACGTGTAGGGCTGGGCGCTCAGGTAGTTCGAACCGAGGCCGTCGGCAATGTCAGTCGCTACGTTCGAGCCCCCCAGCACCGCCAGGGCGAGGTCGGCCGGGTTTTGGACCTTGACGGTAGCGGTGATGTTGATGTAAGGCCCGTGCCCGGGGACGGGAAGCCCGTCGGATTGGATCCCCTCCGCCGCCAGCCACGCCTGAGCCCAGGTGTTGAACCCGCTCAGCAGTTGGGAGATCTGGTGCGGGTTCTGTGATATGTCCTGCAGGAACGGCCCCGAGTCGGCGGCCAGGATGATAAACGGCTGCTGGACGGCCTCGAACAGCTGCGCACCGTCTGTGGCGAGCGTCGCCCCGCCACTCAGCGCCAGGCGCAGGTTGTTGGCGTCGCCCGTCGCCACCTGACTCGACGCAGCCTGATTGGACAGTATCTGAATGATGTTCGGTGTCGCCTCGGCAAAGGCGTTCGACACAGGGACCAGCTTCTGAAGATCGGCCACGACCGTGGGCCACAACGGGAGCATGTCCGTCAGGTACGTGTTGGTCCGTACGAAGTTCTGACCCAAGGAGATCCCCTGCCCCTGCAGCGCGCTCGCGAGCGACGTCAACGCTGCGTCGAGCTGCCCGGGGTGCAGCTCGGTCAGCAGGTGATCGAAGCTGTCGAGGGTGTCCTGCAGGGAGGCGGTCACCCCTGACGAGACCGGAGGGATGATCTGGTCGGGCCGGAGCGTCTGTGTGCCCGGGTTGGCGGGCGGTTGTAGGACGATGTACTCGTTGCCGAAGAACGACACCGGCGTGACCGTCGCCTGCACGCCGGCCGGGATGTCCTTCATCCTCCCGGGCCTCATGTGAAGCGTGACGAGAACGAGGCCGCCGGGCACCGACCGCCCGGAGCTGGCCACGATACCCACGGTCACGTTGCGGTACTCGACTGGGCTGTTGAGCGCCGCGGCCGTCGACGAAGCGGGCAGCTGCGCGGTCACGACCACGTAGTTCGTGAAGGTGCCGCCAAAGGTGGCCAAGATGAGAACGACGACTGTGAGCACCACGACTATGAGGAGGGTGCCCCAGATCAGGTACCGCGGTTGGCGCCGGGCGTGGGATACCGGCGCCGCTGGAGCCGACGGCGGCGCCGGAGGGGCGAGCGTCGTCATCCGCTCACCTTGATCGGAGAGGCCAGGCCCCAAAAAAGAAGCGTCATGAGCATGTCGGAGATCGAGATCATCACGACGCTCGCACGAATAGCCCGGCCGGCCGCCTTGCCCACGCCTTCCGGACCACCGCCCGCGGTGTAGCCGTAGTAGCAGTGGATGATCGTGATCAGCACGCAGAACACGATCACCTTGAGGACCGAGTAGTAGACGTCGCGCGAGTTGAGGAACAGGTAGAAGTAGTGGTTGTAGGTGCCCGTCCCCTGGTGGGAGATTAGGAACACGGCGGTCTGCGACGACCAGAACGCTCCCGACAGCGCCAGGAGATAGAGCGGGATGACGCAGAGGAGGGCCGCGAGCAGCCTGGTCGTGATCAGGTAAGGCAACGACGGCACCGACATGACCTCGAGGGCGTCGATCTCCTCGCTCACCCTCATCGCTCCCAGCTGGGCCGTAAACCGGCAGCCCATCTGGGCGGCGAGGCCGAACGCCGTCAACAGCGGCGCCAGCTCCCTCACATTTCCGAAGGCCGACAGCAGGCCCGCGAGCGGTGTCAAACCTACGACGTTGAGCGCCTGGAGACCCGAGACGCTGAGGTTCACGCCAACGACTGCCGCGAGGAACGTCGCCACCACGACGGTACTGGCCGCGACCGCTAGGACGCCGCCGCCGAAACACACCTCCGCGAGGAGGCGCCACATCTCCTTGCGGTAGTGGCGCAGCACGAGCGGGATGGCGGCGAACACGCGCACGGCGAAGACGAGCAGCTCCCCGAACCAGATGATCTGGTCGCGAACGCCCTTCCCGGCGTCGACGACGGGCGTCACGACCGGTCTCACGAACGCCGAAACAGGCCGCACCGGGGGCCCTACCGGGCGCTCAACGACCGCCATCAGAGGACCTTCGGTGGGACTATCACGATGAAGATCTGGGTCACCAGCACGTTGAGGACGAACAGCGTCACGCCCGTGATCACCACCGACCGGTTGACGGCTTCCCCCACCCCGGCGGGGCCCTTCTTGGCGTTCATCCCTTGGTGGGAGGCCACCGTGGCGGCAAGGATGCCGAACAGCGCCGCTTTGAGCGTCGACTGAACGACGTCTGTCACCTGGCCGAAGGTGCTGAAGGACTCGAGGAACCCGCCGGCGCTCGAATGCAGGATGTAGACGGCTGCGAAGTACCCGCTCATGATCCCGGCGAATGCCACGATTCCGTTGAGCAGTACGGCCACCACGACCGTCGCCAGCAGCCGAGGCGCCACCAACCGTTCGATCGGGTCCACGGCCATGACCCACATGGCGGATATCTCGTCACGCATGTTTCGGGCACCCAGATCTGAGCAGATCGCCGATCCGCCGGCTCCCGACAGCAGGATCGCGGTGATGACCGGAGCGGCCTGCTGCACCACTCCGATGGCGTCGACGGCGCCGATGAGGGTCGAGGCCCCGATCTGCTGGGCCAGGCTGCCGACCTCGATGACGAAGACCAGCCCGAACGGGATCGAGAGCAGCAGGGTGGGCAGGACGCAAACGGAGATCAGGAACCAGGTCTGCTCGAAGAACTCGGTCCAGGAGAAGCGGCGGTGGGCGATGGCCGATCCGGTGGACCAGAGGGCGTCGAGCACCATGGCCGCCAGGTCCCCGATCATGCCCAGGGCGGACACGACCTTCCGACCGCCGGTCTGGAACGCGTCCAGAGCCAACTCGGACGCAGTCGGTTGGGCTGACCCTAAGAGTCCGCCGCGTGAAGCCATATTCTCCCCAAATATGTGTTCCTGCTCGACACTACATTCAACGAATCAGGAACCCAAGTCCGATCACACGCCGTACCACTCCATCCGGCGTGTGATCGGACTTGTTCCCCACTCAGAGCCCCCCCACTTTTGCTCGGTCGCTGGGAACCTAGCATGCGCCAGGCGCGGGCGTCAACGTAACTACCGGGGCTCTGGCGGCCAACCCGGACCGCCAGGCGGTGCCCTCCTAAAGCAGCGAAACCTGGTTGATCAGCCACTTACCGTGGGACCGCAGCAAGGTGCANNGCCTCGAGGCGGCTCTCATCGCTAGTCGGCTGCCCCTTCTGCGTCGTATTTGTGACGGTCTGATTGATGAAGAGCAATGCGACTGCACGGCTGGTGTTCGCCGACACCATGCCCGCGGCCACCACCTTGGCCGTGGCGGTGGCGTCATACTTGGTCAGCACCGACTTCAGGGCGTTGCTGGATTGGGTGAAGCTCTGTCGGAACGAGGGCGTCGAGTCGGCCACGACCAGACCGAAGTCCTGGTCGAGGTGCCGGTAGTCGTAAGTGGCCAGCTCGACGGCATACGTCTTGGCGGCCGCCAAGGCGCTGATGCGGGCGCTGTCGACGGCGTTGCGGTGCCGAAGCTGAAGCGTCGTCTGGACGAGCGCGCCCACCAGCACCACCACGATCATTCCGACCACGATGGAGCGGATGCGAGAGGTGAGCCATTCCGGCGCACCCGACCGCCCCCACCCTGAGGACTCTCTTTCGGCCATATCCGCGGGGATCTCCTCGTCGGCGGGTTCGTGCAACACTGCTATATCTGTATCAGTCTCCACGCGTGGTGCGCTCCCGTCTTGTTCGGCCCACTGAATACTAAAAGCACCAGCGGGCCCGGCGCACCGCGGCCCCCTGTGCGGCCGACCCTACATGCGCTCGACACGAGGGGGCGCATTCGAACTACACTCGTCAGGAATCCGGGAGGGAGGCAATATGGCGCTGGAGCAAACGTGGTCTGAGCCCTCTAACCCGACTCTGCCTACGCCTACGGTTCAGCCCGCATCTCCATCCGACCCGGTGATCTCCATCCAGGGAGTGACGAAGCGCTTCGGGCGTCACACGGTGCTCGAGGACATCACCTT
>PMHU01000133.1:14047-22327 GCA_003156795.1 Acidimicrobiaceae bacterium
CTCTTCCAGGACGGCGCCCTGTTCGGCTCGATGAACCTCTTCGACAACATCGCCTTTCCGCTCGTCGAGCACACCAAGAAGACCGACCGGGAAATCCGCGCCATCGTGCTCGCCAAGGCCGAGCTCGTCGGGCTGGTTTCTCACCTCCACAAGCTCCCCGGCGAGGTGTCCGGCGGGATGAAGAAGCGCGCCGGGCTGGCGCGAGCCCTCGTGCTCGAACCGCAAATCCTTTTCTTCGACGAGCCAGACTCCGGTCTCGACCCGGTGCGAGTCGCCTACTTGGACGACCTCGTCAACACCGTTCACGAGGAAACCGGGGCCACCTTCTTCATCATCACTCACAACATCGAGTCGGTGATGCGGGTCGCGCACTATCTCGGCCTCCTCTTCAGGTCCAAGCTCGTCGCCTTCGCGTCGAAGGAGGAGATGTCGACCTCTCGAGTGCCAGTCATCCGCCAGTTCCTGTCTGGCAGCGCCGAAGGGCCGATCAGCATGGACGAGATGGCAGACGCTGAAGCGGTGGACGAGGCCGGCGGCGAAGGGGAATCCGCCAGAGGCGTCGAGGTCGCCACCTAGTCGCGGATCCGGCGGGGATGGCGTAGCGCGTCGGGTGGCGCTCTACCTCGCCTCCTGCCGAGGTCCGAGCTCGTCACCATTGTCGCGACAAACCCCGAACCGGACGAGTGCCCGGTTCGGGGTTGTCGTAGGGGGTGACTACGTCTTGCCTACCTGGAGCGGAGGGTACCGGCCGGGATGATCCCGTCGTTCAAGGTCATGATGGCCGTGTTGTTGCCCGATGCGGACGGAAAACCCTCGTACGCGTTGAGGACAGGATCGAGGATGCCGAGGGGGCCGCAGTTGTACGCACCCGGCACCGAGAAACTGTTGTCGACCACGGTCGTGCCGACATAAGAGATCTCGCCGCTCGAGGGGTGGAACGTCCCGGTACCAATGGTCCCTGAGATCGGCGTGTTCGGCGGTGGCGGGTCGGTCGTGCCGGTCGTCACGTCCACAGCGAGCGGGTTGGCGGCGTCACCGATCGTGCAGTCGCTTCCGAGCCCGGCGCTGGCGGGGCCCGAGAGGAGGACTTGCAGCGGCAGCGGCAGAGCCGGCCCATCGCCGGTGAGGAAGTTGCCGATATTGACCAGACCGAGCGAGAGGATCTCTGGAGTGGCTGTCAGCAAACCCGAGATTCCCTCGATGGACACCGGGATCGGCTGAGCGGACAGGAGGGGCGTGCCATCCGTGGGAGCCACCATCTCGAGCTCCCCCGTGTCCCCTTTCGGGTAGAGCCCCATGATGATGGTGATCGGGGTGCTGAGCGTCAGGGTAGTAGACGAGATCGCGAACTCTCCGCCGGTGGTGGTCGCCGACATGCAGAGCGTGACCTTCTTATTGCCAATGGGGCAGTGTTTGAAGACCGAAAGCGCGCCGTTGCCGGTGGCGGAGGCGGCCGTAACAGGGCTGAGAATCAGCGCCGATAGCGTGGCCGCAGCCAACCCGGCCGCGAGGACCGGCTTCCGACCGCTTGAGATCCGAGCGGACCTGGACATGAACGACAAGGTAAGCCTGCTTTCGTAGGTGACCATGAGATTCGCTCGCCGGCGGCCAAGCCGAGGACGTCGAACGAACACCATCTATTTCGAGAAACGGACGCGAACCGGATCGAAGCGCTGCTGGCTTACTGCCATGACACTCCCCCCGCCAAAATTTACCGCCCGGTAACCGTGTTGTCAAGACCCATTCGTCCTAATTTAGGGTAAATGATCCGTCGATCCCTTTCAGGTCGTCGCCATGCCACCGCCTAAGTTCCAGCAGGTGACCATAGTCCAGCGCTACCTTGCGGCCGTCTCCCACCAGGACTGGGAGGTGGTCGAGTCCTGCCTCACCGACGAGGTCCACCGGGTCGGGCCCTTCGGCGACGTCTATAGCGGCCGGGACGCCTACCTGGCGTTCCTGCGCCAGACGATGCCGTCCCTGAAGGGGTACCGGATGGACATCGATCGCCTGACCACCACCGGCGATGAGACAGTCGCGGTGGCGGAGCTGCGCGAGACCGTCGAACTCGACGGGACGCCGGTCGTGACCCGGGAGTGCATCGTGTGCGACGTCGACGCCTCCGGCCTCATCCGCCAGATATCGATCTATATCCAGCGCTCCCCTGCGGACCTGGCGGCTGGTGTAGTCGACGTCGGCGGAAGCGAACGGATGTAGCCTCTCGGCCCGATGGCTGCGCGGGAGGCTCTCGGCAACGGCGCCCGGTCCTACGTCGTGGTGTCCGCAGACACTCACGCCGCGCCCGCAGACCTGGATGAGTTCCTCTCATACGTCGATCCGGCTCAACGCGAGGGCGTTGCCGCCTTCGGAGACCTGTCGTCCACTGCCATCTCGATGTTCGGCGGCTTCGATCCCGGCGAGGTCGACGACCCAGACCCGGTTCGCGCCGTTGGGGCCCGCCGGTTGGCCGGCATGGGAGTCGATATAGGAGCGGCTCGCGAGTGGCTCGCCCGCTACGACTCTGGGTGGGTCATTCCCGGTGACGGCGACGGCCGCCGTCTGGCGGTATTGGAGGACCAGGGCATACACGCCGAGGTCACGCTGCCAGGGCCGGTCTTGGCCGGAAGCCTCTCCCCCGCCATGTATCTAGGGAGCCGGACGTCGACGGGGCTCGACGCGGTCTGGCCGGCCATCCACGGATACAACCGATGGCTGGCTGACTTCTGTGCCGCCGCTCCGGGCCGTCGAGCTGGTTGCATCCCAATCGACTTCCACGACATGCCCCGCGCCGTGGAAGAAGTCCGGTGGGCCAGGGCCTCGGGACTGTTCGGTGGGGTGATGCTGCCCGCCATGTCTGTCCAGTCGCGGCTCCCCGGGTACGCCGACCCCTATTACGACCCGTTCTGGAGTGCGTGCGAGGACGAGCGAATGGTGGTGACGCTGCACACGGGTGCTTCTGGTTCGGCGACCGATACCAAGTACCTATACGATTCCGAGCACGGCGGCTTTCTCGGCCTGTACGAAGTGTTCGTGTTCACCCGCCGGCCGCTCTGGTTTCTAATCCTGGGTGGCGTCTTCGATCGCCACCCGGACCTGCGGGTGGCCATCACAGAGAACGGCGTGCAGTGGCTACCGTCGCTGATCCGCGACATGGAGAGCTTCTTCGACACCCACGGAGGGGCCCCTGTCCGCTCGTATCTCAAACTCCGACCCAGCGAATACTTCGAGCGCCATATATATATCGGTGGATCCCTAATGCATCGGACTGAAGCCGAGATGCGCCACGAGGTAGGCATCCGCCGCCTGATGTGGGGCGCCGATTACCCCCATCTCGAGGGCGCGGCACCAGTGCACAGGCTCGTGCTCCGTCACGTGTTCGGCGGGATGCCAGAGCCCGATATCCGCCGCATACTCGGACAGAACGCCGTCGATCTATGGGGATTCGACGAGTCCAGACTCCAAGCGATCGCGGACCGTGTCGGGCCGACCGTCTCGGATCTGGCCGAACCTCTATCTCTGGACGCCATCCCCGAGACGTTCAGCTGGAGCCTGGCCCGCCCGGTACCGCTTTCCAAGCCCACGGCCACCCTGAGCTCCTGACCCGCCGGAAAGTCAGCGACTCCCCACCATTCGACGTTCGCGCCGCCAAACGATCCTAAGGCCGGACCAGGTTTCGTCGACCGCGCAAACCTTCGTGTCGACCAGACCACGCGGAAGGGCAACCTCGCGGACTACGTCTTCAGTGATATTGGTGGCGACTCCTGACGCCCGCTTTGGCCAGGCGATCCAGAGCCCGCCGTTGGGAAAGATCATCGTCTCGAGCGCGGGTAGGCGTCGCTCGAGTTGCATTCGCTCGATAAAAAACGCCACCACGACATCGGCACGGCCCCGCGCTTGATGTTTCACGACGACGCCTGACGGCAAGTCGGTGATCTCGCCGGCGGGAACGTTCAAAAGGGCCAGCGTCGCCCCTTCCTTGATGCCGAGCTTCGTTGGAAGAGGTGTGCCGCTGTAGCCGGCGACCTTCACTCTACGCCTGCCCCGAAGCACCCTGTAAAAGCCGGCGACAACTGACCTGGTACTGCATTTCTCCTATCCCAAGTTGTCTTGTGGCGGGGCCTCAGTATGGCACGGACCGAGCGACCAGGACCCTCGAAGTCCGATCGCACTACGTCTCTCAGCCAGCGTTGTCCTCGACGACGCTGGCACCACCCGAGAAAACGCGGCCGAACTCCTGCCACGCCCCCCAAGTGCCACTCCACGCCCTCTCGTATATGACACCGTTGGAGCCGACGGCTAAGACCTGGAACGTTCCGGTCACCGGATCGTAGGCGACACCCGGAGTACCCCCAAGGGTGACGCCCGGGTTGCTCACATCCCACCACGCCCCCCACCCGTCACTCCACGCCCTCTCATACAGGTTGCCGGTCGCGCTGACGGCGAACAGGTCCAACTGACCGTTCTGGTATATCGCAGTCACGCCCCCCCGGAAGTTGCTGCCGAAGACCTGCCATGCCCCCCAACTGCCATTCCAGGCCCTCTCATATATGACACCGTTGGAGCCGACCGCAAAGACCAGAAGGGTGCTACTGGTCGGGTCGTAAACGTCACCGGGAGTACCGCTAAGCGTGACGCCCGGGTTGCTCAAATCCGACCAGGCCCCCCAACCGCCGTTCCAAGGTCTCTCGTACAGGTTGCCGGTCGCGCTGATCGTGAACATTTGGAACGATACGTCAGCCGCAGCGAACGCCACGCCGGGATAGTAGATGGAGAGAATCTCCTGCCATTCGTCGCCGAGTGCCGCGCAATTCTGTGAACCCCACTGGCTCAGGGTGTCCGGATAGTTGGAGAGGCCAGCGCCGCACGCTTCCGAGGTGCTGCCCGTGAGGGTCGCCTGATAGCTGGCTTCGAAGATCGCGCCGGACCTCGTTGCGATCGTGTTCCAGGTGGCCGCTATGGCCGCGTTGGTGGTCGATGCGGAGAGCCCGGGAATGTAACGCTGATAGTCGGTGGAGTCATCCACGTTGTAGCACTGCCCTTTGTACGTGCCCCCCCTCCAGTTATCGATCCAGTACCAGCCGTAGGTCTTGACTGCCATGGCTCCGGCGTCGAGAGCTTGAGTGTCCCAGCCGGATATCCATTCGTTCGGCAGGACGTCGTCTACGTAGGTCTCAAATGGCACCTGGAATATTCCCGTCTCCGTGCCCGCTACCGGAGCACCAGAGGCGGTGTGCTGGGAGAACTCCAACACCAAGATGGACGAAGGCGGCGTCACGTTGGAGGTGTACCCTCCGCAGTTGGCAGGCGAGGAAAGACGGTTCCGACCGGACCCTGCCGACGACCCGCCACCGGCGGTCGCGCCGGAGTCGAGCCCCTGTCGCGCCGGTCCCGGGCTGACGTCCTCGACCGTGGGTTTGTGGCTCAGCGCCACGTCAAGTGTGTCTCCGCTCTGCGCGGCCGTGACCCCTTCCAGTTCGTATCGAGCCAATCCCATTGCGACCACGGTGATGGTCACCGGATTGGACCCGTACCACGCGTCGGTGAAATAGAAGTGGCCATTGCTCCCCGTGGTCGCGACCAAGCGCCGGTCTACCTCTACCCGTGCTCCCTTGACGGGGACCGAGGCGACGGGGGTGACGATGACTCCGCTGCGTGTAAGTTCCGGCCCCGCCTTCGCCACAACCCCGGATAGAGATAGGGCCCGAGGGGCCGCGGCCGAAACCTTGGACGGCAGTGCAAATGCTGTCAGCGCAAGCCACGACGCAAGGAGCGGGATACCCGCCAAGCCGACTCGGCTGCGAAACCCACGGCGGAGACTTCGGGGCAATGTACGCCTTGGTTGTTCGGGGTCCGACGAGCGGCACCCACAAACGAGAACCCTCAATCCAAATGATGACATGAATGAAGCCGCATCCCTCTTCTGTCAACAAGAAACGTATCAAGTGCGCCCGTACCCGCCGTGACAAACGCTAGCTCATCGGCATTCGGGCGAGAAGACCATCGACCCCCGCCGGGAGGACAGCCGGTCCGCTAGTTAGCGTCGGATCGACGTAGCCGGTGAGGCCGCGAGGTCCTTCGTGTTTTGACCCGGAATGCGCGCTCCGGTTGTGCCGCTGTACCGTTTCGACCGGTTAGTCCGGATGTTGACTACAGGGCCACCCGGCCCGGCACGACACATCGACACAATGAGCTCGACCGGCAGGACAATCTGGCGCCGCGCCCGAACGGGCCGGCGGCGCCTCCTCAGTTCACCCTTGCGCATCGTCTCGGTGATGATCGTGCTCTTTGGCGTCCTCGCCTTGGAGACTTCGGACGCCATGGCGAACGGGACGGCCGCCCCGACCTTCGCTACGACATATATATCGGCGAGCTCGGCGCTACCGATCCAGAAGACTCGTGCGACTGGCATCACGCACGCCACCCTGACCGCGACGGTGCCATCCCGGGCGAACGCCCGAACGCGGGTCGCAGCCACGGCGGCGCAGGTAGTGGCCAAGCCGGCGGCCCTTCACATCGCCTCGGCCACGCGCTCCAGCGCCAAAGCCGTGACCCCGCCGTCCCCGGCCCACGGGTACGGATGCGGCCCGGCCCTGTCTTACCTGGCGACCCACTCCGCTCCCGGGTTCCACTTCGAGTGCCCCGGTAACGCTCTGGGCCACCAAGCCATGACGTGCATCAACGTCGCCGGCGTCTGCCCTGGCACCCGCCTCATCGTGATCAACGTCCCGTGCTCGGCGGCGTACATGAACGAGGCGTCGAATTCTTGGGTCTTGGACGGCCTGCGCAGCGCTCCGATCGACCCTTACGGCTACTGCGGCTAGCCGCCCGTCGGGTCGGGTCGGCCCACGATCTTCCGCCGGTCCGCTAGGCCCGACCATCGCCGCTGTGCCGGGCGCGGTCGGGCAGGCTGGTGGGGATGACGGCAGCCGACACGCCAAGCCCCCGCACTGGACCGGGTCCCTCGGACCTGGGGTCCTATCCGGGCCCGGTGATCCGGACCGTGGCGGACTACGCCTGGCGCCTCCTCGCGATCGGGACCGTCGGGTACTTCGCCATAAAGCTCCTGTCCCACCTCTCCCTGGTCGTCATCCCGTTCATCGTGTCGCTGCTCGCCGCTGCGCTGCTACGCCCCGTTCTAACGCAGTTCCGGTCGTGGGGCCTGTCCCGTGGCCTTTCGACTCTGGCCACGGTCCTCGTTGCCGTAGTGGTGATCGGCGGGCTCATCACCGTTGTCGTCATCCGAGCCGCTGATCAGGCTCCCCAACTCGGCAACGAGATCAATAGTCTGATTCCACACATAAAACAGTGGCTCATCAAGGGACCGCTCCGCCTCAACCCCACCACGGTCAACAACTTGAGCAACACCCTGACCAAGGACGTCAGCAAGAACAGCTCGGTGGTGGCGTCGACTGCCCTCTCGACCGGCAAGACGGTCGGCGAGTTCCTCGGGGGGACGGCGCTGGTCGTCTTCTCGACCATCTTCCTTCTGTACGACGGTGAACGGGTGTGGGCCTTCCTCGTAAAGGGAGCGCCGGCTCCGATCCGCCCCCGAGTCGAGGCCGCGGCCCTGGCCGCTTGGAAGACCCTCAGCCATTACGTTCGAGGGACCCTCGTCGTGGCCACGTTCCACGGAGTGGTGGTCGCCATCACGCTTACCATTCTCGGCGTCCCTTTGGCGTTTCCCCTCGCGGTGCTGGTGGCTCTGGGCGCCTTCGTCCCCCTCGTCGGCGCCATCGTCACGGGTTTGCTCGCCGTTGCCGTGGCCGGGCTCAGCCAGGGATTCTTCGCCGCGATCGTCGTGGTCTCAGTGCTTCTCCTCGACAACCAGATCGAAGCTCACGTACTGCAGCCGTTCGTCGTCGGGAGGTACGTCCGCATACATCCGCTGGCCGTGGTGCTGGGCCTCGGCGCCGGGGCACTCCTGTTCGGCATCTTCGGTGCCATCGTCGCTGTCCCTGTCGTGGCTTGCCTCAACAGCGCCGTTCGAGCCTTCAGAGATCAGTCCTCCGATGGAGGGCTGATTCCAACCGGAGGTGGATGACTGGGCGGAGGCTTCGCCGTAGCCTCTACCTGTGGCTAGGGACGACGAGTTCAGGAAAGTGGCGGAAGACGTCCGGGCCCTGGCCCGGTCTCTGGCCAACGACCTTCGAGACGCCGTGGACCAGGCTCGCAGCGGCGGGCACCCAGCTGGACAGGCGGTCCGTGACGGCATCAAAGGCGTAGCCGACCAGGTCGGCAAGGACTTGCGGGCCGGTCTGGCCGGTACGCGACACACCCGTAGAC
>PMHU01000072.1 GCA_003156795.1 Acidimicrobiaceae bacterium
GTCGCCCAGTAGTAGGCCTCACGGCGCTGGGTCGTGATGCTGTGGATCGATAGCGTGCCCTCGCTGCGTTGCCAGAGCCAAAATATCGCGGCAAGTACCACCGCCCACAGCAACGTCGTACCGGCATAGGGAATATGAACGTCGAGATGGAGGAAATCGGAAATACCCGTACCGGATATGGCGATGGCAAAAGCCAAGGACCAGTAGGCCAAGGCCCGGTGCCGAACTGCAGCAACAACCCGACGACGAACACGAGCACCTCCGTGCCGCCTCCCCGGACATTGCCCCAGTTCTTGAGGAAGTCGGAGGTGGCCTCCCCGCCGGCCGTGGTTAGCAGCTTGATCACCCAGAACAGGATCGTGATCTTTTCGGGCACCTTGACGCCCACGGGCTGAGGGGCGATCCGGTTCAGCCACCGGTTCACGGCGTCGACTTCCCGGCCCGAACCGACGACACGGCCTGGGCGGTGGGCGACACGCGACCAGACCAGGCGGCCCTGGCTCCGGCGTCACCGACCCGGTAGACCTGGATACCTGTGAGCGCCGCCAACACGACCAAGGCGGCGGCGCTCAAGCGACAGGCAGTGGTGAGCCCCCGGTTGGCCATCGAAGCGCTAGGACTGGGAGGCGAAGGCATGAAACGCCGCTCCAGATCGTTAAGCCGGCCGGAGCCGCTGCGCAGGACCAGGTCGATGGCGACGAACAGGGCCAGGGCCAAGCCGAACACCGCGGCCAACGGTAAGAGCTCGTGGGCCAGTTTGACGTGCTGGCGGATGAGGGGATTGGGCGGCAGTCGGGCCTCGAGCTTTGATCCGCTCAAGAAGGCGAGCGGGATGGCCACGCAAGCGATGAAGGCGACAACCACCGTGAGCAGACTGAACGCCCGACGAGCGGCTGGAACCGCTACCAAGATCAAGGAGCCGATCACCGCAGCGGGCAAGAGGACCACGACCACGTGCACGATCAATACGTGACTCGGAGATCCATTTATCGTGACCGGCATGAGGCCTCCGTGGTGGGCAGGTGATGGGGCGAGCCCGGACATCGACCCGCGGTACTTTGGAGTGTCGCCGTTGATACTACATTGCTGTAGTAGAGCTTTGGAGCCGTCCTACGCGAAGGCAGTAAGGAGAACTGTTGTCCGATCGTCGGCGCCAGGGATCGCTAGAAGCTGAGATCCTGGCCGCCTTGTGGTCGGCACCCGGGCCGCTTACACCTGAGGAGGTTCGCTCCAGCCTGGACGAGAAGCTGGCGTACACGACGGTCCAGACGGTCCTCGTTCGGCTTCATGACAAAGGAGTGGTCGAGCGCCGCCCTCAGGGACGGGCCTACGCCTATTCGCCGCTCCTGGACGAGAAGGATCTGGCGGCCCGACGGATGCGCTCCCTGCTCGACGCCGAAGGCGACCTGGACGGAGTGCTCAGCCGGTTCGTGGCCACCCTCGACGACGAGCAGGCGGCGGCCCTGCGCCGGATTCTCGAGGTGCCGCGCCGATGATCATCTCCTGTGTCTTGCCGGTACTGGCGGCGGCGTTGTTCGCCGCGGTTGCACCATCGGTGAGCCGGAGGGCGCGACCGGGACTAGCGGTGTGGATGCTTAGCGCCGGCGGGCTGGCGCTGACGCTGTGTGAGTTGTCAGCGGTGGCTGTGGTCGTAGCGCTGGGGGCGGGCCAGTTGGCACCATTAGCCCGTCTTGGGCACTGGTCGCCTCGGGCTGTCGGACTCGACTCTCCGTTCCAGACGTGGTCGATCTGGGTGGCCACCATCCTTCTCGGCGTGGCGGCGGCCAGGGCAACCAAGGCTTTATGGTCCCACGGTCGGCGTCTGTGGGCGGCTTGGTCGGCCAGTCGAGCAGCACCGGCCGGGCTCGTGGTGTTGGCCGACGACAAACCTTATGCCTACGCCGTTCCAGGCTGGCCGGGGCGGATCGTCGTAAGCCATGGTCTGCTCCACGGACTCGACGGGTCGGGCCGCCGAGCCCTGCTGGTTCACGAGCAGACTCACCTCACTGAGCGCCACGACCTGCATCAGTTCGCCGCAGCGATGGCTACGGCACTCAATCCTCTTCTATTCCGTTCGCCAGCGGCCTTGTACCTGGCGTGCGAACGACGAGCCGACGAGGTGGCGGCCGAGGCCGTCGGTGACCGCGAAGCTGTGGTCCGGGCGATCACTACAGCCGTCCGGCCCCAGCTCAGCGGCATGGCGTGGGACGCGACGGGAGCTGATGTGCAGTTGCGGGTCCAGGCGCTGCTGTCGCCACCCCGCGACAGCCGGCCGGTCGCCGCCCTGCTTGTCCTCGTCGTGCTTCTAACCATTGCGGCATCGACCGCGTCCGTGCTGTGGCTGGGCCATGATCTGCGCAGCGTGTTCATCGCGGCCCACCGCTGACGCCGTAAGGCACGACCAACTAGCACCCCCAACGGTGTACCCCAACGGGAGCTCTCTCGAACCTTACGCCGGTCCAGATAAGGGTTCTTCGCCTCCCTGACCAGGGAGATGACGAGAGGGCTTTTGGCGGGGGGCTCCGCGAGGAGGGCGGACGCGGGCGGCGTCGCTGGCGAGAAACACGTTGCCCGGGCGGTAGCGCGAGCTCGTGGCTCCTTCGCTGATGTGGGCGAGCACCGTGGCGGACTCCGTCGGTGGGTTCCCGGGCGACCTTGGTGGCGACTGTTAGTCTCGCCCGGTTGACGTCGAGCGAGGGTTCTCCAGCTGAGTGACCGCACCGACAGCCTGCACGATCATAGCCCGCAACTACTTGGCCTACGCCCGTGTGCTGGCCCGTTCGTACTCCGAATGGCACCCGGGCGAGCGGCTCAAGGTACTCGTCGTCGACGACCTGGAGGGTTTGGCCGGCAGGGACGAGCCGTTCGATCCAATCAGCCCAGTCGAGCTACCGATGACGGCGCGCACCTTGCACGACATGGCGACCTGCTACGACGCCATGGAGCTGTCCACCGCACTCAAGCCATGGCTGCTGCGGCTGCTCCTGACCCGAGGCGGAGGTCGGCCCATCCTGTATCTGGACCCCGACATCCTCGTCATGGCTCCCCTCGACGAGGTCTACGAGTTGGCGACGGCCGGAACCGTCGTGCTGACGCCGCACACGACGCGGCCCATACCCCGCGACGGGCTCAAACCGAGCGAAGTGGACATCCTGGCTTCGGGGGTGCACAACCTCGGGTTCATCGCGCTGTCCGAAGGGGCTGAGCCTTTTCTCGACTGGTGGTCCGAGCGACTCCGCCTCGACGCCCTCGTTGATCATGCAGGGATGATGTTCACCGACCAGCGCTGGGTGGACCTGGCGGTGCCGTATTTCGACTTTCACCTCCTGGGTGACCCCGGCTACAACGTCGCCTACTGGAACGCCGACCAGCGTCTCGTCGAGCGCCAGGGTGATGGGTACTCGGCCGGGGGCCAACCTCTTCGGTTCTTCCATTTCAGCGGCTTCGATCCGTGCCGGCCCCACATCCTGAGCAAGCATCAGGGTGATAGACCGCGTGTCCTCTTGAGCGAGCACCCGGCGATTGCCGAGCTATGCCGTGAATACGCGGTAAGGCTGCAAACTGAAGAATATTCCGATCATCTGACCTTGCCCTACGGGTGGGGAACGTTCCCGGAAGGCACGCCGGTCGACAGGCGGATCCGCCGTGCCTATCGGGCCGGGCTGGTCCGCGCCGAGCGCTTTGGTGACCCGTCGCCTCCCGACGGGTTCGATCCGGTCTCGACGCAGCTGCTGTTCGACTGGCTGTCGCAGCCGGATCCATGGCGCGCCGAGGCGCCGCGCATGCCGAGGTACCTGTGGGAGATCTACGCCGACCGACCGGACGTTCAGCGGGCCTACCCGTTGCCGAACACGCGCGACGAGACCGGCTTCCGGGAGTGGCTTCGTCTCTTCGCGATCAACGAAGAGACCGTCCCCGACCCGCTCAAGCAGCTCGTTCTCGGTGAGGCGACCTGGGGGGCGCCCGCGGTGCACCCGGCGCCGCCGGACGGTCTGCGGCCCGGTCTCCTCCTGGCGGGCTACCTGCGCGCCGACCTCGGGTTGGGCCAGGCGGCCAGGCTCGCCATGGCCGCCATCCGGTCGGCCAGGATCCCCTGTGCCTCTCGGGTCTATGCCGCCACGGCAAGCCGGCAGGGGCATCCTTGGGATCAGCAGGACACCTGCCGGCCAGACCTCGACACCAACCTGGTCTGGGTCAACCCCGACCAGCTTCCCGATTTCGCGGCGACTGCTGGGCCGGAGTATTTCGACGGGCGTTACACCGTGGGTAACTGGGCCTGGGAGACCGATCGCCTGCCCGGGTGGATGGGCGCTGCGTCCAACCTGCTCGACGAGATATGGACTCCAAGCGATTACAGCCGGGCGGCCATCGAGAGGACGGTATCGGAGCGTCCGGTCTATACCTTCCCTCACCCGATCCTCGTGCCTCAGATGGACCCTCTTTTCGATCGTCGTTCCGCTGGGCTGCCTGACGGTTATGTATTCCTTTTCGTCTACGACTTCCTGAGTACGGTGGAGCGCAAGAATCCACTCGGCCTCATCGAAGCCTTCAAGACGGCGTTCCGGCCCGGCGAGGGACCGACCCTCGTTCTGAAGAGCATCAACGGGTCGCTCCGGGTGTTGGAGATGGAACGCCTGCGGCTCACCGCCGAAGAGCGACCCGACATCGTCTTCGCGGACCGCTATCTAACCCGCCCGGAGCTGGCCTCGCTCGTCAATTGCTCGGATTGCTACGTGTCGCTCCACAGGGCCGAGGGTTTCGGGCTCACCATCGCCGACGCCATGGCTCTCGCCAAACCCTGCATCGCCACGGGGTATTCCGGAAACCTCGAGTTCATGTCCGATTCCACCAGTTATCTCGTTCCCCATACCCTCGCTCCCGTGCGCTCCGACACCGAGGTGTACGGCGGTGAGGGGTGGTGGGCCGAACCGGACGTGGGAGCTGCGGCAGAACTGCTCAGGCGGGTCTATAGCAGGCCGCAAGAAGCCAGGAAGACAGGCGAGGCGGGGCGCGGGGCGGTATTGCGGCATCACAGCCTGGACCATGCGACCCGATTCGTGCGTCGTCGGTTCAAGGCCATCCAGAAGATGCGCCGTGCGGACTACAGCAGCGAGGTGGCTGGCGCCGTGCGGAGCCTGATCAGCTGAGCGCCCGAGTGGTGGCCCCCGCTGTCCTGCAAACGGTCCCGAGGCCCAAGCGGGTCGCCCTGCCCCGCGGAATCGGTGGGCGGCGGGCCTACAGCCCGCGACACGCAGTGCGATCCGCGGCCGGCGGGCGCGGCCCGGCCGGCCCGGTGGCGGCGTTTCTGACGTATGGCGTCCTGGCCGGCCTGGCCTACTGGCCCGTGTCGCCGGTCTCCTCCACGCGGATACCCGGCTGCGGCTGCCACGATCCCGCCCAGGAGGTGTGGTTCCTGGCCTGGCCCGCCTACGCGCTGGCGCATGCCCACAGTCTCTTCTACACGAACTGGATCGAGTTCCCCCACGGCGTCGACCTCGCGACGAACACCTCCATGCCGCTTCTGGGCGTACTCGGCATCCCGATAACGGAATGGATCGGCCCTGTCGCGACCTACAACCTCATGCTCCGCCTCGGGATCGTATTGTCTGCGGGCGCGGCGTTCCTCGTGCTGCGCCGTTGGACGAGCTGGACCCCCGCGGCGTTCATCGGTGGGCTCGTCTACGGGTTCTCGCCCTTCATGGTCGGTGAGGGGCTCGGTCACGCCTTTCTGGTCTTCCTGCCGTTTCCACCAGTCCTCTTCCTGCTCGCCGAGCGGGTTGTTACCGGCGCGGGAAGGCCGTTGGCCACGGGCGTCGTGCTCGGTCTGGTCGCCTCCTTGCAATACTTCGTCTCACCAGAAGTCCTGATCACCACGGGTCTCGTTGCCGTAGTCGGTGCCGTGATCGCGATCCTGGGGGGGCGGATCCACATCCGCCGCCGGGTCCCATGGCTGCTTCGGGCGCTGGGCCCCGCGGCGCTGGTGTTTCTCTGTCTCACCGGTTATCCGATCTGGGCCGCTCTGCGCGGACGCCAACACATCGTCGGCCCGCCTCATGCCGTGGCCGGCCTAGCCAAATACCACGCCGACCTGTTGAGCGCCATCATTCCGACACAGAGCGAGCGCATCGCTCCGTTCGGTCTGTGGGCCACCGGCAATCGCCTCACCGGTTATGACATCACCGAGACCGGCGCCTACATCGGGATCCCCCTTCTGATATTGCTCACCGTTGTCGTCGTGAAGTGCTGGGGTGATCATCGGGTTCGTTTGGCGACGATCATGCTCGTCGTCAGCTACACCCTGTCGTTGGGAGGGCATCTCGAGGTCAACGGCTTCAACACTCACGTGCCGCTACCTTTCGACCTTCTCGACCGACTACCCGTCTTGCAGGGGGCGGCATCGGGCCGGTTCTCTCTTTTCAGCGCGTTCTTCCTCGCCGTACTGCTGGCGATCGGGCTCGACCATGCTCACCGCCGCGGGATACGGCGCCCGGACGGACGGCCGGGTGCTCACAGTGGTGCCTTGGCACTCGTAGCCGTAGCCGTCTGCTTGGTGCCGCTACTCCCGAACTACCCCTATCGTGAGGTCGAGACCAGCGTGCCGCCGTACTTCAACTCGGCTGCGGCCGATCGCATCCCGCAGAGCAGCGTGGTGCTGGCCTACCCCTATCCCTACACACCGGACGACCAGGCCATGCTCTGGGCGGCCGACGCGCACATGCGTTTCCGGATCATCGGCGGTCAGGCGGCCATCCCCGGCCCCAACGGCCGGACGACGTCGGCACCCGNNCCGAGACGCTCGAGCCGATACAGGTCGAGGCGGTGTTCCTGGATGCCATGTACGGTACGCCGAGGATTGAGGCACAGGTTCCACCGCGAGACGAGGCGACGTGGCAATCGATACGCCAGTTCGTCACGCGATACGACGTCGGCACCGTGGTCGTCGATCCGATCGGTCACAACCCTGGGCTGGCCATCTCCTATCTCACGGCTGCTCTCGGCCGGCCACCCCTTTCCGAGGGTGGCGTCGACGTCTGGTATGGCGCCAACGGTGTCGGTTCCTCATGAGCGACGACCACTACGGCGACGCCGCACGCCTGGAGCACGTTCGAAGTAACTGGAACGAGTTCGGGCGTCGAAATCCCATCTCGGCCATCGACTCGGGACTTCCGACGCAAGATTGGGACGCCTTCTTCGCCTCGGGTGAGAGGGTCGTCAGCGGTCTCCTCGACCGCGTCCGAGAGGCGGGGATGGTGCCGATCCGAGGCGCTGCGCTCGATTTCGGATGCGGCGTCGGGCGCCTGACCCAGGCGCTGGCAGCCCGCTTCGAGCGGACCACCGGTGTCGACGTGGCAGAATCGATGATCGACCGGGCCCGGTCGTTCAACCGGTTTCCCGACCGCTGTGAATACGTCCTCAACGATTCACCCGACCTGTCCCGGTTCGGGAACGGTTCGTTCGACTTCGTGTGCAGCGTCCTGGTGCTGCAGCACGTCGGACCGACTCTTGCGCAGCGGTACGTGGAGGAACTGGTGAGGGTACTGCGCCCCGGCGGGGTGGCGATCTTCCAGCTCCCGAGCGCTCTGTTGGTAGCCACGTCGCTACCCAACGGACCGGATGGGATGCCGTCTAGCTATCTTGCGGAGATTCGTCTGACGGGCCCCGAGGAGCGGCAGGTCATCCAGGCCCCTGATCCGATAGCCCTGACATTGACCGTGACGAACCAAGGTTCGACGGTATGGCTTCCCGGCCACCAGATCCGGGTCGGCAAGCGCTGGTTGTATGCCGACAACGGTCGTGTGGTGGAACCCGAGGATGACGGCACGCGCGTGGCCCTGCCGGGCGCGGTCGAGGCCGGCGCTTCCGTCGAAGTGGTGCTCGTCGCGGCAACGCCGTCGCGGCCGGGTGAGTATCTCCTCGAGGTCGACCTGGTGCAGGAAGGTGTGACCTGGTTCGGTGACCATGGCTCGCCGACACTCCTCGTGGAGTGCAAGGTCGTGGAGATCGAGGGCAGTGCCCTTGAAAGCGGTGGACAGACGGCGGGGATCGTCCCTCGCATGGAAATGGATGGTGTCCCAAGGGAGCTCGTATCGGAGTCTGTCGCGGCGGCCGGTGGGGTCGTGGTCGCGGCCCTGGACGATCATTCCGCTGGGCCGGAGTGGCAAAGCTACCTCTACGTGGTCAAGAAGCCTCGGCGAACCAGTGACGGGCGGAGATGGCGCTGGCTCAGAAGGCAGCCCGCCTCGGAGAAAGTTCTGGCCCCGGCGATGTCGTCGGCCGGTGACGCACCCGTGCTCCAACCCCCGCCGGCCCGAAATAGCGTGCGTCGGTGCCTCCGGTGAGCGCCCGCGTCAGGAGAGCGCCAGTGCTCGTCACCGGTGGTGCGGGCTTTATCGGGGCCGCCCTGGTTAGGAACCTGTTGGCCGTGGGCTGCCGTGTTCGAATCCTGGACAACCTCTCGACTGGAGTGGCGTCGCACCTGACCGGCACCGAGGTGGAGCTGATGAGGGGCGACGTTTGTTGTGAGGCGGATGTCGACGCCTCGCTTGCCGGCGTGGGCCAAGTCGTACACCTGGCCGCGGCCGGTTCGGTCATGAGTTCGGCGACGGACCCGGTGGCCAACTTCGAAGCCAACGTGGTCGGCACCTTCAACCTCCTCGATCGCGCTCGGCGAGCCGGAGTGGAGCGGGTAGTGCTGGCGTCCACCGGCGGAGCGCTGTTCGGCCAGGCCGAACCTCCGGTGGACGAGAGTACCGTGCCGTCGCCGATCTCACCCTACGGGGCCAGCAAGCTCGCCGCCGAGGGATACGCCCGAGCCTTTGCCCACACATACAAGATGCGGACGATCGCTCTGCGTTTTGGCAACGTCTACGGACCCTGGAGCGAGCGTAAACGGGGTGCCGTGACGGCCTTCTTCCAAGCCATCGAGTCGAAACGTCCGATCGTCATCTACGGGGACGGGGCGGCCTCGCGCGACTTCATCTACGTCGACGACGTGGCGCAGGGAATCGTTCGCTCGCTGGATGCCGACCTGCCGGCGGCCACGGTTATGCACATCTGCTCCGGCGTTGAGACCTCCGTCTCGTGCCTGGCTGAGCTGTGCCGCCAGGTGGCTGGGGCGCCCGACCACCCGATCGTGTACCACGAGAAGCGGGCGGTGGAGGTGGTGCGCACCTTCGCCAGCTATGACCTGGCGCGGTGTCTTGTCGGTTTCCGACCCACGGTGGACATGGCCACCGGGCTGGCCCGGACTTGGGCGTGGCTTAGGGACGAGGCGCCCCGCCTCCGAGAGCTCTGATGGGGCTCGGCCCGACTGACTTCGCGTCCCAAAGGGCCTTTGCCGCCTTCGTGGACGAATACGGGGCGGGATCGGCGGCGCCGGTGGTGGTGGTGATCCCGGCTTATAACGAGGAGGAGTGCGTGGCCGCGGTGGCGGCGGGCGTGCCCAAGATGGTGTCCGGTCTCGAAACGGAGGTGATCGTCGTCGACGACGGGTCGGGCGACGAGACCTCGGCCCAGGCCCGAGCCGGCGGGGCCCTGGTCTGCCGTCTCGAGCACAACTGTGGCCAGGGCGCGGCATTCCGGCTCGGCTACCGGTTGGCCGTGGCCCGCGGTGCCCGCTACATCGCCACCGTCGACGCCGACGGCCAGTCCGACCCCGCCGAAATTCCCGCCCTGCTGGAGCCTGTCCTGTCGGGGCGGGCCGACTTCGCCAACGGGTCGCGCCGTCTGGGGACGTCCGAGACCCGGGACCGGGTGCGCAAGGTGGGGGTGGTCGTCTTTGCCACGCTGGTGTCGGTCCTGGTCCGTCGGCGCATCACGGACCCCGCCAACGGACTGAGGGCCTTCCGTTCCGAGGTGGTCGAGACCGTTCCGCTGCGGCAGTCGCAGTACCAGTCTTCGGAGCTCCTGATTGGTGCCGTCGCCCACGGTTTCCACGTCGTCGAGGTACCCGTAGTCGTGCGGGAGCGCCGGGCCGGCACGACCAAGAAGGGCGGCAACCTGGTCTATGGCATGGGGTTCGGCCGAGCCGTGCTGATCACCTGGTGGACACAACGCGGCGCGGCGCGGCGACGTTGGCGTTCGGCCGCCAGCTCACAGTCGGGGGGATCACTTCGGCGCGAACCCGGTGGCGGTACCGCTCGACGACCGACAGGAGACTGCTGAGGAATTCGTCGTCCATCAGATTGGGGACGAGTCCGAGATCGACGAGGCGGGTGTGGGCAGCCTGATAATAGTGGTGTTCGGCCTCCACCCTGGGATCTTCCACCGACTCGATCCGGCACCTCCCCGGGTACACGCGGCTGATCGATTGGGCGATCTGGCCCACCGACTTCTGCTCGGTGAACTGATTGAAGACCCGGAACTCTCCGGCCTCGGGCGGGTTCTCGGCCGCGATCCGGATGCAGTCGACGGCATCGATCAGGTTGATCACACCTCGGGTCTGGCCGCCGGCTCCGTAGACGGTCAGGGGATAACCGATGGCGGCCTGGACGGCGAAGCGGTTGAGGACGGTACCGAAGACCTGGTCGTAGTCGAAGCGGGTGGCCAACACTGGATCGCAGCCGGACTCCTCTGTCCAGTGGCCGTACACCACACCCTGGTTGAGGTCGGTGGCTCTCAGGTTCCAGGTCCGACAGGCGAACTCGACGTTGTGGCTGTCGTGGACCTTGGAGAGGTGGTACATGGAACCAGCTCGTTTGGGGTAGAGGACCCGGTCGGTCCGCCCTTTGTGGGAAACCGTCAGCCAACCCTCCTCGATGTCGATATTCGGGGTGCCGTACTCGCCCATGGTGCCCAGCTTGATCAGGTGGATCCGAGGGTCTAGCTCTGCGATGGCGAAGACCACATTGAGCGTGCCGACCACGTTGTTGACCTGGGTGAAGACGGCGTGCTCCCGATCGATCATCGAGTATGGAGCGGACCGTTGCTCGCCGAAGTGGACGACCGTGTCGGGCCTAAAGGCGCGCAAGGAGGCGTGCACGAAACCTGCGTCGCGAAGGTCGCCGACGAAGACGTCCATCCGTCGGCCGGATACGCGCGTCCAGGCGTCGATCCGATCCGGCAGTGCGGCGATCGGTACCAGGCTCTCGTACCCGAGCTCACGGTCCCAGGCCCGCCGGGCCAGGTTGTCGAGCACGCCCACCTCATGGCCGGCCGCTGACAGGTGGAGGGCGCAAGGCCATCCCAGGTAGCCGTCGCCTCCGAGTATCAGTATGCGCAATTGCCAGCTCCCTGTGCGGCGGATCGATCATAAGCCGCCGAAGTGTCACAACCGCGGACTCACGCCTTCGAGGAGGGATCATGGCCGCGGACCCCGGACGGGCGAGCCGGTCCAGGAGTGAGCCAGCCTCCACCCCAGACTAGCCGGGGGAGCTACAACCAGCGGACCCACTGATCCGGCAAAGGGCGGTGTAATTGGCGATCGGGTGCCACCGCCCTCCACACCCGGCTGCCGTTGCGTTCCTCGGAGCTCAACTACGCGTCGGCGCCGAAGGTGTCGTCCTCATTCAGAAGTCGTCGTATGACGCCGGCGTATGCGGCCCGGCGCCGACCTGAATCGTGCCGGTCGAGCACCCGCGTACGCGCAGAGTTGATAATGGCCGCCCGCTCGTCGTCTGAGGCTCGTAGCGCCCGATCAATGGCGGCGGCCAGGCTGACAACGTTGGACGGCTCGCACAGGAACCCGGTTTCTCCGTCCGTGACTATTTCGGAGACGCCACCGACGTCGGTGCCAACGACGGGAACGCCGCAGGCCATTGCCTCGAGCAAGACACCGGGTTGCACTTCGTCATCGGATGCGCTGACTGCGACGTCGGCCATCGCGTACCAGGGCACCACGTCACTGGAAAACGGAAGGATGTGGACGCTGTCGGTGAGATCCCGAGCGGCAACGTAGCGGCGCAGTCCGCTCTCGTACGGCCCACCCAAGGCGCCGGCGAGCACAAGGTGGGCATCAGGGTGTTGCTTGCGGATCAGTGGGAAGGCCTGGACTAGCACGGCTTGGCCTTTGCGGGGCACGATAGCGCCGACGCACACCACGACGGGGGTGTCCTGTTCGACACCTAGCCGGGTGCGCACGTCAAACCGCCGCACGCCGCGGAGTCGTGCAGTCAGGTCGGCCACATCTATGGCATTGTTGATAACGACGAAGTCGGAGCCGGGCCGATAGTTGCGGTAATGGTGCTCGGTGGCGGCGCTGACCAAGACGATCTCGTCTGCTTCGTGGAAGGCGGCCTCGGCTCGATCGAATACGGCAAGGCGGCTACTCTCGCCCATCCAGGAAGCCCAGAAGATGGACAGCGGTCCCTGTTCGTGCACAAGCCAGACGACCGGTAACCCAAGGCGGCGTGCTACGTCCACCGCCCAGAATGGGATCAGCGTGTTGACAATGACCGCGTCAAATTCTCCGGGAGCGAAGTGGCTCACGAGATCGTCAACGGCTCGTTGATACGCGTCGTGCCGATCGAGCGGCGGATTGGCTTGGAGCTCGATGCGGGCGCCGATGGTTTCGACTTCGGATCTCATTGGCCCGTCCTCAGGAGCGATGACAGTCGCGCCGGCCGGCTGAATGCCGGCGAGGACGTCGAGCAATGCGAGTTGCGCGCCGCCGCGCCGGAGGTCGTGTGCGAAGATGAGAAACCGAGGTTGTTTCAGCCGGGGTGTGCGCGCCTGGCTGTGCCGAAACACCCTCAGGCGTTGAGGCCGAAGGTCTCCTGGAACGATTGCAATCTCGCGTCGGCCGAGTAGTGTTTCGGCACCGTCAGTGGTACCGACGACCGCTTCGATCGTGGCGCGCTCGGTGACGTTGTCAAGCGCGGCGAGGTCGACCCATGTCTCGAACCCGGCAATGGCTGCTTCGGGTACATCGAGTACCACATTGACGTCTGGTCTTGGTAATCCGAGGCGCGCCCGGGCCATCTGGACGCCGTTGACAAAGATGTCGACGCGCGACACGGGATGCGGATGTACGACCGCCCAGCCAGTTACATACAACGGTCCACGCACGACTTCCACCCCATCCGCGGGATGGTCGAGTCCACCTGCAGTCCGAGAGATCTCGGCCGGGCACTCAGTCGCTACAAGTTCTGCAGGATGAGCACTGGGCGACCGCCAATCGGCCTGCTTCGACTCGCCTTCTGACCCGCTGGCCTGATCGACGGGGTCGGGCGCGACAGACTCCTTGCCGCCAGGATCGGGTGGACGCTCCTCCCTCATCGAATGGATGTCAGCCAGTCAACTTACTGACCAGCACGCGGCTCGCCACTGAATGTTTGGTGGCCATGTCCTGGCGCGCCGCTTGTCCCTTCTCTCGGGCGATCCGTGGCGCCGCGAATACGACTCGCACGGCGCGGGCGGCCCCGTCAAGGTCCGGGTCGGTCCACTCTCCGTCGGGCTGAGTAGGGTCGCAACCAGGCGGGACCTCAGTCATGCGACAGCTATACACGGGCGCAACCGTTTCGTCTAGTCCCTGACGATCTCCTCCTCGACAAATAGCCGATCCCAGCAGACGGTCGGCGACCCCGAACATCCGATCTGCAACGCGGAGATGGCCGCCCGAGCGATCCCTCACAGCTACAAACAACCCAACGGTTTCCGATGTCTCGCGACATCAGATTGGCACCCCAACGGGATTCGAACCCGTGCTGCCGCCTTGAAAGGGCGGTTCAGGTGACTTTTCCGAACAGGTGTTCCCCGGCAATTGGGCCTCTGACTAGGACTTTCGCGTTCGGCGGGTGCCAGCGGCTGTCACCGAATTACGGCCCGTTCGCGCACGGATCGCGCACGGATCGCGCACGCCAGACATCGCGACGTCGCGCTCAGACATCGTGCACGCAGACATCGCGCAGGCCGACGACGCACCGACCGTTCTGCTCGCTCGTTCTGTTCCACCCGGGCCGAGGCCGGCCGCGCCCCGAGCCGTCGTTATGGCGCGGCAGCGGTGCAGCAGCGTCTTACTTCGCGGGCGCAACAGATGAAACGATCAGGCGCTTCGGGTACCGAACACGATGCCGACGACCCCCGCCAATGGGATCTTCAGTTGGATGCCCTGGATGAGCGCGATGGTCTCGCTGTCTGGAACTCCGACTGTGGATTGCCAGTCCCAGCCAGATCCAACCACATTGCTCACGAAGACAATCTCGGTCATAAGCAATACCCGAACCCAATCGACTTGGGTGAGAGCTTGAGCACCCTTCAGGGACTTGTAAGGGCGCTCGCTGGTCTCGTACAGGTCAGCGACGCTGCGAAAGCCCATCGCAACGGCGAACTCCTCAGTGCAGTTAGCGGGACCGCCCCATTCGGCTATGCCACCGAGAAGGACACGCCGTTCCAGGTCCGTGAGCGGAACATCGAGAAGATCGGTTGCGGGCATAGTTCATGATGACCCAACGCGCAGAACCCTCCAAACACGACTCCGCCTGCGAGCCCGCCCCATCCGTGCGGAGCCTGCGGCATGAGCGTTAGCCGGGGGTCGCGTCGAGAAGGCGACGGCAGGCCTCTCGGACTTCAGCGTCGAGGCTCTCTACGGCACTCCCCGTGCATTCGAGGACGTCTACCTTTAGCGGGGTGAAGGAGGCGAGAAGACATTCTTGCATTGTGACGCTGATAATAAGCTTAGATGCCAGGCAGGCCAAATGCTGTTAGGGACCACGCTTAGGGGGCATGGAAACGGGTTGGTGCCGCTAAGCTGCTCGGTCCAGGAACTGTCGGCCATCCGGCTAAAGATTCCAGTATTCTCGGGTGGGGCAAACTCGTCCTGCTCGTCGGCGGGCAGTCCGGGACTTGGAATAAACGTGGCTAACGCCCAGAAGGTACCCGTACCTTTATCGTAAGCGATACGTGGGTATGAAGATTCTATTCCCGCAATCGAAGATGTACTTTCGAACGTTGAGTAAGCCGCAAAGGCGGAGATAAGCTGCGACCTGTCAGCTTGCGTCGCGGAGACAATCTTGATGCCAGGTGCTAACCCTGACGAGGACTGGCAACTAGAGGACAATAAACAGGCGACAGCGAGTTGCATCGCAGTACGTCGTGGCCGAAGACGCTGAAGTTGTAACACCTGAAGGTATTCTAGGAGGTTGGAGATTAACCACGCCGCTGACTGCGAAGCGAAGGCCTGAACGCCCTTAACGTTCCCACGCGGATCACTCCATCTCGGGCGGGCCACAAAGGTGTCATCGCCTCCCCCGAGCCGCTCCGAGTTGATGCCATGAAGAAGCGCAGCGCCGCTTTCGCGTGACCGGGCCTGGTGGTGCGGGGCCGGGGCGCCGAGCTGTAGAAGGTTTGTGATGGCCAGTTCGGTTGCGGTCCGCCAGAGCTCCTCCCGTCGACGGGAACCGAGAGTGCAGAGCAAACTCGGGGTTTCCACACCAACCCGCAAACGACGGAAGGAGACCCTGGTGGAACGCGAACAACAATATGTCGGTATCGACTTGCATCGACGCCGGTCGGTGATCGTACGAATGAACGACGCCGGCGAGGTGCTGAAGGTGTCGAAGATCGACAATGATCCGGTGGCGTTGGCTATGACGTTGGCCGAGGCGGGCCCGGACCCGGAGGTGGCCTTGGAGGCATGTTACGGGTGGTATTGGGCTGCCGACGTGCTTGAAGCGGAGGGCGCTCGGGTGCATCTGGTGCACCCTCTCGGTTTGCATTGGGACACCCGCCGGGTGAAGAACGACGTCAAGGACGCCACTGAGCTGGCCCACCGGCTGCGTCGTAATGATCTGCCGGAGGCGTGGATCGCCCCGTCGGAGGTGCGCGACTTGCGGGAGCTGGTCCGTTACCGGGCGAAGCTGACCGCGCTGCGGACCTCGGCCAAGGCGCAGGTGCACGCGGTGATGGCCAAGCTGGGCATCCTGCCGACACTGGATGACATGTTCGGACCGGGCGGCCAGCGCCTATTGGATGAGATGGACTTTCCCGGCAACCACGGGCTGAGAGTGAAGTCGCTACGCGACCTGCTGGAGGCCTACAACCGGGAGCTGGTCATGGTCGAACGCGAGATCGCCGGCCAGCTCAAAGACCACGCTGGTTATCGGGCCATCCAAGCCTTGCACGGGGTGGGACCGGTCACCGCGGCGATCTTGGTGGCCGAGATCGGAGACATCTCCCGGCTCCCGTCCGCCCGGCATTTGTGCTCGTGGGCCGGGATGACCCCGAAGTTGCACGAGTCCGACACCAAGTCCCGCAGCGGCGGGATCACCAAACAGGGATCGACCATCGTCAGATGGGCCGCGGTCGAGTCGGTGTCGAGATATCACGGTGGGGCGCCGATCGCCCCGGCCTATATGCGTATCGCCGAGCGGCGCGGCAAGAAGATCGCCCGCGTGGCGGCGGCGAGAAGGTTGCTCACCCTGGTCTTCTACGGGCTGCGAGACGGCGTCATCCGCTGCCTGGAAACAGAGGCCGCTTGAGCAGGCTCGGACACAGCCAGGATGCGCGCTCGAAGATCGCCGTGGCCCCCACCAAGGTGGCGTGGCCGTCGAGTTGAATGAGCCCGTCTGGCTGTGCCGTATCCCATCATGCGAACCAGCGCGAAGGAATGGCCGGCGCCGAGTTCTTCGGTCGCCTAGCTCAACACGAGCGCCATGATGAGGCCTGCTGTGTCCACCCCATTGCTGACCACGACCGCCCGGCCGGGCGGTCCGAGCTGATGGTGGCTGGCGACAACTGAACCACCGGGACCGTCAAGGCTCCCCCAACGGGCGGCCCTAACGGGCCGGCCTTGACCGCCCCTCCCACCCGGCAACCACCATGGGACCCACCGCGGACGCTCACACGCGCCCCGACATCAACCCCATCACCGACAACGCACTACCAACATCGACATCGACTCCGTCGAAGGCTCTTGACATGAGGCGCTTCTTCAGGAACGGCGATCTGGCTCAGCCAGCGGAGGCATGATTGACAGCGTGGCGATTCCCCGCCGTCCTTCGCTCTCTCTCAGCCAGACTGCCGATCCCATCGGCACACTCGCCGTGGCATACGGCGTCGAGGAGTCATTCCTCGAGGTATTGACGCGAGGCTTGGAGAGCCAAGTCGGAGCTATGGTCGTGTCGTGCCGGAGTTCGTGGAGGTAGCGGATCGCGTCTGGGTAGCGCGCTACGAATGGATGGACGTCAACGTGACTGCGGTCGGGAGTGAACGCGGGCTAGTTGTGGTGGACACACATGGCTCTAGTGCAGCCGGACGCAACGTGTTTACGGACCTGGATCGACTCGGCGTCGGGCCCGTGGCCCACGTAGTGAACAGTCACTGGCACTGGGACCACACGTTCGGCAATGCCGCGTTCCGGGAAGTCATTCGAGACGTGCCGATTCATGCTCACCAGGAGGCCGCTAGCTGGCTGACCGATCAAGGCGAGCGGATGAAGCTGCGTTTCGCCGAGTCCCCGGATGATCCCCACAGGGCCGAGGTAGCAGTCACCGAAATCGTGATCCCAGACCAGACCTTCGCCGACAGACGTGTGCTGGATCTGGGCGACCGCGTACTTGAACTGATGTTCCCAGGCCGTGGCCATACCTCGGGCGACATTGTGGTCCGCGTCATGGACGCGGACGTGCTTATCGCCGGAGACCTCATCGAAGAGTCGGCGAAACCCTGGATAGGGATGGATTCCTGGCCCCTTGAATGGCCGGCCACCCTCGACACGGTGCTCGAATTGATGACTGAACACACGCTGGCGATCCCAGGCCACGGGACGACGGTGAATCGCAAGTTCGTCCAGACACAACGAGATGAGATGGCCGAGATCGTGGAGACCGTCCGGACACTCGCTGGACTTGGTGTACCAGCCGACCGTGCGTGGGCCGACGCCGAGTGGCCTTGGGAAGTGGACGTCCGCATCCGCAACGCCATTAGCCGAGGGTACGAGGCCCTCCTGTCGGAGGGGAAAGCCGAGCAAGAGTGAGCGCCATCGGCTGGTCAGGGTTCCTACGGCCTCACAGATGTGGCCCGCCTTCACCAGCCGTCCGAGTCGGGATGGACGGCAGGACTCGACCCGGGACCTGATCGCGTGGGACCACCTGACGAAAAGGAAGTTGGGTGCCCCTGCGACAAAGGGGCCGGTATGACCGGTATCGGCGCGCACCAGATTGTTCGCTCTCGGGCTCGGTCGTCTGATCACGACTTGACGTGCAACGCGACCGAGTCGGCATAGAGATCGGGCACCGTTATCTTCATCCCGACTCGCGGCATACCCCTACCTATGTGGAGGTCAGAGACTGGGTTCTTGGGTTGGTGAGCGACTTTCAGAACAGACGGCGGCCGGGAACGAGCGGAAACGGCAGACCCTTATTGACGGTCGAGGACGCCATTGCTTGCCTGAATGCATTCGTTCCGCCAGGAACTGGTCGGCCCGCGAAGACGGTGAGAAATGGTGCTTAGTGGTTGGCGGTCGGTGATCAATGGATCGGCTCATCCGAAAACGAGACCGAGTTCAAGGCGTTTGCCGTGGGCGCTGCAGTGGCGGTCGCTTTGCTCCGACAGCATCCTTGGCCATGGACCGGAAGTGACGATCCACAGGAATGACCCCCCGAATCGCCGTCGGACGTTTCACTACGGACGCATAAGACTCCATCTCGCGCCTGCCAGCCGGCAACGGCCTAGCCAAGCTGCGATGCCGAGTCGGCGATCTCGGACGGGATCGGTTGTTGGGCGACGAGCCTGCTCCAGCATCCAGAATGTTCCCACATCAGGTCGGTGTCGCCTGGAATCGGTATCCTTGAGGTGTGAGTCAGGCCGAGCGCATTGTGGCTGAGAAGGTCCTCAAGGACCTGCCCCCAGAGGAGCGCGCCTGGCTCGATGAGCAGGTGGTTACCTACCGGGAACTGCTCGCCTACCTCCACGACCATTGAGACGACCGAGCCTAGAGCTGGCCGTCGCGTTCAATCGTCTCGCCCGCCAAGACGATGAATGGTTCGACGAGCCAGACGAGTTCGACCGGCTGCAACGCGCTCTGGACGCGATCGGCGGCATCGACGATCCAGTCACCGCGGCGGCGGTCATCGCTTATCGGGTGGCGAAGGCCCAAGCGTTCGGCGAAGCCAACAAGAGGACAGGCTTTTTGCTCGCCAAGTGGATTCTGGATCGCAATGGTGAAGACGGCTCCGCTTTGCTTCCGCCCGATGACCGCGAGTTCGCGGCGCTCCTGGTGAAAGCCGCCTCCGGCCTCGACGTGGAAGCAGAGATGGTCGAACTACTACGCCGTCGCCACGGCTGATCTGTCCACGCACGCCGAATATTCGGCTCTCCTGTCTATTCCGTGGGTCGGTTTCGGCCTGGTAGGTCTGGGCAGTAGCCGCCGAGGGAGAGCATGGCTAGGGCGATGAGGGGTTTGGGTCCGTGGAAGCCGAAAGCGATTCGGGTGATGAGGCGGATCTTGGTGTTGGCGGACTCGACTAAGGCGTTGGACAGTCCGGTGTCCCTGGAGGCTTCGATGGCCGCTCGGTTGTCGACGATCTTGCGTTGAAGTTCTACGAAGGCCGGCAGGCGAGATCGGCGAGCCCAGCCAATCCAGGCGTCGAGGGCCACCTTGCCCTCTTCGCCTTTGACGGTGACGGCATAGCGCAGGCCCTCTTTGAGCAGGTAGGCCCGCCACAGACGGGGATCTGTCTTGGTGGGCATCTCCCCGTCGGCCGGACGGGGTGATTATGAAGCTTGACGGT
>PMHU01000165.1 GCA_003156795.1 Acidimicrobiaceae bacterium
CTTTTTCCACCGAAGTACGGTCTCAGCCGTGGATGGCCAGTTGGAGGGCGGGGCGTACGACGAGCTGATCACGGCCGGTCTCGATGCTCTCATCCTGAAGTCCGGACTTGAAACTGAGACCTCGCAGGTCGATCCGGCCGAAACGACCGAGGTCCTGGCCGCTCATCTCGAGAAAGTGACCGCTCGGGTCCTCGACTCGCTGCCCATCGATCGCCGCCTAGCTGTCGTCAACGATCTCCTCAATCGACTCATAGACGAAACGCGTCGAGCCGACAGAGACGACCTCGCCGCCGACGGACCGAGGATGCTCCAATCGGTGGGGCCCCCGACTAACCGACCGCAGAATCCATTGCGCCGCGCCGACCTGCTAATCAACGCGCGAAACGAGCCGGCACTGCACGAGGAACTGGCTACTGAGATGGCTTCGGCTGACCGGATCGACCTGCTGTGCGCCTTCATCAAGTGGCAGGGTCTTCGACTCCTCACTGACGCCATCGAGGATCACCAGAGACGGGGCCGGCCGTTCCGAGTCATCACTACTACTTATGTCGGTGCCACCGAGCGCCGGGCGGTGGATGAGCTGGTCAAGCGGGGAGCCGAGGTCAAGATCAGCTATGAGACACGGACCACCCGCCTGCACGCTAAGGCGTGGCTGTTTCACCGGGCCTCAGGTTGGGATACGGGCTACGTCGGTTCGTCCAACCTGTCCCGCTCGGCTCTGGTCGATGGCCTGGAGTGGAACGTGCGCCTGTCCAAGGGCGACACGCCCCTTCTTCTGGACAAGTTCGCGGCAACGTTCGACTCCTACTGGGCTGATTCCCGCTTCGAGATCTACGATCCCGATCGCGACGGACCAAGATTGGATCGGGCGCTGCAGAGTGCAAGCGGTCCGACTCCGGTATCGATCGCCGGACTCGAGGTCACTCCTTATCCCTATCAGCAGGTCATGCTCGATCAGCTCGAGGTGGAACGCAAGGTCCACGAACGTTGGCGCAACCTGGTCGTCGCTGCCACCGGTACCGGCAAAACAGTGGTCGCCGCCCTCGACTACCGCCGGCTGGTCGCAGAGTTGGGTGGTCTGTCGCTGCTGTTCGTGGCTCACCGGCGAGAGATCCTCGAACAGAGCCGGCTCACCTTCGCCGCGGTGATGACCGACGGCAGCTTCGGCGAAGTGTGGGTAGGCGGGAGGAGGCCGAGCGAGTGGCGCCACGTGTTTGCATCGATCCAGAGCCTGCATGCCGACGCGCTGGTGTCCGTCCAGCCGGAACAGTTCGACGTGGTCATAGTGGACGAGTTCCATCACGCCGAGGGTGCGACCTACAGGCGCCTGCTCGAGTACGTGCAACCCCGAGTCCTACTCGGTCTCACGGCCACGCCAGAGCGAGCCGACGGGGGAGATGTAACTCAGTGGTTCGACGGTCAGGTGGCCACCGAACTGCGCTTGTGGCACGCATTGGAGCAGGACCTGCTCTGCCCGTTCCATTACTTCGGCATCGCCGATGCCACTGACCTGCGCGGCGTCGGTTGGCGCTCGGGGGCCTACGACGTGGCCGGCCTATCGAACCTGTACACAGGCAACGACGGGCGCGCCGCGATCATAATCCGCAACCTTCGGGAAATCGTCACCGACGTTGGCGCCATGCGAGCCCTCGGCTTCTGTGTCTCAGTCGACCATGCCCACTACATGGCCCGGGTCTTCAACGAAGCCGGCATCGCAGCCGTCGCGGTCGACGCCAGCACCGATGCTGAGACCCGGGCTGCAGCTCTGCGCCAACTGAGGGATCGCCAGGTGAAAGCCGTGTTCGCCGTCGACCTCTTCAACGAAGGCCTCGACGTACCCCAGATCGACACCGTCCTCTTCCTCCGTCCCACCGAGAGCGCCACCGTTTTCCTCCAGCAGCTGGGCCGGGGGTTGCGCCGCACTGCCGGAAAGGCCTGCCTTACCGTGCTGGATTTCGTAGGTCAGCACGACCGGCGCTTCCGCTGGGACGTCCGCTACCGCGCCCTCACGGGGGCGTCCCGCTCGGAGCTGGTCCGCCAGATCGAGCATGGCTTTCCCTTCCTACCCGCAGGTAGCTCCATCCGGCTGGACCGAGTGGCCCGGGAGTTGGTGCTCGACAATGTAAAGGCCCAGGTGACCATGCGCCGGCCTCAGCTGGTCGAGGATGTGCGTAGTTACGGGGACCTTTCCCTGGCCGAGTATCTGCGGGCCTCAGGTCGGGAGCCGGCGGCGGTTTACCCCCGCCACTCGTGGACCGCGCTGCGCCGGGCGGCTGGACTGGAAGCGTCCCCGCCCGGCCCGGACGAGGACCGGTTGCTAAAGCGGGCCTCTCGCTTCCTGCACGTGGACGATCACGAACGGTTGTCGGTGTGGAAGGAGGTGCTCGCCGCGCCCGCTCCGCATCTCCAGGAGCTAGGAGAAAGAGAGGTCCGTCTGCTGCTCATGCTCTATTTCACCCTCTGGCCCGACGCCGGCGGGTTCTCCGACAATGCGGCTGGGTGGCAGCAACTATGGGCAAACCCCGTTGCCCGCCGGGAGATCGTCGAGGTGCTGGAGGTGGCAGGTGAGTTAGTGGCACACGTACCGGTGCGCCTCAGGTCNNACGGTGCGCCTCACGGGTATGGACTCGGTTCCCCTGTGGGTGCACTGCCGATATACGAGGGAGGAGCTTCTAGCTGCCGTGGGCCGGGCCACCGTCAACCGGCCACCGAACAGCGACCGGGAAGGAGTGCGCTTCTCGGTCGAGGAGCGGGCCGACATCTTCACCTTCACGCTGTCCAAGAGTGAACGGGATTACTCGCCGACGACCATGTACCGCGACTATGCCATTAGCCCTGACCTGATCCACTGGGAGTCTCAGAGCACGACCAGTGACGTGTCCCCGACTGGGCAGCGATATATCAACCACGTCGCGCAAGGCAGCCGGGTGCTGCTCTTCTGCCGGGAGACCAATGATGGAGAGTTCGGTACTCAGCCCTACTTCTTCCTCGGCCCGGCTAGGTATGTCACCCATACCGGCAGCCGTCCTATGGCCGTGACATGGAAGCTGGACCATTCGATGCCGGCCGAGTTCTTCGAGGTCGCCTCGATGCTCGCCGGCTGACGCTAGGCAATCCGAGTTGGATCAGACGCCGTCGATCCAAATCTCCAGCGCTCCGATGACTGCGGACGGCTGGCCCGACGCAACGGTCTTCAGCCCAAGCCAGAACGGGGTGAGATCAGGAGGGAGATGTCCGTAGAGGGACCTCGCGACAGCCCGGGTAGAATTCGGGTCGGACAGCCATTTCGAATCGTGGGCGATCTGGACGAGTGGCTGTGCGAAGTCCATATTCCGCTTGGTCCACGATTCGACGAAGGCCAATCCGGGCAGCACGTCCCTCTTGTCGTTATTGCAACGACGGTCGGCTAGGACCAGGTTCTCGATCGAATCCAGGTTTGACCGCACTCGGGGAAGAAAATGGTCGACCTCGGATTTGGGCGGAAGGAGATCGCCACAGTAGAAGCACCTGCCGATTTGAAGGGCCGCGAGACCCTGTCTAAGTTCCGAGGGAGGAGCCAGCCGTTCCGAGCCGAAGAGATGGTCGTGCAGATCCTGTTCGGATTTGGCGACGCCGTTAAAGTTCGCCACCATCCGGGTCCACTGCATTTGAGCGAAGGGCCTAATCAGTGGGGCGAGGCGGATCAACTCGTCGCCGGCACCGGGAAGCATCCAAATGGGGCGCCCCCTAGGTCCCTTGCGGATGAACGTCTCTTCCGCCACCCAGTCGATCTCGTAGATGAAGGGGAACTGCTCCTGGCTGCTTCCAACCGACTGGAGGCGCGGAAGAGGTTGTTCGGCTACAACCTTCTCGATCCGGTCAATCGTTCGTTCGTAGTCTTGGCGCAACGAGCTTCGGGCCAGGTGAAGGGAGGTGGCCCCGACGGCCGCGGCCCGACCTCGAAGACTCCGAATGGCGTCAACGATTGTGGCCCGCTTGTTCGAGATCTGACGGAGATCGATCGCACCCAAACTCACATCGGCGAAAGGGATTACCTGTGGCCAGTACAGGGCTGCGACTTCCTCTGCGATGTCTCTTGTAGAGAACGGGCGGCGGACAGCCGTTCGGATCACTTTTCTTGGCGCATAGCTCCAGAATGGCCAACAGGACCGCCAGCTTGTAAGTAGCCGTCCGGCGCCCGCCCTCGATCACTTGGAGCAGACGCTCGGCGAAAGCCGGCCCGGCAGGGTTTGCACCGTAGGACACTGACTCAGAAGGTAAACCATGATCAGCGAATCCGCTTTCCGTCGGTCGACCGGAGAGTGACCTAAATCCGACTAGCAGCACCGAGTGCCGCGCTGACAACACTCAAGCCGAGGCCGGCGCCTAGCGACGCTAGGGTGCCGTCGTGGCCGGGCTGCTAGAGGCACCATCGGGACCCCGCCAGCTGCGGGAGTTGCTCGCTAGTCGCGAGACAGTGGTCGCACCGGGTGCCTATGACGCGCTGTCGGCCCGGCTGATCGAGGAGGCCGGTTTCCTGGCTGTCTACATGACGGGATTCGGTACTAGTGCCAGCCTGCTCGGCCGTCCCGACATCGGCCTTCTGTCTGGCAGCGAGATGATCGATAATGCCCGTCGGATCGCTGGGTGCGTGGCCGTCCCGGTGATTGCCGACGCCGACACCGGTTACGGGAACCCCATCAACGTGATCCGCACGGTGCGCGACTACGAAAGGGCCGGAGTGGCGGGTGTTCACCTGGAGGATCAGGTGATGCCCAAGCGCTGCGGCCATCTGAGCGGCAAGGTGTTGGTACCGGCATCCGACATGGCGGCCAAGATTGGCGCCGCGGTCGCCGCCCGCACCGACCCCGACTTCGTGGTCATCGCCCGCACCGACGCCCGCGCCGTCGAGGGACTGGACGGGGCCCTGCGCCGGGCGGCCGGCTATCTCGAAGCCGGAGCAGACGTGCTGTTCGTCGAAGCTCCAGAGAGCGAAGAGGAAGTCGCGGTGATCGCCCGCGAATTCGCGGGTGTTCCACTGCTGTTCAACTGGGCGGAGGGCGGTCGTACGCCCCCGGTGAGCCTGGCCAGGCTCAACGAACTCGGATACCGGATCGTCATCTTCCCGATCGGGGCGCTGCTTTCGGCCGCCACGGCTGTGCGCTCGTATTTGGCCGCGCTACGGCGCGACGGCACCCCCGGCGCCATGCTGGCCGACCTTCCGACCATCGCCGAGTTCGTCGACACCCTGGGCATGGCTGAAGTGCGCGACCTCGAGGCCCGATTCGGCCGCGACCCGAAATAGACAGGAGGATCCCCAATGGCTGAGACGTTCCAGAAGCACAGCGTCAGCGCAGACCTGGCCAGGCGCATGATCATTGCCGCCGACAAGAAGGCCCACGAGCTAGGAGTACCGATGAACATCGCGGTTCTCGACGAAAGCGGCGTCCTCAAGGCGTTCAGCCGGATGGACGGCGCCGCCCTGCTGGGGGTACAGATCGCACAGGACAAGGCCTACACCGCGGTCGGCTTCGGCATGCCGACCCACGGATGGTTCGACTTCATCAAGGACGATGCTCCTCTCGCCGCGGGGGCGCCGTCGGGCATAGACCGTCTCGTGATTTTCGGAGGCGGGTATCCCATCATCATCGACGGAGCCATAGTCGGCGCCATCGGCGTGAGTGGCGGCCACTACTCCCAGGACCAGGAGGTCGCCGAGGCGGGCCTCGCCGTCGTTGGTCACTGACACCTCGGCGGCGTTCTCGCGCCGCGAGTCGGGCCGCGGTCGGCGATGCCAACTAGCCTTCGCCCATCGCTGAGACACGAATGTTCGAACACTTTGACCGTGAGATCGCCGAAGCCATGGTGCGCAGCGGCCGTTACTCCGACTCGACGGTCGGGGGTGGGCTGCCTCGGTATCTCAAGATCCAGACGACCTCGGTGGAACCGGGCCGGCTGACGTGCGAGTTGCCGATTACCGACGAGCTCCTCAACCCTTTCGGTGCCGCCCACGGTGGTGTGGTGTCGGCGCTGATCGACCACGCTTTGGGCGCGGTGTGCTTCCCGGTTATCGCGCGAGGTTCGTGGCCGGCCACGCTGGACTTCAAGCTGAACTTCCTTGCGCCGGCTCGCCCGGGACCGATGATCGCGGAAGCGAACATCGTCTCCATGTCGAAGCGAACCGTTGTCGTCCGGGTCGATGTGAGCAACAACGGTCGGTTGGTCTGCGCGGCCCAAGGCACCGTCGCCGTGGTACCGCCCAGACCGACACAGGGGGGCGAGCAGGCTCCGGGCCCCCTGACGTTTCGAACGTGAGCCGTCCTTCTGGGGCTCCATCCCATCGGGTGAACAGCCCAGCTAGCAGCGGTAGACGCGCTCCGCGTTGCCGGCGAAGAGCTTGTCGCGGGCTTCGCTGTCTAGGACGGCTGTCACGTCGCTGAACGTGGTGTACAGCTCGTCGAAGGTGCCGAACTGGGCGTCGACGGGGAAGTTGCTGGCGAACATGCACCGGTCCACGCCGAACGCCTCGATGGCGTACTCGAGCCACGGAGCCAATGCGTCGACGCCTACGGACTGCAATGGCATGGCGAGGCCCGACAGCTTGCACAAGACGTTGTCGCCTAGGTCGGCGAGGGCGTCGATGCCGTGTCGCCATAGGGTGCGCTCGTCGTCGGAATTCGAACGGGGCCATCCGGTGTGCTCGATGACGACGATCAGGTCGTCGAAGCCGGCGAGCTGCGTGGCTGCCTCTCGAAGCTGGTCGGCATGAGTCATCACTTCGAACAGCAGGTTCCGGTCCCTTAGCGCTTCGAGCACTTCGCGGTCCGGGAGCGGAGCCTTCATGCCGCCCATCGGACGGACCCCACGGAAGCGCGAAGCGGCCATCTGCCGGTCGAGTAGCCCGATGGCCTCAGCCACCGTCTCGGTTGGCGGCAGACCGCCGATGATGGCGTCCGGGCCACCGCTGGCCTCCGCGTTGTTATCGAGCTCGATGGTCTCGTCGACCGAGTGAGGACCGGTCGCGGCGGCGACGTTGACGAACTTCTCGACGTTCCACTTCGCTGACTCGGTCTTGTAGGTGTCGACATCGAATCGTCGGAACATTCTCGACTCGTCACCGACGCCGCCTTCGGGAGGCCACGCCAGGTACGGGTACCAGTCGGTGCGAGCCGGGTCCCAGATGTGCACGTGGGCGTCGACGACGCGGGTGGGCTGAGTGGGCTGTGTGGGCTGGGAGGTCATCGGGGCTCCACGTTCGGCTCCACGTGCGGGGGCAAGTCGGTGGCGCCGACGATCTCCCGGA
>PMHU01000259.1 GCA_003156795.1 Acidimicrobiaceae bacterium
GAGTACTCGCCCGAGAGCTTCACGGGAACGGAGCCCGACTTCGCGGTCGAGATCTGCGAAGCGGTGATGGAGGTGATGGAGCCGGCGCCCGACCGCAAGATCATCCTCAACCTGCCCAACACGGTCGAGATGTTCGGGCCCAACACCTACGCCGACGTGATCGAGTATTTCTCGACGACGGTTCGCAACCGAGACTCGATCGTGTTGAGCGTGCACCCTCACAACGACCGCGGCACCGCGGTCGCCGCCGCAGAGCTGGCGCAGCTGGCCGGCGCAGACCGAGTGGAAGGAACCCTGTTCGGCAACGGAGAGCGAACGGGCAACGTGGACGTGGTGACCCTGGCGCTCAATCTTTTTTCCCAGGGAGTCGACCCGAAGCTCGACCTGCACGACATCGACCACCTGCGCCGGGTGGCCGAGTACTGCAACCGTCTGCCGGTCCACCCGCGCCACCCCTACGCCGGCGACCTGGTGTACACGGCCTTCTCGGGGTCGCACCAGGACGCCATCAAGAAAGGCATGGACGCCCTGTCCGACGACTACGCATCGTGGGAAGTCCCGTACCTGCCGATCGACCCGAAGCACGTGGGCCGGACCTATGAGGCGATCATCCGGGTCAACAGCCAGTCCGGCAAGGGCGGCGTGGCCTACCTGATGGACGCCGAGCACGGGTTGGATCTGCCCCGAGCCCTGCAAGTCGAGTTCTCGAAGCAGGTCCAGGCCATCACCGAAGCCAGCGGGACCGAGATCAAGCCGGGCGAACTGTGGGACGCCTTCGCCACGAGCTATCTACCCGAGGACGCCGGCATCAGGCTCATCTCGAGCGAGGTCTCCTCAGGTGAAAAAGGTACCTTCGTGGTCGCCCAGGTCCTCGTTGACGGCCAGCACCGGACGCTGTCGGGTCAGGGGAACGGCCCGGTCGACGCCATCGTCCACGGCATCAGAGCGGAGCTGGGCATCGAGCTGGCGGTCGAGGACTACCACGAGCACGCCCTCACGGCCGGTAGCGAGGCCAGCGCGGCGGCCTACGTGCAAGCTACCGGCCCCGACGGCGAGCAGGTTTGGGGGGTGGGGATCCATTCGAGCATCCTCGACGCGAGTTTGGCCGCGGTGATCAGCGCGGCCAACCGCCTCAGGAGCCGAGCGACCACACGACCGGCGGGCCCTTAGGGCCAGCCCTTAGACTCGCCCCATGTCGATTCAGCCCACCGCAGAGCAGGCTCCTCCCCGGGGTCACGTCCGCGTCGTCTACCTCGGCCCGGTCGCGCCCCACTGGCGGGTGGACTCCGACTTCGGTGACCGCGGCCTCATCGAGGAGTTCCGCCAGCGCGCCTTGGCCCGCCTCCTCCTCCTCCCGCCCCACGACCCTCAGTTCCGCCGCAACCGCGAGCGGATCATCCGAGACGCCGAGCGGGAGAACCTGCTGCTGGACTGGGACCTGGGCGAACCGGAAGAGGACAGCTCCGGGTCCTGACGGGACCGGATGGCGCGGCGACCCCGGGGGAGGGTAGGTGCGAAACTTCGCCGGTTGGATCGTTGTCCGCACCATCCTCGTGGCCGACGTTGTTCTCCTGGTCGTCGCTGGTTTCATGGCCCTGATATGGGTCGAGCATCCGGCTGGGATCCTCGCCGCCGCGGCCATCTGGATGGTGGCGGGCGGACTGCTCGGGCTGCTACCCCTAACCGACCGATATCGGGCCGAGCAGCGCTGGTACCGCAAGAACCACCCCGAGATGGCCTCCGATCCTCGTGCCCCGGCCGCCGCCGCCTGCCAGCTACCCATCAACCCCCAAAAGGGACGTTTGCCGAAGCGGGTTGGGCGCCCCTTTCATCATAAGGCTAAGGCCGGGAGCGGAACCTAGCGATACTTTCTAGATGGGCTCCGTCATGGAGATCGCCTGGAGCGACCGTATCGGAGAGGGCGACTGGATACGGGACCGTCTGGTCGGATCCACCATCCTCACCGTGTCGTCGGTAGTTCCCGACGGCTTCGAAGCCTACGCTCGGGTCCTCCACCCGGCTCGGGTGGCCAAGGGCGAGACCGAACAGAACGCCCGATGGGCCGAGGTCGCCTCGTGGAGCGACATGGAGCTTCTGCCCAAGGCCCAGTTCCACTCGGTTGCCCTTCCACCCGAAAGCTCCGGCAGCGCCGATCTTTCGCTGTGCCGGCCGCCTCGGCGGGGCAGCCTCACCGCCGAGGACTGCGCGGCGTTGGCGTCGCTGCTTCGATCGCACACCACGACTGCCGATGCGTGCTGGTTCTGCCTGTGGGAGGGCTACGCCTGGGAGGGTCTGGAGTCGGATCCCATCCCACCCGAAGTCCTGAGCGGGCCCAAGGTGCTGCTGGCGCGCCGGGACTACGTGTTGTACAACGGCCCCATAGAGGCGGCCTCCGCCATCGATGGTGTCGAGGCGCGCAGTCCCAACCTGTGGTGGCCGGCCGATCAGGCCTGGTGCGTGGCGAGCGACATAGATCTGCCCTGGACTTACGTGGGCGGTTCTTCGAAGCTGATCGAAGAGCTGTTGGCCCGCGATGATCTGGAAGTCCTGCCGGCCGGCCCGGCCGACACGGTCTGGCGGATCGAGAAGTGGATCGTCAAGTGGGTCGCCACCGGAGTGGAGGAGCTGCTACGAACCGGGAACTGCCGCATCGAGACGACCCGCGGCGTGATCGAAGCCTGGTTCGAGCGGCCGGGCTTGGAGCCGGGCACCCTCGGAATCACTTCCGAGACCGACGACGGCCGCAGGTGGGGCAAGCGCACCCGGATAGAGCATCGGGTGGAGGTGGAGCTGCGACGGCTCCTTTCCTTGCACCTGATGATGCACCTGGTCGATCTCGTCGAGACCTAGGGCCCTGCTGATCAATCGGCTCGAGTATTCGCGTTTGCGGGCCGGACGTGAAATTGTTGGGGACGGAAGAGACGGCCCGACTCTCGGGGGTCGAGGCGTTGTTCGGGTTGGGTGACATCCCTTTGACAAATCGCGGCGCTGATGCGACCATGAGCCCGATCATCTCGGTTCGTTGCGGGGGTTGCGCGGAGAGGAGGTGCGCTGGGTGCGGTTCGGCTGGCAGCGGACGTCGCGTCTGGGCTCGCGGTTTTGCGCTACGACGCTGTTGGTCGCCGCGCTAGCCGGCGGGGCCGGCTCCGCCTGGGGGTCCGTTCCGGGGCCTGTTGTCAAGTTGGTGCCGGGCACGAGCGAACTCCTGGGGGTCGGCTGCACGCCCGGCCGGGTTTGCGTGGCCACGAGTATTCTTCCCGACCTTAATCTGGAGGCCTTTCCTCTCACTGTTCACGGCGACAAGGTCAAAATCGGCTCTGGGGTGTTCGGTGGTGAGTCTGGCGCAGTCGCCTGCCCGACCGCCTCCCTCTGCGAGTCTGTGGGCGGTCAGGGGTTCGTGGATCCGATTGCGGTGGGGCCGTCAGGACTTACACCCGAACCAGGGGTGCGTTTTAAGCACGCCCATCATTTCCTTCTCGAAGGCATCGCGTGCCCGACCGCCAATACGTGTGTCGTCGTGGGTCTGCAACGGCCAGCTTCGACGTCTGTTGCGGTTGTAGCGGAGCTCCGCGTAACGGGCTCGCAGACGGTCCTGGGTGAGCCTGTGACCGTGCCGGGCGCCTATGACCTGGCCGCGATCGCGTGCCCGACGGCGACGTCGTGCGTTGCTTCGGGTCAGACGTCGGGCGTGCTCGCCAAGGGGAAAAAGGCCGCGATTGTCGTGATAGACGTTGGGTCCTCTCACCTGTCTGTCGGCCCAGTTCAGCAGGTGAAGGGCGCGTTTGCGCTGCAAGGAGTTGCTTGCACGACGAGCCAGAGATGCCTGGCGGTCGGCTTCGACTATCCAGTTACGGACGGGGGTTTCCTCGCGGTCACTGTCGGCGCCACCCTCAAAGGCACGACCTTGAGCGTCGGCGTACCGGCGATGCTGTCCGGCTTCGAGTCTTCTCTTCTGGGCGCCGTCGCCTGCCCGACAACGACTCTCTGCCAAGCGACGGGATTCTGGTCGAAGGGTAACGGCACAATATTTGGCGTGGTTCCAGTTACTGACGGCCACGACGGCCCGGCTTTGGGCACCCCCGAGAAGGTTCCGGGAATATCTTTCACCAGCATCGCCGACATCGTGTGTCCCAAGGCGCAGATCTGCGTCGCCGTCGGCGCCCAGGACAGCACGGGTGCCGTTGCGACATTCACACCGGTCCCGTAGCAAACGCTCCCCAGCCGCGCCGTGCGAAGTGCCCTTGTTCCAGTCGAGGATGCACCCGGTCGGCCTCGTCGAGAGCTAGGGGCGGTCCCCCCGCTGTAGCCTGACGGCCATGGTCGCCCCTCGCCTGGATCAGCACTCCGACCCCGCGGGCGCCACTTCTCGTGCAGGGCGACGAGGGGAAACGCCGTCGGGCGAGCCGGCTTCCACCGGGGCTGACGGCGACCTGAGGTACCTCAATCGCGAGCTGTCGACGCTCGATTTCAACAGCCGGGTGCTCGCTCTGGCCGAACGCGACGACCTGCCTCTTCTGGAACGGGTCAAGTTCCTCGCCATCTTCAACACGAACATGGACGAGTTCTTCCAAGTCCGCGTCGCTGGGCTCAAGGACCAGCAGGCCGCCGGGATCGGGACGGCTCCCGACGGGCTGTCCGTTTCGGACCAGCTCAAAGCGATCCGGGCCGATGTCGAGGCGTTGTTCGAGCGGCGGCGGGTGGCGTTCCTTCAGCAGGTCCTGCCCAAGCTCGCCGAGAACGGCATTCGGCTGGCGGATTGGGATTCGCTCGACGAGAGCGACCGGGCCTGGGTTGAAGCGGTGTTCGTCGAGCGGATCTTTCCCGTTCTGACCCCCCTGGCGGTCGACCCCGGCCACCCTTTTCCCTACATTTCCAACCTCTCGCTCAACCTGGCCGTGATCGTGCGGGATCCGACCGGCGGCGAGCGACGATTCGCCCGCGTCAAGGTGCCGCCGCTGCTTCCGGGGCTGCTGTCCATGCCGGATGGCCAGCGATTCGTGCCCCTCGAGCAGGTCATCGCGGCCCACTTGGGCGCCCTTTTCCCGGGGATGGAGATCGAGAGCTATTACGCCTTTCGAGTCATACGCAACGCCGACCTCACCCTCGCAGAGGAAGAGGCCGACGACTTGCTCGAAGCGGTCGAGATGGAATTGCGGCGCCGACGTTTCGGGCGCGCAGTGTGCCTACAGGTGGAGTCCGGGTTCAGCACCGAAGTGCTGGACCTGCTCGTCCGTGAGCTCGACCTGCACCCCGAGGACGTGTACCAAATGGACGGCTTGCTCGATTACAGCGCTCTGTGGGAGATCCACAGCCTCGACCGCCCAGAGATAAAAGACGAACCGTTTTCACCGGTCACCCCGAGCCGGCTGGCCGCTCCGGACGACGGGCAGGTCGACATTTTCGCGGCCATCGCCCATGAAGACATCTTCGTGCACCATCCTTACGAAAGCTTTGCAATGTCGACCGAGGCGTTCGTGAAGCAAGCTGCGCGAGATCCGAAGGTCCTAGCAATCAAGCAGACCCTCTACCGGACATCGGGTGACAGCCCGGTCGTAACTGCGCTGATACGCGCTGCTGAGAGGGGCAAGCAGGTAGCAGCCCTTGTCGAGCTGAAAGCGCGCGGTGACGAGGCTGCCAACATCGGCTGGGCGAGAGCGCTCGAGCAAGCGGGAGTGCATGTCGTCTACGGCCTAATCGGGTTGAAAACACATGCCAAAACGGCGCTCCTCGTGCGGGAGGAAGGCGACGGGATCCGCCGGTACTGCCACATCGGCACCGGCAACTACCAC
>PMHU01000135.1:0-239 GCA_003156795.1 Acidimicrobiaceae bacterium
AGCATCTGCATGCCCACGCAAATCCCGAGGAAGGGCCGTCCGGAAGAGATGGCGTCGAGGGCGACGCCGTCCAGCCCACTGTCGCGCAAGGCCGACATGCACCGTCCAAAGTTGCCCACCCCGGGCAGGACCACGCCCGCGGCACTGGCGGCGGCGTCCGGATCAGAAACCAAGCGGGCGTCCGCTCCCAAGTGCTGCAGCGCTTTCTCCGCGGAGCGGAGATTGCCGATGCCGTAGTC
>PMHU01000135.1:325-35828 GCA_003156795.1 Acidimicrobiaceae bacterium
CCAGGGTCGACTTCGTAGACCAGAAAGGGCCGGCCGGACAGATCGAGCGCGACCGAAATCAGGGCTTCGTCGAGGGGGACTTGGATCGACGCGAATCGACGCACGCCCGACTTGTCGCCCAACGCCTCCTTAAGGATCTCGCCCAGCAGGATGCCGACGTCCTCGACGGTGTGATGGGAGTCGACCTCGAGGTCTCCCTCGGCCCGCAACGACAGGTCGAATCCGGCGTGCTTGCCCAACTGGGACACCATGTGATCGAAGAAGGGCAGGCCGGTCGAGACCTCGACCACGCCGGCCCCGTCCACGAGCAGGCTGGCGTCGATCGACGTCTCCTTGGTGACGCGTTGGCGGTTGACCACGCTACGAACGGTCATCGCAATACCTCCGTCAGGGCGGTCAGGAACGTGTCGTTTTCCTCCGGTGTGCCGACGGTGACCCTTAGGCAGCCCGTCAGGCCTGGCCAGGCGGAGGTGTCGCGCACCAGCACGCCGCGGTCGAGGAGCCCGTGCCACACTTCATTGCCCTTTCGGGTCTCGGGCCGGAACAGGATGAAGTTCGACTGGGACGGCCAGGCCACCACGGGCAGCCCGGCGAAAGCCGCGAGGATCCGTTGCCGTTCGCGGACTACAAGCCCCACCCGCTGCTCCATTTCACCGACAAACTGAACCGCGAGGCGCCCGGCCACCTGCTTGAACGCGTCCAGGTGATACGGCAGGGCCACCCGTTCCAGGGCCGCCACCACCACTGGCGGGCCGACCAGGTAGCCGAGCCGGGCCGCCGCCATCGACCACGTCTTGGAAAAGGTGCGGGTGACGACGAGCGGGCTGGCGTCGTCGACCACGGAGACGGCCGACCAGTCGGCGAACTGGCCGTAGGCCTCGTCGACGACTAGCAACCCTGGCACCGCTTCGAGGAGGGCGCGGACGGCGGTGGGGTCCTCGGCCATGCCGGTCGGGTTGTTGGGAGAGCAAAGGAAGGTGATGGTCGGGCCCCGAGCCGAGACCAGGTCGCGTGCCACGTCGAGATCCAGTGAAAAGTCGGGGCGTCGCTGGCCCTCGACCACCTCCGTACCGGTCAAGTGGGCGATGTGCGAGTGCAAGGCGTAGGTGGGCTCGAAGACCGCTACCGAACGTCCCGGACCGCCGTAGGCCAGGCATAGGCTCTGCAGAACCTCGTTCGATCCGTTGGCGCAGAAGATCTGGTCCCGACGAACTCCGTGCAGGTCCGCGAGAGCCTGGCGGAGCCCGGTCGCGTCCCGGTCGGGATAGCGGTTGAACGCGATCCGGCCCAGCTCCTCGGTCAGGGCGGCCAGCCACTCGGCGGGCGGCGGCAGCGGTGACTCGTTGGTGTTGAGCCTCACGGCCACGTCTACTTGGGGCGAGTGATAACCCTCGCGAAGACCCAAGTCGTCGCGGGGTTCGGGGATGGCCATCAGGCGTCCCTGGTGCGGATCCGAACCGACTCGGCGTGGGCGGCCAGGCCTTCTGATCCAGCGATGGCTTCGACGTGGGGGGCCAGCCGTTCGAGGGCGGCCCGATCCAACTCTACGACGTGGATGTGTTTGCAGAAGTCGTCGACGCGCAAGGCGCTGCCGAAGCGAGCCGAGCGGGCGGTGGGAAGGACGTGGTTGGGACCGGCCACGTAGTCGCCGACGCTGGCCGGGGCCCACGGTCCGAGGAACACGGCGCCGGCGCAACGGATCAGCGGGACGAGGGATTCGGGGTCGTCGCTCAGGATCTCGAGGTGCTCGGCGGCTACGGCGTTGGCGACCGCCATCGCTTGTTCGGGTCCGTCCACCAGGACGCAAAACCCACCTTTGGCCAGGGTGGCCGCAACTTCTTGACGTCTCGGCGAGGCAGCGACCAGACGACCGACCTCAGCGGTGATGCGCGTCGCAGCTTCCTCCGACCACGTGATCAGGTAAGAGAGCCCGTCGGGCCCGTGCTCGGCCTGGACCACCAAGTCGATGGCCGCGTACTCGACTGGTGTGGTGGCGTCGGCGATCACGGCCACCTCTGACGGTCCGGTAAAGGCGGACGGGACGCCAACCGCCCCTTCGCCGGCAACCATGCGCTCCGCGATGGCCACGTACCGATTGCCTGGGCCGGCGATCACGTCGACGGGAGCGACGCTCTCGGTTCCGTAAGCCAGGGCCGCAACGGCTTGGGCGCCCCCGACCCGAAAGACCTCGTCGACGCCGGCGATGGCGGCGGCGGCGCGAATGGCGGGCGGAATCCGCCCATCCGGTCCCGGCGGGGTACACATCGCCAGTCGCGGCACGCCAGCGGCGCGGGCGGGCGCGGCGGTCATCAGGACCGTCGAGGCCAGCGGGGCCAGGCCACCCGGCACGTACAGGCCGGCCCGGTCTACCGGGCGACGCAGGTCTCTTACGACGACGCCGTCACGTTCGTGGCGTGCGTCCGGCTGAAGTTGGGTCCGGTGGTACGCGGCAATATTGTCTTGGGCCGCTTCGAGGGCCTCCCGCAGGACGGGCGGGATTTCGTCCAGGCCCGCCTTCAAATCTTCCTGGGGCACCCGCACGTCGTCTATGAGAACCTTGTCGAAGCGCTCGGTCAGCGCCCGCAGGGCGTCGTCGCCGCCGGACCTGACCAGAGCCAGAATCTCCCTGACCGCTACCGCCGCGGCCTCATCGTCGACGATCTCGGGAGCGGGCAGAAGTTGGCGCAAGTCCCCGGTGGCGCCGCGCAAGTCCAGGAGGGCGAGAGCAGGTGGTCCGGGCTGGGGGGACATCGGGTCCATGATGGTATCCGTATGTCCACCCGCGCCGAACTGAGTTCGGTGGCCACCAGCCTCGAGGACCTCCTGTCTCGAGTCGGTGCCATCGCCGAGCATCTAATCAACTCCGACCGGGACCTGGTCGGCCCCGAGCTATACGAAGTCGAGCGGGCCCTGCGCGCCGGCCAACGGCGGTTGAACCGGATCCTCGACCTCGACCGGGGCTAGGGCTGGTCCGTAAGGGGATGCCGCCGGCCGGGTAGGAGCTTGTGACGACGGGCAGAAGTCGGAGAGGGTGCACTGGTCGCAACGGGGCCGTCGGGCGACGCACACCCGGCGTCCGTGCAGGATCATCTGCAAGCTGAACGCTCCCCACGCCGTGGGCGGCAGGATGGCACACAGGTCGGACTCGATACGCACGGCGTCGGTGGCTTCGGTCAGCCCGAGCAGCCTGCTCAAGCGGGTGACGTGGGTATCTACCGGCAAACCGGGCAGCCCGAACCCCACGCTGAGCACCACGTTGGCCGTCTTGCGACCGACACCGGGAACGGTGACGAGGTCCGCCATCAACGGGGGCACCTCACCGCCGAAGCGCTCGTCCAGGGCCAGGCCGAGCCCGATCAAGCTCTTGGCCTTGGACCGAAAGAACCCCGTCGAGTGGATCAGCTCCTCCAGCTCGGCGGGGTCGGCCGACCCGAGATCCCCCGCCGTCGGGTAGCGCTTGAACACGGCAGGCGTGACCTGGTTGACCCGGTCGTCTGTCGTCTGGGCCGACAAGACCGTGGCGACGAGCAGCTGGAAAGGGTTTTCGAAGTCCAGTTCGCACAGCTCTTTGGCCGTTCCGGGATACTCCGCGGACAGCCGGGTCGCGGTCTCACGAGCACGACCCTTGGGCGATCGAGGTCTGGCCACCAGCCCACAGTAGATATCGACGAACGACCGCGACGGTGTCTTCACCCCGATACCCTGCGCTCGGTGCATCAGATCGAAGTCAAGACGCAAATGGGCAGCGGCGACATCGACGCAGTTCGCGGGTTGCTCAAAGCCGCCACGGTTGCCGACGCCCACGCTCCGCTGGATGAGCACGCCTGGCTCGACCTGGTCCAAGGCGGCAGGGAGGGCTTCGCCGGGCTGGTGGCATGGGAGGAGAATCACGACCACCCCGTCGGATACGCCCAGGTATCGCGCGGCTCGGGAAGCTGGGCTCTCGAGTTCGTCGTCGATCCTCATCACCGCGTACCCGGCAACACGATCGGATCCGACCTGGTCCAAGCGGCCGCCGGCGTGATCGCCTCCGAAGGGGGCGGCCACGTCCACATGTGGGTCAATCAGCCCCGGCCCGAGCACGACCGTATAGCGGCGGAGATCGGATTGGCGCCAGGCCGCGTGCTCTATCAGATGCGCCGCGTCCTTCCCGTCGAGGAGGCCTTGCGCTCCGGCGCACCTGACTTGGCGACCCGCCCGTTTCGGGTCGGAATCGACGAGGACGCCTGGCTGGACGTCAACAACCGGGCCTTCCAACGGCACCCCGAACAGGGCGGTTGGGACCTGGACACGTTGAAGCAACGAGAAGGCGAGCCGTGGTTCGACCCGGAGGGCTTCTTGCTCCACGACGACGGTCAAGGCCACCTCAACGGGTTCTGCTGGACCAAGGTCCACGCCGCGGTCGAGCCACCCCTCGGCGAGATCTATGTGATCGCAGTGGACCCCGAACCGCTGACTCCGGCGCCCGGCCTGGGCAGACAGCTGGTGATCGCCGGACTCGACTACCTCCACGGGCGCGGACTGCGTTTCGGGATGCTCTACGTCGACGCCGCCAATTCGCGCGCCGTGAAGCTGTACGTCGATCTGGGCTTCGTGATCAACCACTTGGACCAGGCCTACGTCGGAGACATACAGGCCGAAGCGTGAAAGCCGCCGCGGCCGGGGCTTACGACCTCACCCGGGAGGACCTCGCCGCCCTCCTCGCCGATCAGCCCCGCTACCGGGTCGAGCAGGTATGGCGGGGTTTGTACGCCAAGGGTCTACGGCCGGCCGAAATGACAGACCTGCCCCACGACCTCCGATCCCGCCTCGACGTGGCCTTGCCGCCCGGGCTGAACCTGGCGGCCGAGTCCAAGTCCGAAGGGGGCAAGACCGTCAAGTGGTTGTGGGGGATGCCCGACGGCGCCCAGGTAGAGACGGTCTTGATGCGCTACCCGGATCGAGCCACGGTGTGCGTTTCGACGCAAGCGGGCTGCGCCATGCGCTGCACCTTTTGCGCTACCGGTCAGGCCGGCTTCACCCGTCACTTGACGACCGGAGAGATCGTGGAGCAGGTCGCCGTGGCCCGCAGGGCCGCCGAGCCGGACCGCCTGTCCAACGTGGTGTTCATGGGCATGGGCGAACCGATGGCCAACTACGACCGGATGTGGGAAGCCATCGTGCGGATACATCGCGATATCGGCTTGTCAGCGCGGCACGTGACCGTTTCGACGGTGGGAGTCGTCCCCGGCATCCGTCGGTTGACCCACGAAGCCCTCCCGGTCAACCTCGCCGTGTCGCTGCACGCGGCCAACGACCCCCTCCGCAACAGCCTGGTGCCGCTCAACAAGCGCTATCCACTACCTGTTCTGATGGAAGCGTGCCGCCAATACCAAGACGTCAAGGGTCGGCGCCTGAGCTTTGAGTGGGCTCTGATCTCCGGGGTCAACGACCGCCTCAGCGACGCCGAGGAGCTCTCCGAGCTGGCCCGACCGCTCGGCGCCCACGTCAACCTGATCCCGCTCAACCCCACGCCCGGTTTTCGGGTCCGTGGGACCAGCCCGGCCGGCGTGCGCGCTTTCCGGGATCACCTTCGACGCCTCCGGGTCAATGCCACGGTCCGCCAAAACCGAGGCACCGACATCGACGCCGCATGCGGGCAGCTGGCGGCGGGAGCGGGCGTCGGCGCCGTTACCGCCGGACCCCGTCCGCAACCTCCTAAGCGCCCGACGGCGCCAGACTGAGAGCCATGCCTTCCAATCGCTGGCTGGACAAGAGTCAGCCCCAGACCCTGATGTCGGCGACCATGCTCATGTACGTCAACGCGGGGTTGTTCCTGTTCAGCGCTCTGGCCTACGGGTTCCCATCCTTGCCGTTCTTCCTCGTGCTGGTGGTCGGCCCCGTCGCCGCCGGGTGGGGGGTCGCCAACGAGAAGAAGTGGGGTTACTGGCTCGGCGTCTTCCTCACTGCGGTCGTGGTGGGGTACCTCGTGGCCTTCTTCTCGTTCGCGGGCCTGGTGTACCTGCTCTTTTACGGCGCCTTGCTGGCCCTCCTGCTCCACCCGCAAAGTCGGGCCTACCGGCGTATCTGGTTTAGATAAAGGTCGTCGGACTGACGTAGCCTGCGCCCATGACTACCACGATCGACGGGATCGACGGCCTCAAGAAGGTCGTGGGCGATCACCTCGGCTACAGCGAGTGGCACGAAGTGACGCAGGAGCAGGTCAACCGGTTCGCCGAGGCGACCGGGGACCACCAATGGATCCACGTGGACGTCGAGCGGGCCAAGGCCGGGCCTTTCGGCGGGCCGATCGCTCACGGCTACCTGACGCTGTCGCTGACTCCGGCGTTATTAGACGAGGTGCTCCACGTTTCGGGAGTGGCCATGGGGATCAACTACGGGCTCAACAAACTGCGCTTCCCCTCCCCCGTACCGGTGGGCTCGAAAGTGAGGGCGGGGGCGACCGTCGCCGAAGTCGAGGACGTTGCCGGCGGAGTGCAAGTCGCGCTTGCGGTGACCTTCGAGATCGAGGGCGGAGCCAAGCCCGCGTGCGTGGCCGAAGTTCTCTTCCGGTACTACTCCTGAACACCCGCCCGGCCGCCGAAACCAGCCGGCTTCCGGAAGGAGCGGCGAAGGCGAAGGCCGTGCGGGCCATGTTCGACACCATCGCCCCTCGCTACGACCTGGTCAACCGGATCATGACCTTTGGGCTGGACCGGCGTTGGCGCCGGACGGCCGTGACGTCCCTCGGACTCCAGCCCGGCGCCCGGGTCCTGGACGTGGCTTGTGGCACCGGTGATCTCTGCCGCGACCTGGTCGCAGCCGGGCACCAGCCAGTGGGCGTAGATCTGTCGATGGGGATGCTCTCGCACGCCCGCACATCCGTTCCCCTCATCCAGACCGACGCTCTCGACCTGCCGCTGCCCCCGAGCACCTTCGACGGCGCAGTGAGCGGATTCGCGCTCCGGAACTTCGTCGCCTTGGGCCCGGTTTTCCGAGAACTGGGCCGGGTGGTGAGGCCAGGCGGCAAGGTCGCCTTGCTCGACGTGTCCGAACCTGCCAACCCGATCCTACGCGCCGGACATTCGGTCTACTTCGGCCACGTCGTGCCGCGGATCGGAGCGGCCTTCTCGGACCGCGACGCCTACCGGTACCTGCCGAAGTCCGTCGCTTACCTCCCGCCAGGGGATGAGATGCTCGACCAGCTGCGCCAGGCGGGCTTCGAGTCTGTCCAGCGACGCCTGCTCTCCGGGGGTGTCACCCAGCTGATCACTGCCACCCGAGGTGGGGTCTCCGGATGACCTCCGCCGATAAGCGCCTGGTGGCCCGGACCGTCGCCCTGCCCGAGACCCCTGACCTCTTCGCCGAGGCCGGAGACACCGGGCTCCTGTGGGCGGATGAACGCGGCGGATTGGCCGGGATCGGCGTCGCCGCTCGCGTGGACATTCCCGGTGGGCTCGCCAACCCGGAATCGGTGAAGCGCGTCGCCGAGGTCCTGCAAAGCATCGAAGCAGTAGACGAAGTGGGACTCCCGGGTTGCGGCCCGGTTGCCATCGGCGCCCTGCCCTTCGATCCTTCGAGCTCCGGTCACCTCACCATCCCCAAGCGCCTCGTAGGGCGGGCCGGCTCCCAGGGCTGGCTCACGACCATCGAAGAGGTGGGGACCGAACTTGTGGCCCGAGACGCCTCGCCCTCGGGCCCGGCTTCGACAGGCGTGCCACCTGACCAATTCAACCTGACGTCGTCGATGTCACATCGCGACTGGAAGGAAGTCGTGGCCGAAGCCGTCAGGGCGCTCCAAGACGGTGACCTGGTCAAGGTGGTCCTGGCCCGCCGCATCGAAATCACCGCCAACCGGGCGTTCGTCGTGTCCGACGTGCTCGAGAGGTTGGCGGCCCTGTACCCCTCCTGCATGGTGTTCTCGATCGGCGGCTTCATCGGAGCCAGCCCAGAGTTGCTCATGTCTCGGATCGGCGACCGGGTCGACAGCCATCCGTTGGCCGGCACCGTCGCCCGAAGCGGCGACATCCACGGCGACGAAGCCCTGGTGGCCAAGCTCCTGACCTCACCTAAAGCGCGGTACGAGCACCAAGTGGTGGTCGACGTAGTCCGCGAGACATTGGCCCGGCTGTGCGACGAGCTCACCGTCCCAGACGCCCCGTCGGTCGTCGGCCTTCGCAACGTGTCTCACCTGGGGACCCACATCACCGGCCGGCTCAAAGCCGCCGGGCCCGAACGTCTCCCGACGGCCCTCGAACTGGCCGCCAGGGTTCACCCCACCCCGGCCGTTGGAGGAACACCAACGGAGGCGGCCATTCGCTACCTGCAGAAAGTCGAGGGCTTCGACCGTGGCTGCTACGCCGGGCCGGTCGGGTGGGTCGACAGCCGGGGTGACGGTGCCTGGGCGGTCGGCATCCGCTGCGCCGAGGTCGACGGCTCTACGGCCCGGCTCTACGCCGGAAACGGGATAGTGGCGGGGNNCGGCGGGTCCCATCTCGCGGCGGGTCCCATCTCGCGGCGGGTCCCATTTCATCGAAGCCTGGGCGCGAAGTTGAGGTCTCGGAAGCAACCAGCGCACTTTTCATGGCCGATCGCAACCGAGAGTTGAAAGTCGCGCCCAAGTCGCGCCCTAGCCGCGCCGGCCCGCCAGGCCACTCCCGTCCGCCCCGCCGGCCCGTCACGCCACGCCGCACCCCGCGGCCCACCGGCCGGGTCAAAGACCGCGGATCGCCGCCGCGACCGATGCGTGCAAGTGGTCGTGAATTTCGACGTTGACGGCCCGATCCGAGCGCACGATCCCCACCCGCACCCCAGGCTTGGCCGCGTCCGAAACCAGGGCGTCCAGCTCCGGCCGCTCGTTGATTTGCCGAACCTGGACTCCGTAGGCCTGGGCCACGGCACCGAGATCAAGCCCGTGAGGCGTGCCCCAATAGCGCTCGAACCGCCGGCCGTCGAGCATCGACGCTTGCGGCAGGAAGGAGAAGATCCCGCCTCCATCGTTGTCAACCACGACAACCGTCAACGCCACCTCACGCGCTGCGATCCAGAGCATGGCGCCCACGTCGTAGAGGAACGCGAGGTCTCCCATCAGGGCCAAGGTCGGGCGTCTGTCGGCCACGGCAAGGCCGATCGCGGTCGAAAGGACACCGTCGATGCCGTTGACCCCTCGGTTGGCGAGGGCGCGTACGCCCGCTCGTGGCGCCCCGTACCACTCGACGTCGCGGACGGGCATAGACGAGGACATCACCAGCTGACCCCCATCGGGCAGGCCCGCGAGCGCGGCACGAGCCACAGCTGGCTCGCTCAGGCTGTGAAGACCATCCGGTCCGAGTTGCGCTTGGAATACCCGTTGGGCGGCCCCCTCGGCCGCCACCCACTTTCCAAGCCATTCGCTCCTCTCGCCCTCGGAGCCGGGAGGGAGGCCTTTTGCGATCGCGCCCAGCAGAACCTCCGGATCCGTCGCCACCACGTGGGAAGCCGATCGTTCCGGATCGCGCCACGCATAGTGTGGGTCGACGAGCACCTGGGGAACGTCGGAGGGCAGCGTCCCGAGCCATTGGTTGACGACCTTCGACGACCACGGAGCGCCGACGCGCAGCACGACGTCCGGACGCAAGGCCGCCATGGTCGGGACTCGCAACAGAGCATCGGCAGTCGCGATAACGGGCCGCTCGGCCACCCGACATCCCGAGCGGGGATCTGCCAGCACTGGCCATCCGAGCCGGGACGCGACATCCAGCAGGCAACCCACGTCCCCGGCGTCGGCGCCGGCCACGATCAGGCCGTTGGCCCCGGCGTAAGAACGGAGTAGGTCGGTGACGTGCTCCGGGGCCCCCGCACCTACCGATCCGGTCGAATCGTGCCACGGAGCCCCACCCGGCCGTCCCGGAGGGATCTCTATGTCGACCGACGAACCGATCAAAGGCTCCCGGAACGCGAGGTTGATGTGGACGGGGCCAGGCGAACGTCCGCCGGCTTCGGCTGCGCACCGTGACGCCACCGACCGCCAGCTTCCCATCGAGGATAGCTCGGCCACTCCGGGCGAAAGAGCCCAGCGCACGGCGCGACCAAAGAGCCCTTCCTGGTCGATGGTCTGCGGGGCGGCAACGCGTTGGAGCTCGGGCGGCCGATCCGCCGTGGCCGCGATGAGAGGGACCCCCGCGTACGAGGCTTCCACGATGGCCGGGTGTAGCTCGACCGAGGCCGTCCCACTCGTCGTTGCGACGACCGCTGGCCGCCCTGTCGCCAGGCCGAGCCCGAGGGCGACGAACCCGGCGCACCGTTCGTCGAGAACCACGTGGACCCGTATTCTCGGCTCCGCGTCGAGGGCCATGACGAGGGGCGTGGACCTGGAGCCGGGCGCGACGACGGCTTCGGTGATGCCAGCCCGGGCCCATTCGTCGGCCAGGACTTCGCAGAACGCCGCCTGAACCTCGGCGCCTGACGGGCTGCTCATGTCAGGATCATCGCGTGCGAGGAGCCCAAGCCGAAACTCTTCACGCCGAGGCCTGGGGCCAGGGCGACCCGGTGGTACTCGTCCACGGCTTCACTCAGTCGGGTCGGACGTGGCGTGAGATAGCGACGGACCTGGCGACGGGCCACCAAGTCATCGCGCTGGACGCGCCGGGCCACGGCGGATCGTCAGAGGTGGTCACCGACCTACCCGGCGGTGCCGACCTGATGGCCGCCGCGGCCCCAAACCCGGCGGCCTGGCTCGGATACTCCATGGGTGGCCGGTACGCCCTTCACGTGGCGCTGCGCCATCCACGGCTTGTTCGTCGCCTCGTCCTGGTCAGCACGAGCGGGGGGATCGACGACGATGCCGAGCGTGAATCTCGGCGCAAATCGGATGAAGTTCTGGCCCATCGGGTGCTGGCAGAGGGGCTCGGACCTTTCGTCCGCTGGTGGCTGGAGCGGCCCCTGTTCTCCACCCTCTCGGCCGAGGCGGCCGCCATGGAGAGCCGGCTGGATGGAACACCGGCCGGGCTGGCGAGCAGCCTCAGGCATGCGGGGGCCGGGGCCCAAGAGCCGTTATGGGATCAACTCGGCGAACTGGCCATGCCGGTGCTGGTGGTCGCCGGAGCCTTGGACGTCAAGTACGTCAACCAAGCCGGTCGGCTCGTGGCCGCCATCGGCTCCAACGCCGAGTTGGCCGTGCTCCCCGGCGCCGGGCACGCCTGCCACATGGAGCGTCCAGAGGCGTTCTGGAGCGCCGTAACGCCCTTCCTCGACCGCGCCGATCCCGCCTAGAGCCGGCGGCTGACACCGGCGCCCCCCGAGCCAGGCCGCTCGAGGCACCAAGTCCGCGACGGCGCCTCAGATCCCGATACCCACCGCCAGGAGGGCGCCGAACGCGAGTTGCAATCGGCCGGTGGCCCCGAGCACCGCGATGAGATCCTTACCTTCCCTCCCAGCGAGAACGCTGCGGACCGGTCCGACGGCTAGCGGCAATGCGACGAGCGCCATGAGCGACCCGATCCTGGCGACCGCGAGTGCGCCGGCCAGCCCGAACGCGGCCAGCACGCAGGTTGCGTAGAACAGGCGCGTCCGGCGCGCCCCGACCCGCACGGCGAGGGTCCTTTTGCCGCTGGCGGTGTCGCCGGGAATGTCACGCAGGTTGTTGACCACCAACAAGGCGACCGCGAGCAAGCCGACCGGAACAGAAGCCGCGATAGCCAACCCGGTCACCCGCCCGAGCTGCACGTAAGCAGTGCCAGCCGTGGCCACCAAGCCGAAAAAAATGAAGACGAACACTTCTCCCAACCCGACGTACCCGTACGGGCGGGGCCCGCCGGTGTACAGCCACCCGGCTGCGATGCTGGCCGCGCCCACGAGGACCAGCCACCAGCCCGCGGCCGCGGCCAGGCCCAGCCCGGTAAGCCCGGCCACTCCGAACGCAACTACGGCAGCACGCTTGACAGCGGCAGGCGACGCCAACCCGGAGGCAACGAGACGGACGGGGCCGACGCGCACGTCGTCAGAGCCACGGATCCCGTCGCTGTAATCGTTGGCGTAGTTGGTTCCGACTTGAAGAGCGAGGGCGACCAAGAGGGCCGCGGCGGCCCTCCACCAGATCGCTCCGCCCTCGGCGGCTGCCACGGCCGTACCGACGGCGACCGGTACCGCCGAGGCGGGCAAAGTGCGGGGTCGAGCTCCCGCGACCCACGGGTGTCGGGGCCCCGAAGGTCCCGCTGCGCTCATGCCGGCCCGGTCCGCGTGGTCACCGCTGGCAAACTACCTGCCGTGCTGGAACTGGTCGCAATCGATCTCCCTGGCGGCCCTGCGTTCGTGGCGGCCTTGCTCGCCGCTTGGGACAGAAGCGACGCGGTGCTCCCTGTCGACCAGCGCTTGTCGAGTGCGGCCAAGTCCGCGGTATTGCAACAGCTCGGCCCGACCCTCGTCGAAGGCCCGGGTGGACGTAGCCGCCAGCCGGGAGGACGGCCGGTAGATCCCGGCGACGCCCTCGTAATGGCCACGAGCGGCACGACCGGCGCGGCCAAAGGTGTCGTCCTGACTCACGGGGCGGTCGCGGCGTCGGCCCGGGCCACTTCGCGTCGCCTCGGCGTCGACCCCGACCGTCACAGGTGGCTGGCCTGCATTCCCCTCAACCACGTCGGGGGGCTGTCGGTCGTGACGCGAAGCCTGCTGACGAACACCCCGGTGACGGTGCTGCCCGTCTTCGACGCCGACGAAGTGCGTTCCCACTCGGGCCCCGACGTGCTGGTGTCGCTGGTACGGACGGCCCTCCAGCGCACCGGAGCGGGCCTCTTTCACACGGTCCTCTTGGGTGGTTCGGCTCCGCCCCCGAACCTCGCCGCCAACGTCGTGACCACCTACGGCCTGACCGAGTCGGGAAGCGGCGTCGTCTACGACGGAGTACCCCTCGACGGCGTCGAAGTAGCCATCGACCCTGACTCCCATGAAATCAAGCTCAGAGGGCCCATGCTCCTGCGGTGCTATAGAGACGGGACCGTACCGTTCGATGACCAAGGCTGGTTCCCCACGGGCGATTCGGGCCATCTCGACGCGACCGGAAAGCTCGTGGTGGACGGTCGCGCGTCCGAGCTGATCATCACGGGCGGGGAAAACGTGTGGCCGTCCGTGGTCGAAGCCGCCCTCAGCTCCCATCGGGGGGTGGCCGCGGTGTTCGTCGCGGGCCGACCGGATCCGGAGTGGGGGCAGAAGGTGGTGGCCTGGGTCGTGCCAGTCGACCCCGCAGATCCGCCGTCGTTGCCAGCCCTGAGGGAGACCGTCTCCGAAAGGGTCGCTCCCTACGCCGCCCCGCGTGAACTGGTCATCGTGGGCGCCCTGCCCCGAACGTCGATCGGCAAGGTAGACCGCAACCGTCTCTCCGACCTGCCGTCGCCCTAGTCGCTGGCCCCCCCGGCTGGACTACTGCAACGCGTTCTGGTCTAGGGTTTTCGTACACGTACGCGTGCCAATACTTTGGGAGGGCCTGATGCAGACCGAAGCCGCCGTCTTGTGGGGACAGAACACCGAGTGGAGCGTCGAGCCGATCGAGCTCGACTCCCCCAGGCAGGGCGAGGTCCTGGTCAAGCTGGCCGCGTCGGGCATGTGCCACTCCGACGAGCACCTGGTCACCGGGGACCTGGGAGGCATCTACCCGGTCATCGGCGGTCACGAGGGAGCCGGCGTGGTCCAGGAGGTCGGCCCGGGCGTCGAGGACTTGGCGCCGGGCGATCACGTGGTGTTCGGATTCATCCCGGCCTGCGGCCACTGCGCTTCCTGCGCCCGGGGACGGTCGAACCTTTGCGACAACGGCGCCGCCTTGCTGATGGGCATGCAGCTCGACGGGAGTTCGCGCCACCACGCCCGCGGCCAGGACCTCAACGTCATGGTTTGCCTCGGGACGTTCAGCAAGTACACGACCGTCAATCAGATGTCGTGCGTCAAGATCGCCGATGACATCCCGCTGGAGCTGGCCTGCCTGGTCGGATGCGGGGTCACGACGGGTTGGGGCTCTTCCGTATACGCGGCCGAGGTTCACCCGGGCGACAACGTGGCGGTCATAGGGGTCGGCGGCATCGGAACGGCCGCCATCCAAGGAGCGCGCTTGGCCGGCGCCGAGCGGATCTTCGCCATCGATCCGGTGGAGCTCAAGCGGAAGCTGGCCCCCAAGTTCGGAGCCACCCACACCTACTCGTCGATCGCGGACGCCACGGAGCCCATCCGGGAAGAGACGTGGGGCCGGATGTGCGACAAGATCATCTGCGCCATGGGTGTGGGCCAGGGCAGCCTGATGGCTTCGATCATGGGCCTGACCGCCAAGCACGGGCGGGTCGTCGTCACCAACATCCACCCGATGCTCGAGACCGNNCAGATCAACCAGGGCTATCAGGACATGCGGGACGGCAAGAACATCCGGGGCGTCCTCGTCTACGACGACTGAGCGCGACTCCCTGCGAAAAAAAGACGCCGTAGTGGATTCGTACTCCCACGACGGACTCACGTTCGACGTGACCGACGCCGGGCCCACTGACGGCAGGGTCGTCATCGCTTTGCACGGCTTCCCTGAGGACCGACGCTGTTGGGAGCCGATCACGCCGGCCCTCACCGATGCCGGATACAGGGTGCTGGCTCCTGATCAGCGGGGCTACTCCCCCGGGGCTCGACCGGCCGGGCGGCGCTCGTACGTCACATCGAAGCTCGACCGCGACGTCCTCGCTCTTGGCGACGCGGCCGGGGTCGACCGCTTCGACGTGGTGGGCCACGACTGGGGCGGGTTGGTGGCCTGGGACCTGGCGGCCCGTCACCCTGACCGGATTCGCAGCGTGGTGTCGCTCTCGACACCCCATCCCCGCGCCCTCCTCGACTCGATGCGCCACAGCACCCAGTTGCTGCATTCGTGGTACATGGGCTTCTTCCAGCTTCCGTGGGTCCCGGAGAGGATCTTGGCGATCCAGGGAGGGGCTCGGGGCGCGACCGCCCTGCAACGGGGCGGCTTGGACAAAGCTTCGGCCGAACGGTACGCCATCCGCTTCGCCACCCCGGAGGCGATGACCGGCCCCCTCAACTGGTACCGGGCCTTGCCGTTCGAGCGCCGGGACCAGACGCCGAACGTCGGCGTACCCGCCATGTACGTTTGGAGCGACGGTGACAACTTCCTGACCAGAGCCGCGGCGGAGAGGACTCATTACTACGTTATGGGTCCCTACCGTTTCGAAGTCCTGGCCGGACAGAATCACTGGCTGCCGACCAACGCCGCCGCCCAGGTCGCGCCTCTGCTGCTCCAACATCTGGCCTCCGTGTCCGAGTAAGGCGTCGAGCGACCACCCGGGTAGGTTGAACGGGTGCCAGCCACCAACCGCCTCGCGGCAGAGTCCAGCCCCTACCTCCGCCAGCACGCCGGCAACCCCGTCGACTGGTACGCCTGGGGGCCAGAGGCGTTCGCGGCGGCGCGGGATCGAGACGTTCCGATCCTGCTGTCGGTCGGCTACTCCGCCTGCCACTGGTGTCACGTGATGGCCCACGAATCCTTCGAGAACCAGGACGTGGCCGACGCCATGAACGCCGGCTTCGTCAACGTAAAGGTCGATCGCGAAGAGCGCCCCGACGTCGACAGCGTGTACATGGAAGCGGTGCAGGCCATTACCGGTAACGGGGGCTGGCCCATGACGGTGTTCATGCTGGCGGACGGCCGACCCTTCCACGGGGGCACCTATTTCCCCCGAGATCACTTCCTGGAACTCCTCGCCCAGATCCGGCGCGTCTGGCTCCAGCGCCGAACCGATCTGGAACAGGGTGCGACCCAGCTCGCCGATACGGTGCGATCGGGCACGGCGCTACCAAGCGCCGGGTGGGCCTCGGCTGGCGATCCCGGTTCGGCCCGATCGCCGGCGCTGACCGTCACCGGTGACGCCATGCTGTCGCTCTTCGATCCCAAGTGGGGCGGGTTCGGGCGGGCGCCCAAGTTCCCTCAGCCAGCGATGCTCGAGACCCTCTTACTGGCCGGCGCACGAACGGGCCGCTCCGACCTGATCGAGGCCGCCACCACCACCTTGGACGCCATGGCGTCGGGGGGCATCTACGACCATCTCGGCGGGGGCTTCGCCCGCTACTCGACCGATCGGGAGTGGCTGGTCCCGCACTTCGAGAAGATGCTCTACGACAACGCCCTGCTGGCCAGGGTGTACTTGCACGCCTGGCAGCAGACCGGCCAGGACCGCTACCGCCAGGTCGTGGCCGAGACGCTCGACTACCTGCTGGCGGCACCGATGAAGATCGCCGGCGCAGGTTTTGCATCAGCCGAAGACGCCGACAGCGAAGGGGTCGAAGGCCGGTTCTACGTATGGGACCGCGCCGAGGTGGTCGAAGTCGGCGGTGAAACCGCGGCGCAATGGTACGGCGTCACTGCCGACGGAAACTGGGAAGGACACAACATCCTCGTCAGGCCGGCTCGGGGCGAACTGGACCGTCCCGCCGACGTGGAAGCTTCCCGTCTGGCCCTGCTCGCCCGGCGCAACAGTCGCGTGCGGCCGGGCCTCGACGACAAAGTCCTGACCGAGTGGAACGCCATGGCGGTGGCCGCACTGGCCGAGGCCGGGGCGGTCTTCGGGGTCGACCGCTGGATCGACGCGGCCGTCGAAGTGGGGCGCTTCCTGCTGGCATCCCTGCGTCGGAGTGGCGACTCGAGATGGCTACGGAGCTGGCAGGCGGGCTCGCTAGACGGAGGCGGGGGTGGGGCGGCCCGTCACCTGGCTTACAGCGCAGATCACGCCTGGCTCACCGAGGCGTTCACCCGCCTGGCCGAGGCGACCGGACGGTCCGAGTGGATCGTCGAGGCGCGAGCGGCAGCCGACGCCCTGATCGACCTTTTCTGGGATCCTACGGTCGACGCCTTCCGGACCACGGGCGAAGATGCCGAGGCGCTCATCGCCCGACCCATCGACACCCATGACGGGGCCATCCCGTCCGCCAACTCGGTCGCGGCCACCGCCCTGTTGCGCCTGACCGCGCTCACCGGCGAGGAGCGTTATCGGGATCACGCCGTTTCGGTCATAGAGGCCATGGCGCCGGCCTTGGGGTCCAATCCCATCGCTTTTGCCGGCATGGTCGCGGCCGCCGATGTGGCTCGACGGGGCCTGACCGAGATCGTGGTGACGGGCGACCGGCCCGACCTACTGGAAGTGATCCGCGGCAGGTACCTGCCAGGCGCAGTCGTGGCGTGGGGAGAACCATTCGACTCCCCCATTTGGGAAGGACGCACCGGGACGTCGACGACCGGCCTGGCCTTCGTGTGCCATGACTACGCCTGCCGGGCGCCGGTCTCGAGCGCCGAGGACCTGGCGGTTCAGCTCGCCGCAACCGTCAGTTGACCTCGGCCGATCAGAGGGGATCCACCCATTGGCCCTGATCAGTGGACACAATTGAATGACCGTGTCCACTAGTACCGCTCCCGATTTTCATCCCGTAGCCAAGGACCTGCCGAGGGTCCAGATGGCTGCTGGCGTGACCCTCAACCTCTTGGTCGTCGCCGCCGACGGCCGCCAGTGCGCAGGGGTGGACANNGATTCAGGGGCGTTGGTCCGCGCCTGGTCGCCCGAGCCTGGTGGTCGGGTGAACCCCTACGACGTGGTCGAAGTCACCCTCGACGAGGACGTCGATGCCGTGCCGGACCCGGCCGAACCCGAAGCCGTGATGCTCGTGGGCCCGCCGCGTCCCGTGAGCCGGATGAAGGGACGGCGCTGTGAGCGCCTATTGCGTCCGCTGCTCCACCCAAAAGGCCAGCCCCTGCTCGGTCTGGCGGCTCCGGTGATCCAGTTCTGGGAGCGCCGCCCCGATCACCCGTCCATCGCGTTGGTCGAACCCGAGGGGCCGATCAGCTTGTGGCGTGATGGGCCCTATCTGGCCTGCAGGTTCGGTTGGCTCGGCCACGAACGTGAGCTCCCGTGCCTGGACCGCAGCCTCGCCGCCGAGATGGACCGGTCCCGTCGGTCCACGATGGTCGCCGGCAAAGGCCACCGCATCGTCGTTTCGCTCACTCCTCCGATCGACGGCCGCTGCCACAAGGTGGTCGAAGCGGTCCTGCCCAAGCCCTAGCTCCGCCGGCCAGGCGCCTCGTCCCCCCACTCGACTCGGTCCCCGCGGTACAACCCGGGGATCGGCGCGTGTTCGTTTTACGTCATTGTGTTCAAAAAACGTCGATAGGCGACACAAATCGCACACGCGACGCAGAATCGAACACGCGCCCAACCCGCTTGAGCCGGGTCTCCGCCCGGCCCGACTAGAAGCGGAGGCCGGCAGGCCGGCCCCCGGTCACGGGGCGAACTTGGAAGCCAGCTCCTCGGCCATGGCCCAGCCGAAAGCGATCAGCACGTCTCGGCGGTCGTGATCGAGGGGGTCGAAGAAGGCGGCCACCTCTCCATCGATCGATTCCGGTTTGGCGGTGGCGTAGTCGAACGCCCCGCTGGCGCTGCCATCCCCAGTCACGATGAAACTTCGGTCGTCGATGCGACCCTCGGCCCCGAATCGCTTGGCCAAGCGCCGGCTCCAAGCCCGCTCTTCTCCGCTCGGCTTGTGATTGGGCCGGGGACAAATGTCCTCCAGCCCCTTGAAAGCGGCGAAGGCCCCCGGATCGATGAACCGGGTCCCGATCAGCACGTCCTCGTCCGGGAACGCCAGGACGGCCCGGCGGAACTGGGCGCTGATGATGGCCTTCAGGACCTGGTCGCGCTTGGCGTTGCGCTTGACGGAGGCGAGCCCCCACAGCAAGCACGGCGTCCCACCGATGCGCTCCAACGTGCAAAACGAAAAGCCGACCAGCTTTCCGACATCGCGGATCTGGGTTATCAGCACCCAGGCCTCCGCCTGCTTTGACAGCAGGCCGATATCGAAGCCGGCGGGACCGTCGGTCACGATGTCGGCCATGTCAGCCAGTTCGGCGTCGGCCAGGGCGGTGCAGTCCTTCGTTTCGACAGCGAACGTCATACCGCAGTAACTCTCCTCACCCACGTGTTCCTGACCAGCCAGTTTACGCCTTGATTCGTGTTCTTCTCCAAAACGGGGCCAAAAGCCCGGCTCTCAGGTGGGATTAAGGCAGGAGGGCCCCAGTAGAACCCTCAGTTCTCCGAGCAGCCCCCGGGTCGTGTCGACGCTGAACTGAGAGGCCAACCGGAGGCATTTGGCTCCTACATGAAGCAGGACCGGGGACGGCCCGGGGTACTCGGTAAGCAGGAGCTTCAGGGACGCCACCCGCTCGTCGGTCAGGGCGTTTAAGGGCAGGGTGAGATGGAGAGGCTCCACTCCGGTCGGGCTCAGCTCGGGCCGCTTGATCTCCATGCAAATCAGCTTGGGCTGGTCCTCTCGCAAGTCCAGCCGGCCCTTCACGCAGACCACGGCGTCGTCGGCGAGCAAGTGTCCGACTTCGATCATGGTTCGGGGGAACACCCACACCTCGATGTTGGAGACCAGGTCCTCGAGGAGAAACGTGGCCATCAGGTCGCCCCGCTTGGTGTACTTACGCGTCAGACCGGTGACGACGCCACCGACCCATCGGGTCTCGCCGTCACGAACCTTGCCGCCTCCCTCGACCTCGCCCGGCTGGGCCTGGTCCCTCAGATCGACGATGGTGGTGTCCACGTGGCGGGCCAGCGCGGACTCCAGTCCCTTGAGGGGGTGGTCGCTCAGGTACAGGCCGAGCATCTCCTTTTCGAACGCCAGGCGGGCGCCCTTTTCGAAATCCTGATCGGGGATCGGAACCCGGGCGTCGTCGTAGACCGCTTCACCCGTTGCGCCTGGATCGCCGAAGAGGCTCATGACTCCCTGCTCGGCCTCCCGTCGTCGAGCCAGGGTCCGGTCCACGATCTGTTCGAACACCAAGCACAATCCCTGGCGGGGATGACCGAGGCTGTCGAAGGCGCCGGCCTTGATCAACGATTCCACCGTTCGCCGATTGAGGACCATGGGATCGACCCGGTTGCAGAAGTCGTAGAAGTCGACAAACGGTCCGGCCGCATCGCGCTCGCCGATCAGTCGGTCGACCAGACCCTCGCCGACATTGCGAATGGCCGACAGTCCGAAGGGCAGGACCCAGCGCTTACCACCAGGCGCCGTGTCCGCATCCAGTTCGACCGCGGCGAAGTCCGTCGACGATACGTTGACGTCTGGCACGAGAACTTCGATCCCCTGGCCGCGGCACTCGGCGAGGTAGACGGCGGTCTTGTCCTTGTCGTCTTTGACGCTGGTGAGCAACGACGCCAGATATTGGGCCGGATAATGGGCCTTGAGCCAGGCCGTCTGGTAGCTGACGTATCCGTAGCCGAACGCGTGGCTCCGGTTGAATCCGTAGTCAGCAAAGGGCTCGATGATGTCGAACAGCATTTTGCCCACGCCTGCTCCGTAGCCGGTGGCCACGCAGCCCGCTTCGAACTTCTCCCTCTCCTTCGCCATGATCTCGCGGACCTTCTTGCCCGCGGCCTTGCGCAGGTTGTCAGCTTCGGCCAGCGAGTACCCGGCGAACTTCGTGGCCAGGAGCATGAGCTGTTCCTGGTACACGCAGAGCCCGTAGGTGTCCCCGAGGGCTTCCTCCATGTCGGGGTGTTGGTAGACGACGGGCTTGCGGCCGTTCTTGCGGTCGGCGTAGTCGTTGTGCATGTTGGCCGCCATCGGGCCCGGACGGTAGAGGGCGACCAGGGCGGCGACGTCCTCGAACTCGGTTGGAGCCAAAGAGCGGACCAGGTTGCGCATCGGGCCGCCCTCGAGCTGGAAGATCCCGATGGTGTCGGCGCGCGACAGCATCTCGAACACGGCAGGGTCGTCCAGGGCCACGCTGTCGATGTCGGGTCGCTCACCGGTGGCTTCCTCGATGAGATCGAGGGTCCTCTCGATGACGGAGAGGTTGCGGAGCCCCAGGAAGTCCATCTTGAGCAGGCCGAGCTCCTCCACGCCGTGCATCTCGTACTGCGTGACGATCGGAGCATCCTCGGGCTTGCCGCCCGGCTCGGGCTTGCGCTGGATGGGCAGGTACTCGGTGAGGGGCTCGGCCGAGATGACCACCGCCGCGGCGTGGATGCCGTCCTGGCGCCGCAAGCCTTCCAGGCCTTGAGCCACGCCCACGACCTTGGCCACGTCGGGGTCGGCCGCGCACAGGTCGCGCAGCTCGACGGCCTGCTTGAAGCCGTCGAGGTACTTGGGATGCTCCTCCAAGCAGGCCCACAGCGGAGTGTCCCGGCCCATGAGCAGTGGGGGCATCAGCTTGGCCACCCGATCACCGAGGCTGTAGGGGTAGCCGAGGACGCGAGCCGCGTCGCGCACCGCGGCCCGGGCCTTGATGGTGGAGAAGGTGACGATCTGGGCGACCCGGTCCCAGCCGTAACGCTCGGCTGCGTAGCGGATCATCTCCGAGCGGTAGCGCTCGTCGAAGTCCATGTCGATGTCGGGCATCTGCTTGCGGCCGGGGTTGAGAAACCGCTCGAACAGAAGGTTGTATCGGATGGGGTCCAAGTCGACGATGCGCAAGCAGTAGGCGACGCAACACCCCGCCGCGCTGCCGCGACCTGGACCCACTCGGATCCCGCTCTCGCGGGCGTGGCGGATCAGGTCCCACACCACCAGGAAGTAGTCCGAGAAACCCATGTCGGAGATGACGCCAAGCTCGTACTCGAGGCGCTCCACTGCGACCGCGGGGCTCGGCGAACCATAGCGGTCCGCGGCGCCTTGATAGGCGAGGTGGCGAAGGTACGAATCGGCGTCGTCGAAGCCTGCGGGTCGAGGAAAGGACGGCAGCTGCGGTTTGCCGAACTCGATCTCGACGTTTGCCCGTTCCGCGATCCAAAGGGTGTTGTCGCACGCTTCGGGATGGTCCCTAAACAAGTGTCGCATCTCTACGGCCGTCTTCAGGTAGTGCTCGTCACCGTGAAACTTGAAGCGCTTGGGGTCGTCCTTCACCGATCCGGTCTGCACGCACAGCAAGGCGTCGTGGGCCTCGGCGTCAGAGCGCGAAACGTAATGGCTGTCGTTGGTCGCAAGGAGCGGGGCCCCAATTCGCTGCGCCAGCCGGATCAGCTCGGGGTTGGTCCGGGCCTGTTCGGGGAGGCCGTGGTCCTGGAGCTCGACGAACAGCGACTCGCGCCCGAAGATGTCCTGGAGGCGGGCCGCCAGCTCGGTGGCCCGCTTGAAGTCGTCCCGCAGAAGGGCCTGGAGGACCACACCGCCAAGACAGCCAGTGGTGGCGACGATCCCCTCGTGATGGCGTTGGAGCAGCTCCCAGTCGCACCTGGGCTTGTAGAAGTAGCCTTCGAGGTAGGCATCAGAGGAGAGCTTCAGCAGGTTCTTGTAGCCCTGGTTGGTTTCCGCCAGCAGGGTCAGGTGGTAGTAGAGCTTCTCTCCCGCCTCGGCGTCGCCTCCCCCGTCGTCCACGCGGCCTCGGCGCACTGGACGTTCAAAGCGGGACTCGCCGGCCATGTAGGCCTCGGTACCGATGATCGGCTTGATCCCGGCCTCCCGGGCCGCCTTGTAGAAGTCCAGGACCCCGTACATGTTGCCGTGGTCGGTGATGCCCATCGCCGGCTGACCGTCGGAGACAGCCCGGGCGATCACGTCGGGCACCCGGGCCGCACCGTCGAGCATCGAGAACTCGGTGTGCTGGTGCAGATGGGTAAACGACGCGCCCACGACGGAGCCCCGCCTCCTTCAATGTTGCGAGCCGGAGTCATCCACAGGTGCCTGTGGAGAAACTACAGCAGTGTGATTACGACTCCAGGAGGCTAGCGCACGGGACGGACACCCACACCAGCTCCCTAGAGATAGGTCCCGGGCACGGGACCGTCGTCCGCTCCTGATGGGAGACTCCGCTGGCGCATCTGCTCCAGCTGGGCCCGCGCTGCCATCTGCTGGGCGAACAGGGTGGCCTGGATCCCGTGGAACAGCCCTTCCAACCAGCCGACCAGCTGGGCTTGGGCCACCCGAAGCTCCGACTCGCTGGGAATCTCGTTGGGGCCGAACGGAGATGTCATCCGAGACAGCTCGTCGCGCAGATCAGGCGAGAGCCCGTCGGACAGCTCGGTGACCGACGTGTCGTAGATCTCGCGCAGTCGGCTACGACTGGCCTCGTCCAGCGGAGCTTGGCGCACCTCGTCGAGAAGTTGCTTGATCATGGAGCCGATCCGCATGACCTTGCCCGGCTGGGCAACCGACTCGCGCCCGTCATCCTCGCTTGCCTCGCCCAACTCCCCAGCAGGGGAGCCGATCACGAGGACTTCGTCGGGCGGACTGTTCTCGGGCATCACGGCCCCAGTCTGCCCTGTTGGGCGACTAGGGGCACCCACATCTCTGCGGCCGTCATCGATCCGTGCCGGCAGACGAGCTGGAACTCGCGGCTCTCGACGCGGTCCAGGTACGCCACCGGCTCGAAAGGCACCAGGGCGACGTCGCCCAGCCGGTCCCGGAATTCGGGCCTCAACGGGCCTCCCAACCAACCCTGGGCCTCGACTTCAGCCAAGGTGGCCACCCAGGCCTGGTGCCCGTAGATGTCACGGGCCCGCCCCGCCAGCCGCTCCGAGGAGTCGCTTTGGGGCGACTTGGCGTGCAGCCAGCGGAACCGGGCTTCGCCGCTCACCATCGACAGTTCGCGCACCAGCGGAGCCGCCAGCTCGACCGCTCGCGGTCCGACTTCCACTTGGCCGTGGTCTGCAGTTACGACCAGGACGGCCTCGTGGGGCAGGCCGTCGATCAGGTCTCCGACGATCCGGTCCAAAGCGACGAGCTCGGCGTCGTAGTGATCGTCGAGGCCGTTGATGTGGGCGATGCGGTCGACGCCGTCGTAGTAGGCGTATACGAGCGGCTCACCCGAAGCCACGAGCGCTCGCACTTCCAGCGCCAGGCTCGACGCCTGAAACCAACCGACCTGGCGAGCACCTCGTTGGTGGGTTTCGGTAAACGCCGTTCCCGCGAAGTCCGCCTTGCTCACTACCGGCACCGGCCGACCCCGGAACGGGTCGAGCACCTGGAACGTCGCCGGATCGACGTAGGACCGAGCGTCTCCCGACTGGGTCTTCCACTTGAGCACGTTCATGACTTCCGGCCCGCCGGAGCCTTTCACTACCACCCGGTAGCCGACCACACCGTGCGATGCGGGCGGTGCGCCGACGACCACCGAGGTCAAGGCGGCTGCCGTGGTGGACGGCACGACCGACGTGATGGGGCCTCCGCTCATCGCCGACAGGCGCGGCATGAGATCCCGTCGATCTTCCAGTTGCAGCCATCCCAGCCCGTCCACCACAAAGAGAACGACCTGTTCCGCAGCGCGCGCCACGTCAGGTAGCCAACTCGGTCGCTGACCGGGCGGATCCAGAAAAGCCGGTACCAATCCCGTCAGGTTGGCGCCGCCGTAGTCCGGCAAGACCGGCGTGGAAAGGCTCATTGTCCATACCCTAGAGGTACGATGGGTCGGTGAAGGTTTCCACCCGGGGTGACTACGCCAGCCGAGCGTTGCTATCGCTGGCCTTGCACGCTGGACAGACCCAGCCGACCTCGGTCCGTGATATCGCCGAGCGCACCGGCCTTCCCCAGCCCTACTTGGAGCAGATCCTCCTCGCCCTAAAGGGCGCCGGACTGGTGCGTTCCAAGCGCGGAGTCGGCGGCGGCTACATCCTGGCCCGCTCCCCGGTGGACATCACGCTGGGCCAGATCGTGAGTGCCGTCGACGGCCCCATCCAGGCCGGCGACTTCGGGGAGCCGCATCAGAACGGGGCGTGTGACCACGAGGGCCAGTGCGTTCTCCTCTCCGTCTGGGCCGACTTGGGACAGCACATGCGCCGCCACCTCGACTCGTTCACCCTGGCTGACATGGTCACTCAGGCCACCGGCGGTGGCGCCCCGGCCGCTACAGCGGCGCTGTTCACTTAAAGCGAGGGGCAGTGAGCTCGACGCCCGACTGGCGGGAGTCTTGTGGTCGGGCTCCGCCCGTGGTCAGGTCGGTGCGTTGATCGTCTCGATCAGGCGCGATAGGTCCTGCGGTAGGGGCGATGAAAAAGACATCGGGTCGCGACTCCTCGGGTGTTCGAAGCTCAGAGACGCCGCGTGCAGGAAAGGGCGACCCGCAGGTAACGGGGACCAGCCCTTCAAGCGACTCGGGCCGTAGCGATCGTCGCCGACGACGGGGTGGCCGATCGATGCCAGATGGACCCGTATCTGGTGGGTGCGCCCCGTTTCGAGGCGGCACCGCAGCAGCGTGGTGGCGACCGGGACGTCGAAGCGCCCTTCCACCTGGTACCACGTACGGGCTTCTCGCCCGCCGGACTGGACGCGGATCCGGGTCGGGTCGGAGTCATTTCGGCCTAGGGGCGCATCGACCAGTCCAGCGTCCGATCCCACCGACCCGATGACGAGGGCGGCGTACTCCCGCCCAACCGCTCGGCGGGCCATTTGCGCCACCAACGACGCTCGGGCCTCGGCCGACCTGGCCACGACCATCAAGCCGGACGTCCCCTTGTCGAGGCGGTGAACGATCCCAGGCCGATCTCGCTGCCCGGCCGCACCAGTGGGATCCTCGAGCGCGGCAAGCTCGGGAAAGCGGGCGAGAAGACCGTGCACCAGGGTGCCGGTCCGATTTCCGGCCCCGGGGTGGACGACGACCCCAGCGGGCTTGTCCACCACGATGACGTCATCGTCGCACCACACGACGGGCGTGGGTACCCGGGAATCCGCGACCGGACCCGTCGGAGCCGGATCATGGAGCACCCCGGCAACTCGGAGCTGATCGCCGGCGAGGACGCGACGGCTGCGCGAAGACACTTCTTTGCCCCCGACCGTCACGCGCCCGCCGTCCACGAGGACGTTGACCTCGCGCCGGCTCAGTCCCGTGATCAAGGCCAAGGCGCGGTCGATGCGCTCCCCGTCGAGGGCGCCAGGCACCTCCCACATTTCAGCCATCAGCGGACGGGCGCACTGCGTAGGCCCAGGCGAGCGTGATGACTCCAATGACGATCGCGCTATCAGCCACGTTGAACACGGGCCACCACCGCACGGCCTGGATGAAGTCGATCACGGCGCCGTGATGGTGACGGAAGACCCGGTCGGCCAAGTTGCCCAGGGACCCGCCAAGAAGAAGGCCCAGTCCGACAACCACCGCGACGGAACCGGAGCGGGTAGCCCTGCGGCTTATTGCTACCAGCCAGACGACCAGGACCACGGCCACCACCTCGACGATCGGTGTCACCCCTCGGCCGAGGCTGAATGCGGCGCCGCTGTTGAACGTCAGCACCAGGTTGACGGGGCCGAGGACGTGACGGGGCGATACCGAGTGGTGGAGAGCCCACGTCTTGGAGATCTGGTCGGCAGCTATGACCAGCGCGGCGACCGCCGGGATCAGGAGGCGACGGCCCTTCAGCCGTATGTCAGACGTCAGCGCCGCGACGACAGCCCGCCGCTCTTGCACGCCACGCAAAGCGCGGCGTGGGGCAGGGCTTGCAAGCGGGGCTCGGGAATGGGATCCCCGCAGTGCTCGCACAGGCCGTAGATCCCCTCTTCGATCTTGGCGAGCGCCCGGTCTATCTCCTCGATCGTGGCCCGAGCCTGGGCCGACAGGTGCAGGTCCATCTCGCGGTCGACGTTGGCCGTGCCGCCCTCGCCGCCCTCTTCGTCGAACTGGACGTCGCCCGGCTCGTGTTCGAGGGCCAGCGAGTCAGCTTGAGCCTTCAGCGCCGCGGCCGACTCGACGTAGGAGGACCGCTCAGCGACGAGAAGCTGCCGTTGCTGGGCGAGAAAGGCCGGGGACTGCCCTTTCGCTCGGGCCTTGGCCTTGGCCTTGCTGAGGGGCGCCGGGGCCTTGGCGGCGGGTGCGACGGTCCTCGGCGCCGCCGAAGCCTTGATGACGGACGGGGCCTTCGTTACTGCCGCCGCCTTCTTGGCCGGCGGGACCTTGGTCGACGGCGGGACCTTGGTCGCCTGCGCCGCCTTCTTGGCCGGCGGGACCTTGCTCGACGGCGAGGCCTTCTTGGCCAGGGAGGCCTTCGCTACTGGCGCCGCCTTCTTGGCCGGCGGGACCTTGCTCGACGGTGAGGCCTTCTTGGTCGGCGAGGCCTTCGTCGACGGCCTGGCCTTCGCTACCGGGGCGGCCTTCTTCACGGGTGAAGCCTTTCTGGCCTGCGCCTTGCCTGGAGCCGCGACAGCCTTCTTGGCGGTCTTGGCGGCGCTGTGACGGGCGGGGGGCGTTGTCTTGGCCGGACTCTTATCCGGACGAGCCTTGCTCGGCCTTTGCGACGGGGAAGCAGTAGTGGCTTTTCTCGGCATTTCTTCGTACCTGAGGCAATAGTCCGGCCCAACGGATGTTCGAGGAGCCTGGAACCCTAGCATCACCTGGGCTCAAACCTGCGAGCACCGAAACACCGCGAGGGTCATCGTTGTTCCCCCGTATGTTGGTGAGATGCCCGCGGCACCCGACTCCGCTTATCCGGCCGTTGCCGGCTCTCCCCGCTTCCCCCACATCGAGGCGGAGATCCTGGCGGCCTGGGCTGCGCAGACCACGTTTGCGCGGTCGGTCGAGCTCCGACCTGAAGACGATGAGTTCGTTTTCTACGACGGGCCACCGTTCGCCAACGGTCTGCCCCACTACGGTCACCTTTTGACCGGGTACGTCAAGGACGTGGTGCCGAGGTACCGAACCATGCGGGGCCAGCGGGTCGAGCGGCGCTTCGGCTGGGACTGCCACGGGCTTCCAGCCGAAACCGAAGCCGAAAAGGAGCTCGGCGTATCCGGTCGGGGCCCCATCACCGAGTTCGGCATCGGCCGTTTCAACGATCACTGCCGGACGTCGGTGCTCCGCTACACCCAGGAATGGGAGCGCTACGTCACCCGCCAGGCCCGCTGGGTCGACTTCGCCAACGACTACAAGACCATGGACCTTTCCTATATGGAGAGCGTCATGTGGGCTATCAAACAGCTCTGGGAGAAGGGACTCCTCTACGAGGACTACCGCGTCCTGCCGTACTGCTGGGAGTGTGAAACCCCTCTCTCCAATTCCGAGACCCGCCAGGACGACGCCTACCGTGACCGCCAGGACCCGGCTGTCACCGTTGCCTTCACGTTGGACCCATCAGACCACGACGGCCCAGACGACATCGCCGGCGAAGTTCAGGTGTGGGTGTGGACGACCACACCGTGGACGCTGCCTTCCAACCTCGCCCTGGCCGTGGGGCCCGACGTCTCCTACTTGGTCTTCGAGCGCGCCGGTTCCCGCATCCTGTTGGGCGAGGCCACGGTGGCCGCCTACGAGAATCAGCTGGAAGGTGCTTCGTTGGTAGGCCGAGTCACCGGGCGCGACCTGCTCGGACGGAAGTACCGGCCGCTCTTCCCTTACTTCGAATCCATTGAGAGCGCGTTCGTGGTGTTGGGCGCCGATTTCGTGACCACCGAGGAAGGCACCGGCGTGGTGCACATGGCCCCAGGCTTCGGCGAGGACGACCAGATCCTGTGCGCGGCTGCGGGCATACCCGTCGTGTGCCCCGTCGACGACCGGACCCGGTTTACATCGGAAGTCCCGGACTTCGAAGGTCTCCAGGTATTCGACGCCAACCAGCCGGTGATCCGTGTCCTGCGCCACCAGGGCTCGCTCATACGGTCAGACTCCTACGTGCACGCCTACCCGCACTGCTGGCGCACCGACACCCCGCTGGTGTACCGAGCCGTCACTTCGTGGTTCGTCAAGGTTACGGCCATCAAGGACCGCCTCCTGGCTCACAACGATGGAATCACGTGGGTGCCCAAGCACGTCAAGGACGGGTCGTTCGGCAAGTGGCTGGAGAACGCCCGCGACTGGTCCATCTCCCGCAACCGCTACTGGGGCTCGCCGATCCCTGTCTGGAGGAGCGACGACCCCAGCTATCCGAGGATCGACGTCTACGGGAGCCTTGACGAACTGGAGCGGGACTTCGGCACCAGACCGGACGACCTGCACCGGCCGGCTATAGACCAGCTCACTCGTCCCAACCCCGACGACCCGACCGGCCAGTCGACCATGAGACGGGTCGCCGACGTCCTCGACTGCTGGTTCGAATCGGGATCGATGCCCTTCGCCCAGGTGCACTACCCCTTCGAGAACAGGGAGTGGTTCGATCAACACTTCCCGGGTGATTTCATCGTCGAATACATCGGCCAGACCCGCGGGTGGTTCTACACCCTCCACGTTTTGGCGGTGGCCCTTTTCGACCGCCCGGCGTTCAAGCTGTGCCTAACCCACGGAATCGTCCTCGGCGACGACGGGCAGAAGATGTCCAAGAGGCTGCGCAACTACCCGGACCCGGAAGCGATGTTCGAACTGCACGGAGCCGACGCCATGCGTTGGTTCCTCATGTCCTCGCCAGTGCTTCGCGGTGGAGACATGGTCGCCGACGAGAAGGGCATAAAGGACGCGGTGCGGTCCGCCCTTCTCCCGTTGTGGAACGCGTGGTACTTCTTCTCCTTGTACGCCAACGCCGACCGCCGCGTGGCGCAGCTGGGCCGGACATCGGCAACGGGGACCTTGGACCGTTACGTACTCGCCAAGCTCCGCGATGTGGTGGAATCCGTAACGGCGGCCATGGACAGCTACGACCTGTCGGGCGCGTGCGCGGCGACAGAGGGCTTTCTCGACGTGCTGACCAACTGGTACATCCGGCGCAGCCGCGATCGCTTCTGGGGCACGGGAGAGGGCAACGAGGCCGACACCCAGGACGCGTTCGACACGCTCGGCACGGTCCTCGAAGTGCTCTGCCGGACAGCGGCGCCGCTCCTACCGATCATCAGCGAAGCCGTCTGGCAGGGCCTGGTAGGCGCCGCCGCAGCGTCGGGCGGGGCGGACTCGGTGCACCTCTCGAACTGGCCTGACGCGCAGGAGTTGCCGGCCGATCCCGAACTCGTCGCGGCCATGGACCTGGTCCGCGAGGTGTGCTCCGCCGCCCATTCGATCCGCAAAGCCAACGGCTTGCGGGCTCGCCTGCCCCTTAGCTCTCTCACGGTCGCCGGCGCCGGCAGCGAGCGATTGGTCGGATTCGTCGGCCTGGTCGAGGACGAGGTCAACGTCAAGCTCGTGCATCTGCTGGACAAGGCCGACCTATTCGCGTCGCGCAACCTGACGGTCAGCTTCAAGGTGGCCGCGCCTCGGTTGGGCCCCGCCACGCAGCCCGCGGCAAACGCCGCCAAGAGTGGCGACTGGGAGCTCCTCGACGGCGGTTGCGCCCGGGTCGGCGACGACGTGCTCCAGCCCGGCGAGTTCGACCTGCGGGTGACGCCCCTCGACGAGGCCACGACCCGATCTCTCGCGGGCGACGCCCTCGTCGTCGTGCTCGATATCGACGTAACCGAAGAGCTGGCCGTCGAAGGTCGGGCCAGGGACCTGGTGCGTGAGGTGCAGAAGCTCAGGCGTGATCTCGACCTGGAAGTCACCGACCGGATAGTGCTCGAGGTGGCCGGCGGTCCAGAGGTCAAGGTCGCCCTCGAAGCCCACGGCGACTGGGTGGCCGAGCAGGTCCTGGCCGTACAAATACGGTGGGCCGACGAACAGCTAGAGGATGGCTGGCACCGCACCGAACTGGCCGACGGCACCCAAGTGGCCATTCGGATCGTCAGGGCGGATCAGCCGTGAGGTCCGCAGGGCCCCTAGGTCGTCCGGGCCCGGCCACATCCGAGCGAACAGGAGCTCAGCGGTCCCTCTTGGTCGCCGCGCCTTGCTTCGCTGCTGCCTTGGCCGCACGGATGGCGGCAGCCTCGCTCGAGGAGGTCCCATCCGGCGTCGCCTCGCTGGGTGACGCGGCCTCGCTGGGTGACCCGGCCTTGCCGGCCGAAGCGGCCTTGGCGGCGTCGCCTTGGCGGGCGGGCGCCTGCGCCGCCCCGGGCTGAGCGGCCTTCCCGGTCGGAACCGCTTTACGGACACGACCCGGCTCCCGAACCCCCCCTGCCGCCGGTTTGGCAGCCGACTCCCGCTTGGCTCGCGCCTCGCCCACTCGAGCCGAAGAGGCTCCTGCTTTCTTGGCCGGCTCGGACGAGCCGGGCTCGCCGCCAGGCCGGCGCCGGGCGGTTGAAGGGGACGCTTCGGGAGCGGAGGAGGGCGACGTCGTGGGGGTCCCGCGGGGTGAGGGCTGGGTTCGGGCCGCGGTTATCGGACGCCGCGCCGGCCTGCGACCGAGAAGCTCGTCGATCCGGTCGAGAATCGTCGTCCGGGCCCTTCCGGCCGACTCGCGGTCGTGTACTTCCTCGAGCTCATCGGGGTCGAGCTCGGGCAGGATCGGCACGATCTCGCTGACCCGCAGGTCGTCGTAATCCGCTATCGGGAAGACGATCTCGTCGCCCCAGTCGTCGCCCAAGTACTCCCCGCGCTCGCCTTCCGAGGCCGGTTCGTCCCACTCCTCCTCGGCGTCCGCGGAGTCCGCCGGCGGATAGTAAGCACGTGAGTCGGACTCGACCTCGAGCTCGTATTCGATCCCACCGTCCAACTCGTCGATCGGGAGGATATCGAGTTCGCCCCGACCGGCCGACTCGACCTCGATCGCAGTGGACGCGTCGGGCCGCTTCCCCGAGGGCATCTCACGGCGGGTTCGCGGCGCGGTCCGGCCTCGCGCCCCACGGTCCCGAGCGCCTTTGTCGACCGAAGGCGCCGCGCCACGTCGCTTAGACAGCCAGCCCCAGACGAGCAACGTGATTCCGGCGCTCACGATGCAGAGGAGCGACACGTAGATGTAGCCCAGGACGTTGAAAACGAACCCGAGAATCAGCAGGACCCCGCTGGCCAAGACCAGACCGATGGTCAAAAGTAATAACACGCCCATCACCTTCCAAACAGGACCTAAGTGCATCAACCCTAGCGGGCTAGGACCTGCCAGGAGGGCCCGCGCCTGACGCAAAGAGGCCAACGACGCTCATTGCGTCAGCGCCGGCGGCGGAGCCTCCCGCTAAGGCGACGGTCGTCAGCCAACTCGTCGTTGTCGTCGAAGAAATCGTCGAGGGCCTGCTCGTCGTTGCCGACGCCCAACGCGGAGTCGATCGGTTCGAGGCGCGATCCCGGTTGGCGCGACGGAGCGATCTCGTAGTCGCCCCCGGTCTCACCGACGTGCAGTCGATCCTCCTCGCTGGGCGACCACATCGCCGTCGCGGGTTCGTCGGACTCCGCGCCGCCAGATCCAGCTGCATCGGACGTAATGGGTACCGGCGTCGCGGTCGGCGCGGGTGCAGATGAGGTGGGCGCAACCGAGGATCTGGACAGGGAATCCAGCGGTCGCGTCGTTGGCGCCGGCCAGAGCACTCCGGCCCGCTCGACCGCGGCGACGGCCTCCGACAACGAGGCGTGGAGGTGGGCCTTGTGCTCGTCGAGCCAGCGTTGCAGTCCCTCGACGCCTTGCTGGACCTGCGATCTGGTGGACTCGAGCCGGCTCAACTCTGCCTTGGACTCGGCGATGGTGTCATCGAGCGTCTGGCGACCGCGCTCTTCGGCGTCTGAGAGGATCGCTTGTGCTTGCTGCTCGGCGCTGGCCAGGATGCGCGACGCCTGCTCCCGTGCCTCCTGGACTGCGAGGTCAGCCGTGCGCTGAGCCAGCACCAGCGTCTTGCGCAGGGTGTCGTCGGTACCGCTCGCCTCGGAGGCGGCCGCCTCCGCCCGCTGGGCGCGGTCCACTGCCTGTCGCAGACGGTCCTGCAGGACCTCGATGCCCGCGGCGACCTGCTCGAGGAAGTGATCGACGTCCTCGGGGTGGTACCCGCGCATCTTCTCGCGGAACTCGACTTCTCGCAGTGACTTGGGGGAGACCTCCATACACCCATCGTACTTCGGAGCGAGGGACGCCTCCACGAACCCCGAAACCGGCGTCCCAAAAGCGGCTAAATGGGCAGGCGGCCGAGGAAGCTGACCACGATCTCCACCACGATGAAAGCCACCAAAAAAGACAGGTCGAACATCCCCACGGGCGGGACGATGCGACGGAAGGGCGCCAACACGGGCTCGGTCAGGGTGAAGAGCACGCGCCGGACGGGATTCAGAGGCGAGTCATGGCTGTACGGAAACCAGCTCAGGACGGCGCGTGCGAGGAGGATGAGTACGTAGACCTGACCCAGGTCGTATAGAGGGTTACCCCCGTGGAAGTTCGGGAACACGAGCTGATCGTCAGGATCGGTAGCCCCGCTCCTGCAGCCTCCTCTTCTCCTCGGCCGATACCTCCACGTTCGAAGGGGTCAGCAGGAACACCTGGTCGGCCACCTTGTCCATGCTCCCCGAAAGGGCGTATGTGACGCCACTGCAGAAATCGATCATTCGTCGAGCCAGCTCCCGGTCGTTGGCCTGCAAGTTGACGATGACGGGTTGGCCGTTCTTGAAGCGGTCGCCGATCTCTTGGGCGTCGGAGAACCTGGACGGGGCGACCACGTGGACCTTGGCGCCGTGCATGGGTGTGATGGGGCGCACCACCGCGGCCCGCGGGGTGACGGTAACCCCGTTGGACGGATCACCCATCTCGCGCACCACGGGCCGAACGGCAGATACGGAACCTGACCCTTCAGACGGCTCCACGTAGCGCCGGGCCGGGCCCGGTGCCTGCGCAGCATCGTCATAGTCGTAGTCCTCGTACTCGTCGTCAGTGAGTCCCAGGTACACCATCGCTTTGTGCAAAATCCCTGATGCCATAGATGCCTCCCAGTAACTCGAGCCTATCGTTCCACCGACGGACGCCCCGGTCGGGGACCGAAGATGACTCGGCCCAGCCGAAGAGTCGTCGCTCCTTCCGCTACCGCCACCTCGAAGTCGTCGCTCATCCCGATGGACAGCTCCCGCAAACCCAACCTCCGGGCCCGGTCGGCGAGCCACCGGAAGCACCTGCGGCTCCCGTCGACGTCCCCTGCCGGTCCGACCGCCATCAGCCCGCTCAGATCGAGGGGCAACTGCCGGCAGCGAGAGACCAGCTCGTCCACGTCCTCGGGGCGACAGCCGGCCTTCGAGACGTCACCGGCCACGTTGACTTGGACCAGTACCTCAGCCCCGGGGCTCGCCGCGGCGACGGCTTCTGCAGCCACGACCCGGTCGATGCCATGCCAGGCCCGCACGACGGGAGCGAGCCGGGACACCTTGTTCCGCTGGACCGGACCCAGGAAGTGCCATCCGACCTCGCCCTGTGTCTTCTCCGCCTTGAAGAGCAGCTCCTGGGCGTAGTTTTCGCCTACTTCGCGAATCCCGGCGGTGACGGCCGCATCGACGGCTTCGGGCCCGAAGCCCTTCGTCACGGCGACGATCCTCACCTCGTCGGGGTCACGACCGGCGCCCGCGACCCGACGCCGGATCCCTTCCAACCTGTCGGCGACCGCGGCGGCACCCGCGGTCAAGGCCGCCACACCACTGTGGCTTGGCGCCTGGGCGTCTGGTCCGACCGCCACGACCAGTGTCCGCCTGAGCAGCTCGTGCAGACCGAGGCGTCCCCGACGAACGTGGCTCCCGCGGCGTGAAGGGCCGAGCGGACCCCCGCCGGTAGGTCGAGGGCCGGACGCCCGCCGCTGTCGACCGAACGAACTTGCGGGCCGAGGCGCGAAGCCATGCCGGCCAGGTCATCCTCTCCGAAGGGGTAGCAGCAGGGGTGGATGCAGGGACCCAGCACGGCTTCGACCTTGGTCGCGCCCAGGCGCCTCATGGCTTGAACCGTCGACTCGATCACGCCGGCCCGAAGGCCACGCCAGCCGGCGTGGGCCACGCCCAGCACGCCTTCTGGACTCGCTAGAGCGACGGGTGCGCAGTCCGCAGTGAGCACCGCTATTGCCGCCCCAGTGGCCGTCGTCACCGCTCCGTCGGCCGCTTCGCCGCTGGCGCCTCCGGGGCCCTCGGCGATCACGACCCGAGCCCCGTGAACCTGCTGCAAGATCGTCCACGGCAGGTCGACCACGGCGCGCCGCCTGGCATCCACCGTCGGACCGGATCCGGCCAGATCGCCTTGGGCCCAGCCGGTGCTGCGCACGCGGACCCCACCGGCCAGCTCCCAGTCGACGGGGTGCGAACCGACCCCGGCTGCCACGGTTACTTGAGGAAGTCCGGAACGTCGAACTCGTCGCCGACGAGTCCGAGATCCTCCTCGTCGCGTAGCTCGCGTTCGGTTGCGAGCAGCCCGATGCCTCCGGAAGAACCGGCCCGATCACGCTCCGGCTGGTCGTCCCAGCGCTCGAAACCAGCGGCGATGACCGTCACCCTCACCTCGTCGCCCATGGAGTCGTCGATGACCTGGCCGAAAATGATATTGGCGTCCGGGTGGGCAACCCCATGAATGATCTCAGCCGCTTCGTTGACTTCGAACAACCCCAGATCGCTGCCACCCGCGATGTTGAGCAGGATGCCGCGTGCGCCTTCGATCGAGGCTTCGAGCAACGGTGACGTGATCGCCAGCTTGGCCGCCGTCACGGCCCTGTTGTCGCCTGACGCGGTCCCGATGCCCATGATGGCAGTGCCGGCGTTGCTCATGATCATTTTGACGTCCGCAAAGTCTGTGTTGATGAGCCCGGGAGTGGTGATCAGGTCGGTGATGCCCTGCACGCCCTGGAGCAGAACTTCGTCAGCCATCTTGAAGGCGTT
>PMHU01000286.1 GCA_003156795.1 Acidimicrobiaceae bacterium
CGCATCCCACCGCCGAACTGGTCTCGGTGGCGGACTTGCCCCGTACCGCCGGGACCTGACCGATCCTCAGACCTCGGAGCGGACCCCGAATCGCTCTTGATAGGGGGCGACGAGGGCTCGATGAGTGGGGAGGTCGAGACCGGTATCGCTGAAGGAGTAGTCGTGCTGGGACTCGCGGCTGGCGTGACGGGCGACGAGGTAGGCGCTGAGATTGGCGCGGAACGCCTCGGTGATGGGGAGGTCCCATCGTTTGTAGAGGGCCTCGATGGTGGCGACGGGATCTTTGGTCAGGTCGTGATAGATCACGTCGCTGATCTGTTCCTGGGGGAGAACCCCGCTGTCACGCTCCGCGGTGACCTCGTCCATGACGTGCTCGAGCCCCATGCACATGAACTCGACCAGCACGGCGTGGTCGACCTGGTTCGAGTGCATGTAGTGGAGGGTGGCCATCAGATCCGCCAGTGAGCCCACCACACGAAGCGGATCGCGGTGGGTGATGACCACCTGCGCGTCGGGGTAGGTGGCGAAGACCAGAGGGAGGGCAGACAGGTGGGAGGGTGCCTTGACGACCCACCGGCTGGTGGGCGTGGCCCACTGCATGGTCTGGAGCATCCGGCGGTGCCAGTCGTAGATCGGTGCCTGATCCTGCGTGCTTCTCCAGACAGTGTACCCGGCCACGTTGTACAGACCGGTGTACAGGTCGCTCGAGAATTGGTGAGCGAAGCCGAAGATGCACTCGGTCGGGAGGTTTCCGCCGTTCTCGTGCATGGTGGTGAAGGCGGGGACCATCTCGTCCATGAGAGTGATCTCGTCGTCGCACAATTGCGGGCGATCGCCCGGATTCCCTACCGCGTGCCGGGACCGGTCGGCGCCNNAGTGCAGGAGCGTCGTGCCCGATCGCCCCAATCCGGTGACGACGATCGGCGCCCGGACGGACTCAGTGGCAATGGAGGGCTCCTGCTGCCACAGGTCGACCAGCCGTAGCCGGTTCTGCAGGATGATCTGCATCTCGCCTCGCGTGCGCAGTCGCCCCGGGAGGTGGAGTTGAGCTTCCTCGTCGAGGGAGCCGCACAGTCGCCGAAACGGCTCCTCCCACCAGGTGTCTCCGAAGTCATCGAGCCCCGTCGCCTCCCGNNCGAGGCGGAGGGTTCCAGGGCACAGCGTGCAACCGTAGTGGCCCGCCGCGTCGAGTTCAGGGGAGAATGGCTCGGTGAACCCCATGCGTCTGACCGTGGATGACATCGGAGAGCTCCTGGCCTCGGATGCGGCGAACGAGCCGGTCGAGGAGGGGGCGTCGTATTCGCACCTGGATCACGCCCTCCAGACGGCGGCGCTCCTGCGGGACGGCGCGGCGGGGGCGGGACGTGCGGCGGGGGCGGCCAACGACGACGAGATGGCCGTGGCCGGGCTAGTGCACGACATCGGGCAGTTGTTGCCGGGCGTCCGGGACGCCGCGCATGCCGCCGCCNNGGGGTACGGGCAGCGTTGGGGCAGCGGGTGGCCGGGCTGGTGGGACTGCACGTGGAGGCCAAGCGGTATCTGGCTGCGAGCGACGCCGACTACCGACGAGAGCTGTCCACCGGCAGCGTGATCTCTCTGTCCGTCCAAGGCGGACCGATGACGTCTGACGAGCGAGCGAGCTTCGAGGCGTTGCCACTGTTCGTCGATGCCGTGACACTGCGGCGGGCCGACGATCAGGGCAAGGTGGATGGACTCATCGTCGACGGCCTGGAGGAGTGGATGAAGGTCGTGCGGCGGGTTGCTCTGAGCCAGTAGTCCCGACGATTCTGCGGGCGCGCCTGTCTGAGCCGCCCGAATCCCCCGGACCCCTCCTCCGGCTCGGATGCGTCGAGACCTCCCGACCGCCGACCGCCGACCGCTCGAACGTCAGGGTCCCGTCACNNCCCCGAACGTCGACCGCCCGAACGTCAGGGTCCGGTCATTCCTTGCGTCGGGTCCAGAGGGGCGACGGCCGCGACGTCATCACGCGGCCAGTTGGCCCGATGAAGCGCAAGATGCCGTTGGCGTTGCCCGTAATCTGCCACTCTCGTTCGTGCACACGGTGATGGTGATGCGTACAGAGGGTGACCAGATTTCCGAGGTCAGTGGTCCCTTGGTTGGCCCAGTGCACAATGTGGTGCACGTCGGTGAAGGTGGAGTTGTCACAGCCGGGGAATCGACATCGCCGATCGCGACGCTGCACCTCTCGGCGTTGTGCACCAGTGGGAAAACGACGGGCCNNGGCCGAAAGCATCATCGAGGGCGAGGGCGACTGCGGCATCGCAGGTGATGCGGCGGACGGCCTCAGGGCTGAGCAGCCCGAGTCTTTCGATCTCCGCCGTCCCCGTGCCCCCGCGCAGGAGCGAGAGGTCGGTGTGCGCCACGACGAAGAACCCCTGGGTCGATGGCGCCCCATCTTCGGGGCCAGCGTCGCCGGTGGAACCATCGCCGCCATCGCCAGAGCCCCCATCGCCAGAGCCCCCATCGCCAGATCCGGCACCCTGCCAGCCAGTCTGCTTGCGGCCACGGGCTCTCCGGCACAGATTGATCAACGCATCACACTGGCGCTGGTCATAGCGCGTCTCGCCGTCGGAGAGGATGGCCTTCGCTCCATCGGTGATGGCCGCACGGACCGCGGCGTAACTGTCTTTCGGCATCCGGGCGCTGATCGAACACAGGGCATCGTTGAGTCGTAGATACCGAAAGTCGTGCGCCCCCGCGTCCTGGGCGTCTGTCACCGCCGCTCCGGCGCGCACCAGGTCCTTGAGCTGGCTGACCGAGCACTCCACGGCCTGACGCAAGATGGAGGCGTCGGTCTCGGGCGCGGCGAGGTCGACCACGGCGCGGACCTTGTCGAAGCTGAGGGCGCCCACCCGCAGACCCTGGGAAAGGTGGGGGAGATCATCGAGNNATCCCTCGGCCCGCCAGGCTTCCCGCTTGTCGAGCTCGCCGATGATCCCCATCAAGGCGCCCAGCGAAGCGGCGATAACCGTTCCGAGCCTCTCAGCTTCGGCCATGAGCTCCGCCGTCGGGGTCCTTGCCGTCACGGGCGCCATGCGAGCCATTAAGAAAGAACAGTCTCCCGACGCGCCACGACGCGCCAATTTTCATCCGAACTGTTGCGGCGGCCTGACCCCGTTGCCCCGTCGCCCCAGTCAGCTGGCTGGGCTGACCGAGCTCATGTTGAAATCCGGAATCCGGAGCGGTGGCATCACGCAGCGATTGAGGTACTCGCCCAGCTCCCGGCCCAGGGCCCGCACG
>PMHU01000244.1 GCA_003156795.1 Acidimicrobiaceae bacterium
ATCTGGAGGAGATGGCCCGGGCCGGGGTGGCCCGGACGACCACCCCCCAGGGGCTCGGAATAATTGCCCCTTCGATATTGGACTACGGGTCACCCCAGCAAATCGCCGACTATGCCTTGCCGCTACTCAGAGGCGAGCGCACCGGGTGCCTCGGCATGAGCGAGCCCGGTGCGGGTAGCGACCTGGCCGGGTTGAGCACCCGGNNAACGGGCAGAAGGTCTGGACTTCGGGTGCCAACCACGCCGACTTCTGCTTCTTGTTCTGCCGGACCGATCCTGACGCCCCGAAGCACAAGGGGATCAGCGTGATCCTGGTCGACATCGACACGCCAGGTGTCCACGTCCGCCCCCTTCCCGACCTCGTCGACCCCGAGTACCCAGACCTAAACGAGGTATTCCTCTCAGACGTGGTCGTCCCGGCCACCAACTTGGTCGGGACGCTCAACTCCGGATGGGCGATGGCGAACGGGTCTCTCGCCCACGAGCGGGGAATGGTGTGGGTTACCAGCGTCATCGAATTGGAAAACGCGACGAAGCGGTTGCTCGGAGAAGCTCCCGGAATGCTCGAACGTCTGCCGGTCGCCGAGCGAGCGGAAGCGGCGACGATGCTGGCGGACGTGTACATAGACGCCCAGGCGGTGCGATCCTTGGGATTCCGCGGCTTCGGGAATTTGCTGCGCGGCGGCAGCGCCCCCGAGCAGGCGCTCATGAAATTGTTTTCGAGCGAGGCCCGCCAGCGCTTGGCGCTGGTCGCCGCCGAGCTTCAAGGCGCCGAGGCCATCCAGGGCGACGAGAAGTTTGGGGCGATCCTGCCCCTCTCGACGTCCGACCCGAGTCCATGGCTCGACCAGTACTTCCGATCGTTCGGGCTCACCATCTCGGCCGGCTCTTCCGAGATCCAGCGCAACATCATCGCCGAGAAGGTCCTCGGCCTGCCCCGAGCCTGACCGCACTCGCTTCGGAGTCGGTCCTTACGGAGCGCTGCGCACCGTACCCCCGTCGACGGCGAGGGCGGCGCCGGTGATCCAGGCCGCCTGCTCGGAGCAGAGGAACGTAATGGCGGCCGCCACTTCGGCCGAAGCGCCGAGGCGGCCTGCGTCTATCGGGGCCCGCTCCAACATTCGGGCGACCAGTTGCTCGTGCGACCTGCCGCTGGCCGTAGAGGCCGCATCGAATCCGGCCCGAACGCCTTCGGTGTCGGTCAGCCCCGGCAGCACGCAGTTGGCGCAGACGCCATCCGCCGCATACGAGCGGGACAAATTGCGCGTGACGTTGACGAGGGCGGCCTTGGCCGCCGCGTACGGGGCGCAGAAAGGCTCCGGGACCCTGGCCGTATAAGAAGCCACGTTGACGATGCGTCCCCACCCTTCGGCCACCATGTAGGGCAAGGCCGCCACCGTGATCCGCATGGCGCTCACGACGTTGACCTTGTAAGCGTCCTCCCAGTCTTCGTCGCTGAGCTGATCGATCGGCAGGTGGCCGCTCTCACCGCCGGCGTTGTTGACCAGAATGTGGATTCCCCCGTGAGCCTGGTTGGCGGCATCGACGATGGCGGCGGTCGTGTTCGCATCGCGGACGTCGCCGGCCACTCCGAGCACATTGGCGCCCGTGGCGCGCAAGGCGGCCACCGCTTCGTCGAGTGGTTCGGCGCTTCGAGCCGATAGGACGAGGGCTACTCCTTCGGCCGCCAGCAGTTCGGCGGCGGCCCGGCCGATTCCTCGGCTGGCACCCGTCACCACGGCGACGCGACCGGCGATACCGAAGTCCACGACGCTATGCCACCCGGGAGGGGGTCACTAGCGGCGCGACGAGCCGGTTCTCATCGTCGAGAGCGTACAAGCCGGGCTCGACCTTCCTCGATTCGGCCGGACCCGCCGGAGCGGCCCGCACCCCGGGGCTTCTACGGCGGCCCAGGCCCGGGCCCAACCGGGCGTCACCGGAGCGCGACTACCGCGACCGCTAGCGTCGGTTGCCATCATGGCCGACCTGGTCCCCGCCACCCGAGACCGCATCCTAGAAGCGGCCCTGCTCGCTATGGGGCGCGTGGGTCTGCGCCGATTGACCATGGGCGACGTCAGCGAAGTGGCCGGCTTGTCGCGCGGGACCGTGTATCGCTACTTCCCAACCAAGGATCAGCTCCTGTCGGTCGTCGCCGAGTACGAGCGGGATCGCTTCGCCGAGGGCCTGAGGGCGTCGATGGCCGCCGCCCCGACCGACGAGATCGGCCTCGATGAGGTAGCCCAATACATCATCACCTACTTTCGCCAGCATCCCGCTTTGACCCTGATGATCGATACCGAGCCGGCGTTCGTCTTGGGTTACCTCAGGCAGCAGCTGCCGGTGTTTCACCAGATCACCGAGGAGCTCTGGGGGCCCGTCATGGCCAACGCCCTCCCGGTCAAGGAAGGCTGGGTAACCGGAGACGAGCTCAACGAACTGCTGTTGCGGGTGGTCCTTTCCGTTTTCCTGGTGCCGGGGCAAAGCAGCACTGCGACCGTGGGTGTCCTGCAAGGCGCCCTCGATGGCTTTGTGCGTTTGGCCTCCGCCCGTGAGAAGGCGCCGGGCCAGATCGCTCGTCACAAGGGGGCCTGAGCCGGACGGCGCCCCGCGGCCTCAGACGGCGCTGCCGCCGTGCGGGAAGAGGCCGGAGAAGCCGATTGCGGCGGCGGCCGCGAAGAGTTCCGATGCGGTTCGTTCGGCGCCGAACGGCAACCGCATCTCCGGCTGTATGTGCCGACACAGGATCGAGATGTCATATTCGTCGCACAGCCCGGACGCCCCGTGCAGCTGCTGGCTGGTGCGAAGTACCGATCGAGCCGAATCGAGGGCGTGCAAGCGCAGGGCCAGCACGTCGGCCCTCGCCTCGTTCGGGGAGGCGAAGAGCCGCCACAGAGTAAAGCGGGAGAGCTCCCGGAGCCCATCCACGGCCACGGCCGCATCGGCGAGCTGGAACTGCACGGCTTGGAACTCGGAGAGGCGCTGCCCGAACTGGACCCTGTCCGATACGTGCTCCACCGCCAGCTCCAACGCCCGCTCCGCCGTCCCAAGGATCTGCCACCCGGTCAGAGCCATGTGCAGCGAGACGTCGGCGCCCGTTGACGGGTCCTGGTCGCGCCCGGCGGTGAGGTCGGTCACGAACGGACCGAGTTTCGAAGCGAGTCGGGGGGCCATGGGGCCGGCCGTCTTTGAGCGCCCGTCCAACGTCGAGATGCGCCACTCGCCGAATAGATCGCCGTGGTCCACCCGGGGCCGGTCGTCGCCAACGACCGCGAACGGCAGGCCGTCTTCGGGACTTCTCATTACGACGGAGGCGATCGGGTAGGGCAGCACGTTGCGCCCGGCCTGGCGGCAGAGCTCCCCTGCCGCGGCTGCTGAGTCCAAGTCCGATCGCGGGTCGACATCCAAGGCGCCCAGGCCGTCGAGAGCCTTGGCTACCTCGACTTCTCGGACGCCGGGTTCGGCTTCGGCCCTCCTTGCGCAGTCGACGCCTCCGAGGTCCGCGAACGCCCTGGCTGCGGCGGCTCCAAAATCGGTGGCCAGGTCAGGAAGTTCGAGGTTCACGGGGCGCCTTTGTTTCCGGCGAGGAGAGAACGAGAAACGATCATGCGCTGGATCTCGATCGTTCCCGCCGCCACCGTGGCCGCCTGGGCGTAACGCCAGTGGTCCTCGATGGCGCCTTCGAGGGGGGCGTCGTTGTCGGGGCCTTCGAGGCTGCGGTCTTCGACCGCTTGGAACAGGAGCTCGGCGACCTGCTGGTCGCACTGGGTCACCGCCAAGCGGGCCGCGCTGGCCGAGACGTCGGCCGACCGACCCGCCTCCTGCTCGGCGACGGCGCGGTAGGCGAGCAGCCGAGCGACCCGCACTTGGACGAGCGCTCGGGCCCACGCGCTGCGAAGGCCAACAGGAAGGGCGGCCATGCCGTCGCGGGTTCCCGCCCACTGAGACATGAGCCGGTCGCACCTTGCGTAGCGAGCGATCCCGACCCTTTCGTGGGCCAGGGCCCGCCGGATGACGTTCCAACCGTTGCCGACCCCGCCGAGCACCTCGTCGGGTCCGGCGAACACCCCGTCGAAGAAGCACTCGTTGAGGTGGTGCGGCCCGAGCATGCTCTTGATGGGTCGCACCGTTATGCCTTCGCGATCCACCGGAATGAGGAAGATGGTGATTCCCTCGTGCTTCTTCGTCGTTGCGGTGCCGACTCGGGCCGCGAGGACACACCACTGAGCCATTTGGGCGTAGGAGGTCCATATCTTCTGGCCCGTGATGCGGAACCCTCCTTCGTGCGGCTCGGCGCGCGTCGTCAGTGACGCCAGGTCCGAGCCGGCGTCGGGCTCGCTGAAGCCCTGGCACCAGATCACCTGCCCGGCTGCGATCGGGGGCAGGAAACGCTCCTTCTGCCCCTCGCGACCGAAGGCCATGATCGCCGGACCGACCCAGTTGAGGCCCATGTACTGAGCCCCGCGCGGTTCGTGGTGCGCCCACATCTCCTCGCGTACGACGGTCTGTTCCCACACCGACCCGCCGGACCCGCCGTACTCCTCGGGCCAGGCCCAGGTGAGCAGGCCCTCCGCAGCCAACCGCCGGCAGAAGCGCTGCGCCACTTCGAGGTCTTCCGGATCGTCGGTAAAAGCACCGAGGTAGTCGTGGGGAATCTCGGTTGAGATCAACTCCCGGAGCCGGGCCCGCAACTCGCAGGCCCGCTCGCCGAAGTCGTAGTCCATCAGCCGGTTCCCCTTACCATGACGCTCACGTCATACTATTCGGCGCCGCGGCTGGCTCAACCGGACGGGTCGGGATCTCGGGGGAGGCCGAGCAGGCGCTCGGCGATGACGTTGCGCTGCACCTCGCTCGTGCCGCCGGCGATGGTCAGGCAACGATTGGCCAAGAAACCGAACGTCCACTGCCCGGCCGGGCCTTCGGCCGTGGCGCCTTCTGCGCCGAGCAGGGCCAGGCCGAACTCCTGTGTCCGCTGGTCGTGCTCGGCTCCGAGCAGCTTGCGGACGCTCGCTTCGGGTCCGGGCACGCCTCCGGCCACAGCCCGGTACGTCGAGCGCTGGCCCAGAGCCGCGAGGGTGTGCGATTCCGAAATGAGCCCTCCCAACGAGTCGCGTGCTACGTCGTCCAGGTCGTCTGGGCCCAGGTCGCCGACCAGTTTGAGAAGGGCCACCACCCCGCCGCCGAAGGAAGCGCCGCTTCCCATCGCCACCCGCTCGTTGGCCAGGGTGGTACGCGCCAGTGGCCAGCCTCCGTGCACCTCGCCGATCACGCAATCGTCGGGAACGAACACGTCCGACAGGAAGACCTCGTTGAACATGGCTTGACCGGTCAGCTCCCGCAAAGGTCGTACTTCGATTCCTGGGGCGGTCATGTCGACGATGAAATACGTGATCCCGAGGTGCTTCGGCCGGGTCGTGTCGGTTCGGGCCAGGCAGATGCCCCAATCGGCCTCGGCCGCGAGCGTGGTCCACACTTTCTGGCCGGTCAGCAGCCATCCTCCGGATGTGGGTGCGGCTTTGGTCGTCAGCGACGCCAAGTCCGAGCCGGCTCCCGGTTCGCTAAAGAGCTGGCACCACGTGATCTCGCCCAGGAGCGTCGGTCCCACCCATCGGTCCTGCTGTTGGCGCGATCCGTGGGTCGCGATGGTCGGCGCCGCCCAGGCGCCGACGGCCAGGTTGGGCCGGCGTATTCCGGCCCGTCGGAGCTCTTCGTCGATGACCAGCTGCTCGGCCGCGCCGGCGCCGCGTCCCCACGGTTCCGGCCAGTGGGGAACCAGGAATCCCGCTTCGACCAGGCCGGCCCGCCACTCGGCCCGGGGCCTCTCGGCGATCGCGGCGACGTCCCGCCGCACGGCCACCCGCATGGCATCGTCCTCGGCTGGAAGGTCAACGCCCATGTGGCGCCTGACCCCGCCGGTGGCCAAGGCGGTCACCCGTCCACGCCACCGGCCGCTCGGGCCGGTCAGCTGGCGGAGGGAAGTGGCCCGGCGCAGGTACCGGTGGGCGTCGTGGTCCCAGGTAAACCCGATCCCGCCGAGGACTTGGATGCAGTCCTTGGCCACGCGCAAGAAAGCGTCGGGTCCGACGGCTCCGGCCACGGTCGCGGAGAGCGACGCTTCGTTGCCGTCGGCCTGATCGCCACCGTCGGCCTGATCGACGGCCAGGGCGGCGTCCCACGCGGCAGCCCGGATCTGCTCGACGCTGACGAGCATGTCCGCCAACCGGTGCTTTATGGCTTGGAACTGGCCGATGGGCCGCCCGAACTGCTCGCGGACCTTGGCGTACTCCGCCGCGGTTTCGAGGCACCAGCCGGCTCCCCCCGAGCACTCGGCGGCCACCAGGGTGACGATCAGCTCGTCGAGCCGGCGCCGGTCGATGGTGAGCTGGTGGCTGACCGCCACCGAATGGCCGTCGACGGTGATCGAAGCGCAACGGCGGGTCTGGTCGAGGCTGGGCAGCTCGGTGACCTCGGCGTCGTTCGCCTCGATCACGCAGAGGCGTTCCCCGTCGGGACAGGCGACGGCAACCACCAACCAGTCGGCCAGCGTGGCGCTGGGCACCGGTCGTGATGTACCGGTCACGACGATGGCACCTGCCCCGTCCGGTAGCGACCCGTCCAGCGCCGACGAGCCGGGGAAGGTGACCGCTCCCACGGTCGTGCCTGCCACCAGACCGGGCAGCAGGGCCCGTCGCAAGGCCGGGCTTCCCCCGCGGGCGATGGCGGCGCAGGCGAGCACGGTTGCGAGGAACGGCCCTGGCGCCGCCACCCGACCCATCTGCTCCACGATCACCCCCAGTTCCGACAGCCCGTACCCCTGGCCTCCGTCGGCCTCGCGGAGGTGGAGGCCGATCCAACCGAGGGCGCTCAGGTCGCTCCAAAACTTCGGGAGCGTCTCGTGTTGGGAGTCAAGGTCGGCCCGGGCCACGTCGAGCGAGCAGTGTGTCCGCAGGAACCGATCGGCGGCCTCGGCGAGCGAGGCGTGCTCCTCGCTGATCGCGATACTCACGGGCGTCCCACCTTTCCTGGCGTTCCTGACAGCTCGACAAATCGTCGGTAGCGACCATCTGCTCCCGCCGCCCACCGACCGTCGGGGTCGACCACCCGCCCGGTCCGGGCCCATCGCGACGAACCTGTGAGGTCGGCTTCCAAGCCGGCCGCCACGCGAGCGAGGTAGGCGGCTCCGAGGGCAGCCCCTTCGGGCTCGGCTGCGACGTGGACGGGCAAGCCGGTCGCGTCGGCCAGAGCGTCCATCCACCCCGCGACCCGGGTTCCGCCGCCTGTCGCGACTATGCGTCGGGCGCGCCCACCTGCGATGTCGACGTGGTGGCGCACGACGAACCCGGTCGCTTCCCAAGCGGCCCGCTGAACGGCGGCTGGTCCGTGGGTCAGGTCGAGGTCGTGCAAGCCGGCTCGCATCGTCGGGTCGTGGTACGGCGTGCGTTCCCCCCTCGGGTAAGGCGTCCATACCGGTACGTTCGCCGGATCCAAGCGCTCGTCCGACTTCGGCCGCCCGATCAGCTTCCTGGCCCAATCGAGAAAAAGACCGCCCCCATTGCTGGCCCCGCCGACCAGCTGCCGTTCGGGTTTCGAGTGCGAAACCGCCCACAACCCAGACGGGTTGCGGTTCCCTTCAACGACGGCCCAAACGATCAGCGTGGTGCCGCAAATCACGAGCACGTCGCCGTCCTCGTCGGCTCCCGCCACTAGCTGCTCGCACCAGACATCGACCGTGCCCGCGGTCAGCAGCGGACCGTCCTTGCCGGACCGACCTATCGGCGCGCCGGGTACCTCGACCGTCGGTAGCTGCTCGGGCCTGGCCCCGCACTCGGCGCAGATCTGGCCGTCCCAGCCGTCAGCTCCGTACAGGGGAGCAGAGGTCAGGGCCACGGCCCAGTCGACTGCCGGCGCGCCGCCGAGGGAACGGTTGGCCACGGCTTGCGCGGGCCAGTAGCCGTGGGCGCCCGGCGCGGCGCCGGCGGCCCATTCCAGAAAGCCCACCACTTCCCCACTGGCGGCCGGGTCCGACGCGGATCCATGCCGGCTCTGGCCGCGGACGTCGCCGTACAGAAGACCGGGAGTCACCGGGCGGCCGCGATCGTCCACGGCTGCGAGCGACGGGACCATGGCGGTAACCGCAATGGCCTTGGCATCGACGTCCCCGAGGGCGGCTATGGCCCGGCGCGGACCGCGCCGCCAGGCACCCTCGGCGTCGTGCTCCATCTGCTGAGGCTCGGGGACGAGGACGCGGTGGGGGACCCGGGTTCGTGACACGATCCGGCCGTCGTCGTCGACGGCGATGGCCTTGATCGATGTGGTCCCGATATCGAGTCCGACGGTCACCGAGCCCATGTAGGATCCCCAGAATATGACATGCACGTCAGAGTACGGCGGGCCCTGAATCGTGAGCACGGGAGGGCGGCCCCGCCTTCTGGCGACGGCCCCCCTGAGGGGCGAGGGATTCGATCGCTTGGGCCGGCTCGCCGACCTGGTCTACGACCCCTGGATCGACCAGCACCCGTTGCGCATCTATTCCTCGGCTCAGCTCGCGGCACGGATCGTGGAAGAGGGCGCCGAAGCCCTCGTGGTGGAAGTGGACTTCGTCGGCGCCGAAGTGCTGGCTCACCCTCTCATCGCCGTCGCCGCCACCCGAGCCGATCCGGTCAACGTCGACCTACCTGCGGCGAGAGAAGCCGGGGTGCCTGTCCTCCACTGTCCGGGGCGCAACGCCGAAGCGGTCGCGGAGCTCGCGGTCGCCCTGCTCTTCGCTCTGGCCCGCAAGGTCCTGCCAGCCGACAGGGACGTCCGCACCGGAAAGGTGTACAAGGACGGCACCATTCCGTACCAACGCTTCCGTAGTTGGGAGCTCGCCGGCCGGACGGCCGGCCTGGTCGGTTTGGGATCGGTCGGCCGGGCGTTGAAGTGGCGCCTGGAAGGCCTCGGGATGACCGTGATCGCATACGACCCCTACAGCGAGGAGGCCACCGTTTCACTGCAAGAGCTGCTCGAAAGGTCGGACGTGGTATCCATGCACGCGGCGGTGACAGCAGAGACATCGGGAATGATCGGCGCCGCCCAGTTCGCAACCATGAAGCCGGACGCCCTTTATATCAATTCGGCCCGGGCCGGGCTGCACGATACCGCCGCCTTGGTCGACGCCCTGCAGTCGGGCTCACTGGGCGGGGCCGCGCTCGATCACTTCGACGGGGAGAACCTACCTACAGATCACCCGTTGATCGCCATGCCCAACGTGGTCCTCACGCCCCACATCGGAGGCGCCACGTGGGACACCGAATGCCGCCAGGCGACGATGGTCGCGGACGACTTCGAACGCCTGCTGGCCGGCGAGGCGCCGGTCCACGCAGTTGAGCCCAGGGTCGTCGGATGAAGTACGTGGACCACGCTCCAGAGGCGGTCTTGGCCGCGGCCAAGGACATGCTCCGACGTGGACTGGTGGAAGGCACGGCCGGCAACATCTCGGCCCGGCAGGAGGACGGCACCATTGTCATCACTCCTTCCTCGGTCGACTACGCGGAAATGCAGCTCGACGATCTCGTGGTCATGGACCTGCGAGGTAAAGCTTTGTCAGCCAAGGAGGGGCGCTCGCCATCATCGGAGAAGCTGCTCCACTTGGCGTGCTACGAAGCGTTCGACGACATCGGCTCGGTCATCCACTCCCACCCCGTACACGCCACCATGTTCGCCGTCACCCACCAGGACATCCCGGCGTGCATCGATGAGTTCTCGATCTTCGTAGGGGGCGAAGTCCGTTGCACCAAGTACGCCGCCAGCGGCACGCCTGAAGTCGGGGCCCAGGCGGTGGAGGCCCTCGCCGGGCGCGGCGCCGCGCTCATCGCCAACCACGGCATGGTGACGGTCGGACCGACGCCCGCGGCCGCCCTTCACATCACCGCCCTGGTCGAGCGCAGCGCAGAAATTGTCTGGGGGGCGCGGTCTCTCGGAGACGTCAAGCCGCTCCCCGACGAGGTCAACAGCGGCTTCGCTTCCATTTACTCGTACCTGCGCCAGAACCCGTTGTAATGGCCGGGCGCGAAGCGGTGATCGTCGACGTGGTGCGCACCGCGTTCGGTAAGCGCAAAGGGGCGCTGGCGGGCTGGCACCCGGCCGACCTCTTGGNNTACGACATCGCGATCGCGTGCGGGGTGGAGTCGATGAGCAGGGCCCCCATGGCGTCCAACGCCCGCGGCGGCTCCGGGCCGTTCTCGCCGGCCTACATGAGGGTCATCGACGATCGCTTGTGGGCCCAGTTTCGGGTGGCCCAGGCCCTGGCCGATGAAGTCGGGGTGAGCCGGGTCGACATGGACGCCTACGCGCTCGAAAGCCACCGGCGGGCCGCAGAAGCAGCCCGCAGCGGGCACTTCGCCAAGGAGATCCTTCCGGTCCCGATAAAGGACGCCGACGGCGAACCGACCGAGCAGGTCCTGTCGAGCGACGAAGGGATCCGCTACGACGCCAGCGCCGAAGCTCTGGCGGGGCTTCCTCCGGCCCAGTCGTGGGAACCCGAGACGGCTCCGGACATCACGGCCGGCAACTCGTCGCAAATGACCGACGGCGCGGCCGCCATGATCGTGGCCGACCGGGCCACCGCTGAGCGCCTCGGCCTGCCCATCCGGGCCCGGTTCTCGGGGTTCGCGGTGGGGGCCGAAGATCCCGTCCTTGTACTGTCAGCCCCGAACCGGGTGACGCGGAAGCTCCTCGAACGCACCGGCATGAAAGTCGGGGACTTCGACGCCATCGAG
>PMHU01000109.1 GCA_003156795.1 Acidimicrobiaceae bacterium
CGGCTGAAGAGGATGCGCAGCATGGCGTTGGCGTCGGTGGCGGTGCCGACCGTGGAGCGGGCGTCGGCACCCATCCGCTGCTGGTCGACGATGATGGCGGCCGTCAGCCCTTCGAGGACGTCGACCTCGGGCCTCGCCAGCGTCGGCATGAAACCTTGCACGAAGGCGCTGTAGGTCTCGTTGATCAACCGCTGCGACTCCGCCGCGATCGTGCCGAACACCAGAGAGCTCTTGCCCGAGCCGGAGACGCCCGTGAACACCGTCAGCCGGCGCTTGGGGATCTCGACGCTGAAGTCCTTGAGGTTGTTCTCGCGCGCGCCGTGCACGCGGATCAAATCGTGGCTATCGGCGCCGGGCGGCCCAGCCGACCGCGTGTGAGTCCTCGTGGCTTTGCTCATGGGGTCTTCATGGTCTCCGCCTAGTCACAGCGTCAAGGTGGTCAGGCCTGGGCGATGCGCACGAGGTTTCCCGAGGGGTCGCGGAAGGCGCAGTCGCGTACTCCCCAGGGCTGCGATGCCGGTTCTTGGAGCACCTCGGCGCCCGACGCCCGGACCTTCTCGAAGGTGGTGTCGAGATCGTCGGATCGGAAGATCGCCGCTTGCAACGAACCCTGCGTCACCAGTGACAGCAGGGCGTCGCCTTCGGCCTGCGAACGACCGCCGTGCGGCTGGGACAACACGATGTCGACGTCCTGGCCCGGGGCGCCCACCGTGACCCAGCGAAACTCGCCCGCCTTGACGTCGGCGCGGACTTCGAGACCGAGGGCGTCGCGGTAGAAGCCCAGAGCAGCGTCGGGATCGTGGACGGGGATGAACATGGCGGAGACGGTGACTGGCATGCGTCAACAGTAGGAGCACGAGCCCGTCGATTGCTTCTCCGATCCTGCTCGCCGGCGCGAACGGGACCAGCGTCCCGTGGCTGCGCCACTGACCGTTCGCCACCGACCCCTCGGCACAGGTCGGCCTCGCTCAGACCGAGACGGTGGTACGGCGCGGTCGCGTCGCTACCTTGCTCACGCACGACGGGACCACCTCGAGGTCGCGGTGGTCTCGGGCGCGGTACTGCGACGGCGTGAAGCCGACGATCTCGGTGAAGCGCGAACTGAACGAGCCGAGCGACGTGCAGCCGACGGCGACGCACGTGTCGGAGACCGACGTCCCTTGACGCAGCAGAGCCTTGGCCCGCTCGATGCGTCGCGTCATGAGATAGGAGTACGGGGTCTCGCCATAGGCGGCACGAAACTTGCGCGAGAAGTGTGCGGGCGACATCAGGGCGGTACGCGCCATGGCCGGGACATCGAGGGGCTCGGCGTAATCGCGGTCTATGAGGTCGCGCGCCCGGCGCAGGTGCGCCAGGTCGGCCATCTCTTCGGGCGTCATGTCGACGAAGGTATCCGACCGGTCGGTCCGTCAGGTCGCAACAGACGTCGAGGCCGCCCCGTGGTGGATTCAGGCAGGTAGCGGGGTCGCGGTTGCGAAGGTTGGGTCCCGGCCGGCGCCTGGCCACCCATTTTACGGATAACTATGATTATCCGGAAATACCCTGATCCAGATCGCAGCCGCCCGCCCCCCCCCAGCCGTCCCGACCGCGGTTCTGGTCCCTACCGCCCGTCGCTGGCCCGGCGTCGTCCCTGGGCCCAGGCTCCGCAGCGGCCCGGGCCGGCTTCGGCAGACCGATGAGATACGAAGCCCCGACGTCGGATTCTGACCAAGGCGATCGTTGGCGATTCCTGTGTCGACGGGCGTCGGCCAAAAGTATCCTTCCCATTAAAGATAGAAAGAGCTATCTTTAAGTCAGGACGCCGGGCAGGCGCCCAACAGGGAGGAGGCGTACCCATGCCCACCGCCATCGTCACAGGAGCATCAAAAGGCCTCGGACAGGCCCTATCCGTCGGCTTGGCCCGAGCCGGCTGGTCGCTGGTGATCGACGCCAGGGACGCCGAAACCCTCGATGTCGCAGCCGCCTCGCTGCGGAGTCATCTGAGTCCCGACAGCGATCTCCGGGCCGTCGCAGGAGACGTAACCGACCCCGCCCACCTCGCCGGGCTGGTTGAGGCCGCGGCCCAGCTGGGCCACCTCGAGTTGGTCGTCAACAACGCCAGCTCCCTCGGACCCAGCCCCCTCCCCCCGTTGGCCCGTTACCCCCTAGACGGGCTTCGAGCCGCCCTGGAGAGCAACGCCGTTGCTCCCCTGGCGCTCATCCAGGCGGCCGCCCCGCTGCTCGCGTCGGCCGGCGCGCCGCGCATCGTAAACGTCACGTCGGACGCGTCGGTCGAGGCCTATCCGGGATGGGGCGGCTACGGCGCATCCAAGGCCGCTCTCGACCATCTGGGGGCTGTGCTCGCAGCCGAACAACCCGGTTGGCGGGTGTGGACGGTCGACCCCGGAGACCTGCGCACGCAAATGCATCAGGACGCCTTTCCGGGCGAAGACATCTCCGACCGGCCGGAGCCCGCCACCGTGGTGCCCGCCTTTCTGGCCCTGATCGACTCCGAGCTGCCATCCGGTCGGCTTCGCCTGAGCCAGCTCGACCTGGTACCGACAGGTGGGAGCGGCTCGTGACCACGCCGGCTCTGGTGGACGAGGGCCCCATGCGGGCCGGGCCGCACGACGTAGCCGAGGGGTCCAACCTGGAGGTGGCGGCGGGGGCCGCTGGGCAGTTCGACCCCGACCAGTTCGACCCCGAGCACTTCCGGTTGCCCCACCACCTAGAGGCCTCGTCCCCTCCCGAAGCCCGCGGCCTAACCCGAGATGGGGTCCGATTGATGGTGGCCCGGCGGACCGACGAGAGCCTCGAACACCGATACTTCACTGACCTGCCGAGCATCCTCCAACCCGGCGACGTCCTCGTCGTGAACACGTCCGGCACGCTGCCCGCCAGCATTCCGGCGAAGACGCGGTCCGGTGAACCCGCAGCCGTCCAGCTGTCCGGTCGCCTGCCGGGCGGCCTCTGGATCGTCGAGCTCCGACACCGCCGGCGGCGGCCGGGGTCGGTGTCGGAGGACACGGCACCGTGGCTGGACGCCGAGCCGGGAACCGTCGTCGACCTGCCAGGAGGCGGCCTGGTCGAGCTCAGGGTGGCAGCCGCAGCCGGGTCGGCGGGAGCCAGGGCGGTTCGGCTGTGGATCGCCACGGTCGAGCTCCCCGAGCCGGTGCTGCCGTACCTGGCCGGCCACGGGCGACCGATCCGGTACTCCTACGTCCCCGACGACTGGCCCATCTCCAGCTATCAAACCGTGTTCGCGGAGGTGCCCGGGAGCGCCGAGATGCCGAGCGCCGCCCGTCCCTTTAGCGCCCAGGTCACGACCAGGCTGGTGTCGCGCGGCGTGATCATCGCCCCCTTCGTCCTCCATTGCGGCGTTTCGTCTCCCGAGAACCACGAACCACCCGCTCCGGAGTGGTTTCGGGTTCCGGACGTCACGGCCGGGCAGGTCAACGGGGCTCACCAAGCTGGCCGGGCCGTGATCGCGGTCGGCACCACCGCGGTGAGAGCCCTCGAGACGGTCGCCGACGTACGCGGCACTGTCCATCCCGGGGAGGGATGGACCGAGCTGGTCATCGACCCCGACCACCGGATGCGAGCAGTCGACGGACTGGTGAACGGTTGGCACGAACCCGGGGCCTCGCACCTGGCCCTGCTCCAAGCGGTGGCCGGACGCGAGCTGGTCGCACGTTCATACGTCGAAGCTCTCGCGGAGGGTTACCTATGGCACGAGTTCGGCGACAGCCATCTGGTCCTGCCATGAGCGCGGCCCGCACCAATTCCGCGCCGCGCTCCCCCCGTGGGGCCCTGCCGTCGGAACCGGTCGAGCTGGCCCCTTCAGAGACGGCCGGTCAGCAGGTGGCGATGTCGGCGATGGGCCGAGCCCGGACTGCCGTCCTGACCAGCCTCAAGACTCGGGGCGAAGCCACGGCCGACCAGCTGGCGAGCGAGCTCGGAATCACCATCGGCGCCGTCCGCCAGCATCTCGGCCCGCTGGGCCAGGAGGGCTTGGTCGCGCACCGCGACGAACGGCCCGGCCCGGGTCGCCCTCGTCGGTGGTATTGCCTGACGCCGGCCGCCGAAAGCCTTTTTCCCAAGCGCTACGGCGAGCTGACCAACCAGCTGCTCGGCTTCATCGAACAAGCCGATCCCGCCGCCGTCGCCGAGGCCTTCTCCCTCCGGGGCCGGCAACGCCACGACCGGGCGCTGTCGCGACTCGAAGGGCGGACGTTCGCCGACAAGGTCCGCGAGCTCGCTCAGATCCTCGACGAGGACGGCTATTTGGCTGACTGCGAGAAGATCGACGACGCGTCGTGGCGCATCACGGAGCTCAACTGCGCCATCCTCGACGTGGCCCGCCAGCACCACGAGGCTTGCGGGAGCGAGCTGGCGTTTCTCCGGTCGGTCCTGCCGGAAGCGACGGTCGAACGGGTGAGCCACATACTGGCGGGCGGGCACGCGTGCGCCTACGAGGTGCGCCTTCGTCCAGAAACGGAACGACCGCAGCCGGAGTGACCGCAGCCGCCAACGGGGCCGGCCAGCGATCCCGGGCTGTCCAGCCATCCCGGGCTGTCCAGCCATCCCGGGCCAACCAGCAGGCTGCCGATAGTCTCCTGTAGCCGTGACCCGCTCCCCCGACGCGGCCGTCGTCGCCCGGCGGCGGCTGACCCCGACTTCTTCGCTGGGCGACTCGCTGGAAGCCTGGCTGGTCAACTTGGGGGCTTCCAAGCCTTCCCCGGCCACGCTGGTCGCGTATCGGCGCGACGTCGAAGGCATCGCCGGGCGCCTGGCGGTGCTGGAGGACTTCGGCCAAATCGGCGACGTGGCCATTCCGGATCTTCAGCGCAGCGCCTTGCGCGCCGCTTTCTCCTCGTGGGCTTCCGACCACGCGGCCTCGTCCGTCCGGCGGGCCCACTCGGCGTGGTCGAGCCTGTTTGACTTCCTCGTGGCGGAAGGTGTGATCGAAGGAAACCCGATGGCGGCGGTCCTGAAGCCGAAAGCTCCGACGGTACTCCCCCGCTCGATTCGGGCTCGCGACGCCGTGGCCCGGTTGTTGAGCGCCGCCTCCGAAGTGGACAGTCGAGCCCGGGACCCATGGCCGGCTCGAGACCTGGCCCTCATCGCCACGTTCTGCGTGACCGGCATGCGCGAGGCGGAGGCGGCCGGTCTGGACCTCGGGTCGCTGGTTGGCGAGCCGGGCGCCCGGCGCATGGAAGTTCGGGGCAAGGGCGGAAAGGTGCGTCCGATACCGATAGACGCCACCTTGGACCAGGTCCTCGCCGGCTATCAGCGTGAACGCGGCGACCGCTTCCCAAAACACGATCTCGACCACCCGGGCACTCCCCTGTTCGTCTCTGCCCGCGGCACTCGAATGACCGTGGATCAGATCCGCTACCTGGTGGAGAAGCTGTACGTACGGGCCGGGATCAGGGCCCAAGTCCCGGCCGGGGCGCTGGTGCACGCCTTGCGCCACACTTTTGCCACGTCGGCCCTCGAAGCGGGGGCCGACGTGGTCGAGCTCCAAGAGCTCCTTGGGCATGCCAGCCTGGAGACCACGCGCCGATACCTCTCCGCGACCGCTCAAGGCCTCCGCCACGTCATCCAGTCCCACCCCAGCCAGGCGGCGCTGCGGCAGTCGCTGGCTGACAGCGAGTGAGTCCCATCAGACGACGGAAGGCGGCCGCCAGGACCGAGCGGTACCGTTGATCCATGGCGTTGGAGGGGGTGAAGGGGTGGCTGGACGTTGCGACCGACTGGCGCCGGCGGGTGACTACAGAGCTCACGGCCCTGCCGCAGACCCTCGCCCAGCTCCGGGAGGGTGTTGACAACTTCCAACGCGTCACCCGCCGGCTGGTCGACGCCACCGAGTCGATCGAGCAGTTCAACCAGATGCAGAACAGCGCGGTGAAGACCCTCCGAGACCAGATCGCAGCCGCGCCCGGGAGCACCATGGTCGTCGGCGCCTTCGATGAGCTCAGCGACGCCTTGGGCACCCTAGCCCGGCTCAATCCATTCTGGCCGCGGGTGGCTCCGAAGGAGACCCCCCGGGACGACGGCTGAACGGGAAAGGCGCCGCGATCTAGCCCTTCTTCTGAACGAACGGCACGGGTACCACCTGCGCTGGTACGGGACGGCCCCGCAAGTCGATCTCGACTTCGGTGCCGGGACCGACACCTGGCGGCAAGAAGGCCAAGGCGATTCCGTGCCCGAGGACCGGCGAGAAGTTGCCGCTGGTGACTTCCCCGACCGGCTCGCCGGCGAGCAGTACTCGTGCGCCGGCTCGTGGCGGCTGCCGGTCGTGGGTGGCCAGGCCGGCCAAGAGCCTCGCTACTCCGCTCTTGCGTTCTCTCTCGAGGGCGTCGCGGCCTTGGAACCCTTCCGGCTTGTTCCACGACACCACCCAGCCGAGGCCCGCTTGCAACGGCGTGATGCCAGGACCAAGTTCGTGTCCGTGCAGAGGCAGCGCGGCCTCCAGACGGAGAGTGTCACGGGCTCCCAAACCGGCGGGAAGGACCCCGGCGGCCAGCACCGCCTCCCAAAACGACGGCGCCGCGTCGGCGGGCAGCGAGCACTCCACCCCGTCCTCGCCGGTGTATCCGGTGCCGGCGGCCACGCAGTCGTAACCGCTCCAGTCAAACCCGGTGACCCGGAAGCGTCCGACTGCCGATGCGTCCTTGGAAACCTGGCCGAGGCGGGCCCGGGCGCTGGGACCTTGCACGGCGACGATGGCTCTCGTGGCGGTGACGTCACTGCCCCCGATGGCACCTCGGACCCGAGCCGTATTGGACGCGTTCGGCATGACGTCGAAGGTGTCGTTGTCGATCCACCAGACGATGATGTCGTCGAGGACCGACCCGTCGGCGTCATCCAGCAAATGCGTGTACTGGGCCCGCCCGGGGCCGATCTTGCCCAGGTCGTTGGTCAGCGTGCGCTGAAGAAGGGACTCGGCGTCAGCACCTTGAACCCGTACCGTGCCGAGATGGCTGACGTCGAAGGCCACCGCGTCGTTCCGACAGGCCAGGTGCTCGGCGATGGTGCCGCCGGCGTAGGAAAGGGGCATCTCCCACCCGCCGAAAGGCACCATCTTGGCCCCGAGGGCCCGGTGCGCCTCGTCCAGCGGAGAGCGCCGCAGCGTCGGCTCGGATTCGGTCACTCCGGCAGCCTAGAACCTGCGATTCGCCGACCTCGGATGGGGCGTCTTTAACGTCGAAACCGGCTCGATGACCTCGAAGGTCAGAGGGCGACGGACGCCTGAGCCTGCTTTGGTCCCGGCTCTGCCGGTCGGACCGCGACGTCTCCCCCGGAAGCGGGCGCGTCGGGACGACTGGACAATCCGAGGTCGGTTATGGCTGCCGCCAGCTCCGATACCACCCCGCCGAGGGGAACTATGTTGAGCACGGTCTGGCCCCCCTTGAGCAGGTCGATGATCTCCTCGCCGGAGTGGGCGAGGACCGACCGGGTGTCGTCGATGACCAGATTGGCCGAGGCCAGATCGTCTCCGGATGAACGCAGACAGTCGATGGCCCTGCGGGCCGCTTGCAGCGACACCCCGGAGTCGAGCAGGCGCTTGATGACCTTGAGCTGCACCAGGTCGGGGTACGAATACCGGCGCTGTGACCCGCTCCCCCGAGCCTCGCTGATCGAGGGGTTCAGCAGATCGGTGCGAGCCCAGTAGTCCAGCTGCCGGTAGGTGATGCCCACGATCGAGCAGACCTGAGGTCCCCGGTAGCCGACTTCACTTTGTTCGTCACCAGACGCGACGCCAGCTGGCATCTCCGCCTCCCTCAAGGATCACATAGGAGTAGTTACGACAGTGTGCTCCACCGACCGCGCGAATGCAACCCGCTCTGCGGCGGTTGCTACCGCCCGGTAGCCCCCGAGGGGCCTCTAGGGCTCGCCCTTAGCCGAAATCCTCGGGACTGATGCCGTCTATGAAATCCCGGAATTCCGACACCAACTCGTCCGCATCGTTCCCGTCCTCCTCGTCGTCGGCGGGCAGGATGACTCCCTCCGCGTCGAGGAGATCCTCCTCGGCGTAAATGGCGGCGTCGACCCGGACGGCCAGCGCCACCGCGTCCGACGGGCGGGCCGACACGGTGTGTCGCGCCCCGCGAGTCACGATCCGAATCTCGGCGAAGAAGGTGCGGTCGCGCAACTCGGTTATCACGATGCACTCGACGGTGGCGCCCAACTCCTCGAGCAGGTCCCGCATGAGATCGTGGGTCATCGGCCGGGGCGGCTCGACGCCCCGCTGCACGAAATCGATGGCCTGGGCCTCGGCCGGGCCGATATATATCGGCAGCGTCCTGTGATCCCCCGTCGTCTCCTGCAATAGGAGCAGGGGGTTATGGCTGGGCAACTCCACCCGCATTCCTCTCAGGTGCATCTCCACCATGCCAAGACGATACCGCCACTGACATGTTTGCGAGGTGCGTATCAGCGCCGGCACGGCGGTGAGCAGCCCCGCCGACCCCTATCTGATCTCGCGGATGGCCTGATCAACCAGGGCCGCCCGGAGCTCGCCGCCCAGTCGGGCCAGCTCGCCGAGAGTCTCGGCCGCGTGGCGCCGCGACTGCGGGTTGCGCTGGCGGAGCAGCGGCAGGACGATCTGCTCGAAGAGCCCGGCCTCCCGGTCGGCCGCGTTGCGCCAAGCCCGAAGGTGGCGCACTTCGACGCCGTGGCGGGCGAACTCCGCCGCAGCGCGGACGATGTCCAGCGATCCCTCCTCGAAGTACGGCGTGCCCGCCACCACCGCGTGGGCGTTGATGAGCCCGAACTGCTTGAGCTCGTTGACCAGAGCGGGGGTCGCGCCGACGGCAGCCGCCAGCTCCTCGGCGCTGTAGCTGTCGGCTTCGTCGACCGGGTCGCTCCCCCGGCGCGACGCCGCCGAACTGGTCTTTCCCGTCGGAGTTGCCGAGACTGACTCCTCGGGGCTTGGCTCGTCGGGCTTTGCCTCGCCGGGCTTTGGCTCGTCGGGAGCTGGCTCCACTCGCGGTGGCGCGAACAGCGAGGGTGTTGCCGCGATGGCGGGAGAAACAGCCTTCGAGGCCTTCGTCCCCTCGGCCTGGCCCGTCTGACCGGGCGGGACGTCTGGTGCCGTGGCCTTGGCCGGGCGGGCCGAATGGCGCGACTTCTGGCCCGGCGCGTTGGACGGCCGGCTTGCGGGGCGATCCGGGTCCACACCGGAAGCGGAAGACGGATGCTCAGCCGAGGCCCGGTCAGCCAGCGTCACCGAGGACCCGGTCGGATCGATCCCGGACTCGCTGCCAAACAGGGTGGAAGCTCCGGCGAACAGGCTGGGCACACGCGTTTTCAGCCCGGAGGGAACGACCTCCTGATCCATGGCTTCCTCTGGAGTCATGATCTCGGCGGTGGCCGGGACGTGGCCCTCCTCGCCGAGTTCTTCACCCTCCTCGCCCTGCTCGGTTAGGCGGCCGCGGATGACCTTGAGCGGAAGAAAGTGCTCTCGCTGCTGGCGCAGTATCCAGCGCAGCCTTTCCACGTCGTGGTCGTAGAACTTGCGATACCCCGACGGCGTGCGCTCCGGATCCACGAGGCCCTGGCTTTCCAGGAAGCGTATTTTCGAGATGGTGACGTCGGGGAACTCCTCGCGCAAAAGCGAGAGAACTTCGCCGATCGAAAGGTGAGATCGCTCGGCCATCGGCCTACCCGCCTACCAATTCGTAAAGAAATACGAGCCGGAATTTCCCGATCTGCAGCTCGTCGCCGCTGTGTACGTCGGCCTGCTCGATGCGTTCCCGGCTGAGGTAGGTACCGTTCAACGAACCGACGTCGCTGACCGTGAAGGTCCCGTCATGGTGGCGGACTTCGGCATGTCGTCGCGAGACCGTCACGTCATCCAGGAAGATGTCGCTGTCTGGATGGCGTCCAATCGTGGTCTTGCCGGCACCCAAGGCGAATCTGGAACCCGCGTTCGGGCCCCGCTTGACCACCAGGAGTCCCACTCCGGCGGGATAGTCACCAACCGACACCGTGACCTCCTCCTCGCTCACCTCGCCCGCCGCCTCGACCGGGGTCAGCGTGATGGTGGTAACGGCCGGGTCGCCGGGAAGGCGTTCGAGTACCGCCCCGCACGAGGAACAGAAGTTGGAGCCCTCGGGATTACGGTGCCCACAGCGGTTGCAGAAGATCGGCGTCACTCCCTCGGCCGTCAGCTCTCGATTAGCTTCCGGTACCCCTCGGCGTCCAAAAGCGAGGAAACGGCGTCGGCGTCGTCAGGTGCGATCACGCAGAGCCAGCCTTCGCCGTAGGGGTCCTCGTTGAGCCTCTGGGGCGCTTCGGCCAGGTCGGGGTTGACGTCGACCACGGTGCCGCTTATCGGGGCGTACACGTCTGACACCGACTTAGTCGACTCGACCTCGGCGAACGCGTCCCCGACGGACACCTTTGATCCGGGTTCGGGCAGCTGCACGAAAACGACGTCGCCGAGGGCATCCTGGGCGTAGTCGGTGATTCCCATTCTGAGATGCCCCCCCTCGAGGCGGGTCCACTCATGATCCGTCGTATAGCGGAGATCGTCGGGGACGTTCATTCCTCGGAACTTACTGGACGCGCTCCGCCGTTGCTACCGCCGCCGACGACGGGAGCACTCAAGCCCTCAGGACGTTACGAATTCGCCGGGCGTAGCCCTGGGCCCGGGCCCTGGCGTCAGAGTCGGTCTCGGCCTCGGACCAGACGTGCGTCAGCGCCTCTTCTGGGTCCGGGAGCACCAGCGCCCATCCATCGTCGTGGAGCACCTTCACCCCGTCGATGAGGAGCACGTCCCGATCCTTGGTCCACTCCATGACCATGCGCATCACCAAGCCCTTCTTCTCCCACGGGGTCACGACGGCTTCGTGGGCCAGGCGGACCACCGGGAGACGACCGACGATCTGAGACAGCCTGCTTCCGGTGGACGCCAGAAGACCGAGCGTTTCCACCAGCGTCGCCACGGCGTCGTAGGCAGGTAGGAACGACGGAAAGATGTATCCGCCCTCCTGGCTGGCCGCGAACCTGACCCCCGGGCGGGAAGCGACTTCCATGAGATGAGGGGTCGAGAGCTTCGTCCACAACAGCTCCGCCCCCGCCTCCTCGCACATGGCCTCCACGCCGCGGCCCACCGAAACTGGAAGCGCGACCGTGGGCGCGCCTGTCCCCCGCTTCTCCGCGTCCGCCAGGACGAGATGGAGGAGAGCCATGAGCCCCTGATCGTCGGTCACGATGTGGCCGGTGTCGTCGACAAAGGTGATGTACTCGCCGTCAGTGTCGATGACGGCCCCCACGTGAGCACCCGACGCTTTGACCAGGCCAGAGACGTGGGCGGCGTGCTCCCACCGGTCGAATGACAGAGACTGCCGGGTGGACGCATACGGGTTGACCGACAGGACTTCTGCCCCGAGCTTGGATAGGACGTTTGGCATCACGAAGCTGGCCGCGCCGTAGGCATAGTCGAGTACCACTTTGAAGCGCGCCGACCGAATGGCTTCGACGTCCACGGTCTCCATGAGCAACGCCGTGTAGAACTCCGCTGTCCGTACCGGGAAGCGCAGGTCCCCTATCTCGCCGGCCAGAGATCGTCGGTAGTCCTCGCGGTAGAAAAGGCGTTCGATCTTCTTTTGGGCGGCTTCGGAGATGTCGATCCCGCTGGAATCGAAGAACCTGATGATCACCGATTGCGGATCGTCGCGGGCCAGGCGGACCGACAGACCGCCCGCCCCCCCTTCGTTGCGCACGCCGAAGCGTGTCACGGGAACCGTCGCCACTTCGAGGTCGGAGACGTCCACGCCCGCCGCGTTGAGGCCGACCATGAGGGCCCGCTTCAGCACCCGGGCCGCCCGGCTGGTGTCTCGAGACGCCACGACGGTCGAGCCCTTCTTCATCGTCGTGCCGTACGCCATCGCCAGCCGGACGGCCAACTCGGGCGAAATATCGACGTTGGCCAGGCCTTCGACTCCGGTGCGACCGAACAGTTTTCTCGCGCCGCGCGACTCCCAAACGATCGACGAGTTGACGATCGCCCCGTGCTCGACGGTCTTGAAGGGATAGACCTTCACCCCGGGTTGGATCACGGCGTGCTCGCCGATGAAGCACTCGTCGCCGATCACCACCCCTTCCTCCAACCTGGCCCCACGCCTCAAGTCGCTGGACCGACCGACCACGGCGCCCCTCAAGCGCACTCCTGGGCCGATATAGACGTTGTCGTGCACGACCGACCTCTCGATGAATGCGTCAGCCCCGACCCGCACATTCGACCCGAGGACGGAGTACTCCGCCAAGCGGGCACCGGCCTCGATCCGGCAGTAGTCGCCGATGATTGCGGGTCCGTCGATCGTTGCGGCCGGGTCGATCTCGGAACCTTCGCCGAGCCAGATTCCCTCGCCCATCTGGAACCCTGGCAGGTCGAGGGCCACCTGGGCGTCTTGCACGTCCTGGTGAACCCTGATGTAGGAGTCCAAGGTTCCGACATCCTCCCAGTACCCGTCGGCCACGTAGCCAAAAACGGCCAGGCCGTCGTCGAGCAGGCGGGGGAACACGTCGGAGGAGAAGTCCACTGATTTCTCGGGCTCGATGTATTCGAAGACCTCGGGCTGGAGGACGTATATCCCGGTGTTGATGGTGTCGGAGAACACCTCACCCCAACTCGGCTTCTCGAGGAACCGCTCGACCGAACCGTCTTCTCGTGTGATGACGATGCCGAACTCGAGCGGATTCTCCATCGACTTCAGCCCAATGGTGGCCAGCGCTTTCCTATCCGAGTGGAAAGTGACGATCCGACCGAGATCGATGTCGGTCAGCACGTCACCGGAGATGACGAGAAAGGGCTCATCCAGCTCGTCCATGGCGTTGCGCACGGATCCCGCCGTCCCGAGCGGAGTCTCCTCGGTGGCGTAGACCATGCGGACCCCGAACTCGGAGCCGTTACCGAAATAGGTGCGTATGGCGTTGGCCTGATAGGCCACCGTCACGACGATGTCGTCGAAGGCGTGCTTCTTGAGGAGCTCGACGATGTGCTCCATCATGGGTCGGTTCGCGATCGGCATCATCGGCTTCGGCTGGTTGGACGTCAGTGGACGCAATCGCGTCCCTTCTCCCCCTGCCATTATCACGGCCTTCATGCTCCAGCCTCCTCGGTCCGTCGGCGCCGGACCTCTGCCAGTTCTGCTCGGCCCTTTGGGATGTAGGTGATGGCTGCGTACCATCCGAATGCGAGACCCGGTATTACAAATACCCAAGCGAGGGCTTCGGCTATCCGATGCCAGTCGTCGTTGGCGTGTCCGCCGAGGAACAGCGGCAGGGCCACCATGAGGGCGAACGTGCCGGCCTTACCGGACCATTGCACCTCCATACGCCGACCGCCTGCAACCGCCACATAAACGAACCCGACGGCCACGAACGCCTCGCGAGCCAACGCCAAGACGGCAACCCACACCGGGACGGCCTGGACCACGATGATGGAAATGGCAGCCACACTTAGAAGCAAGCGGTCCGCCAAAGGGTCGAGGACCTTACCCACGTTCGAGACCTGATTGAAGTGCCGGGCCACGTAGCCGTCGACCCCATCGGTGATGCCGAGTCCAGCCAGAAGAAGCCCAGCTGGGTACCAACCGGCTCGGTGAGGCCGGGCGAGCAGCAGGACGAACAGGGGCACGCAGAACAGCCGGAGCAGGGTCAAAGCATTGGGAACGGTCAGGATGCGATCCTCGCCTGGTGTCGCATCGACGGCCATGGGCGGAGTCTAAGTGCGATTGCCCCAGACGGTCCCCCAAGACTCTGACCCTTGCGCAAGCCAATCAATGGGGAAATCAGGCACGGGCCGACCACGAGTGGGTCTGTGCGTCGGCGGGACGGCTTCAGGATGAGGCCGCGCCCACCTGCCAGCGGAGGTGGCCGCGCCCGTCGATTTCGACCACTTCGACGGGGGTCTTCTTGCCGGCCGAGACCACCGAGCACTCGAAGTGCAGCCCGGAGCGAACCGGCTCGCTTCTGGGGCAAGAGACCGTCGGAGCGTTGTTCGTAGCCTCCTGGGTCTGGATCCCCAGTGCGATCTCGGAGGCGACGTCGGGACCGTGAAGGGTCTTGGGAGCGGAGTGGTCGAGATCACCTCCCCCGACGGCTACCGCGATGATCACCAGAACCGTCAAGGCGATGGCTCCCGGCAGCCAGTACCCGCGGCGTGGGCGGCCGGGACCTGCGGCTTCGGGAACGTCTGGGCTGGACATCGAATCCAGGTTAAGTCGTCTATGCGTGGCAGACTGGCGACGGAGGTAACGATGCTCACCGACGAAGAACGGGCCCAGCGGCTCGCCGATCTCAACGAACTGATCGAGCTGATCCGCCCGGCCGTGCAGGCCGATGGCGGGGACCTGGTCATGACCAGCGCCGACGTGTCCTCGGGTGTGGTGGAAGTCCAGTTGCAAGGTTCCTGCTCTTCGTGTGCCATCAGCAGCACCACCCTCCAGGCGGGAGTCNNCGCATCCTCAAGGAGCGGCTCGACTGGATCACCGAAGTCTTCGGGGGCGTCGACGAGGAAATGGACTTCGAGACCAGCTCGGCCATGGGCAAGGGCGGCTACACGCCCGCCTGGTAGCCGCGTCGACGGCCCTGCATCAGCCGACCGGGAGGGCTGGGTCTCGGTCTGACTTGAGAACCGGTTGAGGCCGGCTGGTTGTCCTGTGATGGATCCGTCGACCAGGACCCAGGGGGTGTCCCTGCATCCACCGGTGAAGTGTCTTCGAATAGGTCTTTCGGGGCGTGGCGAGCCCCACTCGATCGATCCCCATTAGCGTGGTCGCTGAAATCGCCAGTCACGCGAGAGGAAGGCAGCTGTGGACGAGGGACGCCCGATTTCCTATTTGGCCTTGGCCGTTGGTACACCAGTGGTTAGCTCCACTGGGTCCGAGTTCGGCAAGGTTCATCACGTCCTTCAGGTCCCCGAGCTGGATCTCTTCGACGGCATCTCCCTAAAGACGAGTCATGGGCTGCGCTTCGTTGACCGAGAACAGATCACTGAGATCACCACCACTGTGGTCCGCTGCTCACTCACCGACAACGAAGCAGCGTCCTTGCCGCCGCCGAGTGGCCCCCCGGTCCTCGAAGTCGACCTGGCACACGAAGAAGGGTCTTCGCTTTCCTCTCGACTTGGCCGTCTGTTCGGACGCCCACATTGGAAGAACATCGACGAATAGATCGGCGTCGGGCCTGAAATGTCGGGCCGGAAATGAACGGAAGCGCCGACGGCGGCACCTGCCCCCCGAAACACGTCTGACCAGCACAAGAGTGCTGGTCAGAGCGTCGGGCGGGCGGGACTTGAACCCGCGGCCCCCAGACCCCCAGTGATTGGCACGCTGACGCACGCTGTTGCGGCCTGGTGCTAAAAGTCCAGGTCAGAGACCATTTAGTGTTGCATCAAGTTGCATCATGTTGCATCTGAATGGCTCCCCGAATGGCTCCCCGGCCTGCCCCAATCAGTCTGAAATGGGGTCGCGAAACTCTGGGGGTATCGGCTAATGGCTTCCAGGTACGGGCAGGGCACCGTCTACTACGACAAGAAGAAGCGCCGCTGGGTCGGCACCATCGAGGTCGGCACCGACGCCGACGGAAGGCGCATCCGCAAGAAGGCCACCGCCAAGACCAAGCCGGAAGTGCTCATCGCGTTGCGGGACCTGTCAGTCGAACGTGACAAGGGCACGCTGGTCACCGGCAAGGCCATGACCACCGGGGAGTGGTTGTCCTGGTGGCTAGACAACGTGGTGCCCGGCAACGTCGCCCTCAGGACCGAGGAGCAGTTCGGGCAGGTGGTCAAAGACTGGATCAAGCCGTACATAGGGACGGTGGTTCTCGAGAAGCTCCGCCCGGAGGACGTGGTGGCCATGATGCGCGCCCTCGAGAAGAAGGGCCTCTCCCCCACCACTCAGGCCAAGGCCCGGACCATCCTGCGCCGCTCCCTCACCCATGCTGAGCGGTTCGGTCGGGTGTCGCGCAACGTGGCCGCACTCACCGACGCCCCGAGGCACTCCGAGGCGAAGCTGGACGACGCCCTCGACACCACTGACGCCGCCGCGGTCCTAGCCGCGGCCAAGGGGGACCGGCTGGAGGCTCTGGCCGTGCTGGTCTTGGCGGTCGGGTTACGCCAGGGCGAGGGCGCTCGGCCTCACCTGGCGGGACCTGGACTTCGAGAAGAGACTCCTGACGGTTCATGGAACCAAGACCAAGGCGTCGGAGCGCAAGGTGACCCTCCCCCCGTTCGCCATCGCAGGTTTGCGCCGGCATCGCACCGCGCAGCGCGAGGAACGAATAGCGGCGAAGATATGGGCCGACAGTGACCTCATCTTCACCACGTCCATCGGCACCCGCATCCACCGGCGGAACGTTCTGCGCTGGTGGCACGAGTTGACCATCACCGTCGGGGTGGGCAGGCGTCGGTTCCATGCCAGCCGTCATACGGCGGCCACGCTGATGTTGAACAACGGCGTCGCCCTCGAGGTCGTCAGTGCCACCCTCGGCCACGCCGGCCTCGCTATCACCAGCGATGTGTACGCCAAGGTCCGCCCGGAGCTCCAGCGCACGGCGGCCGACGCCATGGAGCGCCTGCTCGCACCTAAGCGGAAGCGAAGCCAACGTGGGGCTCGTCCCTCAACCAGCTGAGCCCCGCCACTGTCTTCATGATGTGACCGAACTCGGAGAAACGATCAGCGAAGCGGTCATCGTCGGGACCGAAGTACACGAACAGCGAGCGGGTGAGAGGGTATACACCGGGCGTCGGCTAAGGCTGAAGGACAGTGACCGACCAGTTGCAGAGCGTGCTGAGGTTAAGACTTATTGTCCCGCGGCCATAGTAAGCACTCGTTTCGCCAGAACCTTCTTCGGATGGGTCGCTAACTGGCGTAGTGCCATCCTCAGGCCCGCCGTCAATGTACACATACAGGCCAAAGTCGCTACTGGTTTGGCCGGAGCAGTTGTAGGACCACTTCAACCGCCAAGAGCTGTCTGTGACCATGAATGGGGGCGTGGTGGCGGGCCCAGCTGCCGATTCTGTGTAGGGGAGGGGTGCGGCAGCGCCTGCGGTCGTCGTTGACTCAAACCCGTTCGTCGCCACCGTGTTCTTGGAAGTCGCCGCGCTGTTTTCGGAAGTCGCCGCCGTGTTCTTGGAGTGGGTGACATTCACCAAGACCACGTCTTGAATCGCGACAGCCAACACGGCCAGACCAAGCCAGACCTGCCACTTCTTGTAGACCGGCCTGCGGGCGGCCGACCTTTCGGCATGTGCCGCTTCGACCCTCTCCGACAGCAGAGGCGGCGTCTCGGATTCGACTTTGCTAGCAAGCGGAGCAGAGGGGGTGGGCTCAGAGAACGGCGGTTGTGGCCATTGTGGCGGAGGCGGCTCGGATTCGACTTTGCTGGCAAGCGGAGCGGACGGGGTGGGCTTCTGTGCCGGCCTCGCAGCCCGGGCAGCGCGTGACCAATGTCGACGGGTGTCCATCGAAGCGGAGACCGTGCCTATCGCAGCGGCCGCCACGTCCACATAGAGCCCGTCTCCGACGGTGACGACGCTCGAGGAAGATATGTGGATGACCTCGGCTACACCGAAGACTAGGAGCCCTAACCATACAGCGACCAGCAGACACCCGTTCAGCCGTCCGGTCCGCGCCACACGCCACCAAGCTAGAAGGGCGGCAACGACAAGGATTGACCCGAAGAGCTTGCCGTCGTCGGTATCGAGACCGTTGACATTTGCGATGAAGGCGGTACCCCACGCCATCAGCAGCCCGACGACCGCGCCGACAAAGGCGGCCACATTGACCAATCGAATCGGTGACATTCGGACCGCCGCGACGGGCATACCGTTCGATGAGGGACTCGCTACTTTGGAAGCCTGTTGTGGCTTCGGCTGCGGTGGAGGTGGCGGTGGCCGATAGTCCGGGTGCTGCTCGGGTGAATACCACCGGGCGTCCGACGCCAGCCACCACCCCGTCCCCTGCGATACATCGCTCACGTCGGCCTGCCCCTATCGTGCCGGAAGACAGTATCGGCCCCTCGGCCCCACCCGGCTATCGCAAGCCTCGCTCATAGACACCAACAGACAGCCAACTCGTTCCCAACTTCGAACTATTTGCAGGGCTCATACCCACGTAGTCAATCAGGCAGGTGGGAGGGTTAAGACTCCCAGAGCCCGGTTGTAACCGTCCCACCCACTTGGTAATCTGCACCCAGTCGACTCCGTGAGTTGCGGTAGGGCATGGCTTCCAAAATGGCTGGTGTGGTTGCAGGGTCGACACCACTAGGCCGATAGACAAACACAAGTGTTAGGAGCTACATGTCCAGTACCGAGAAACTAGAGATCCGTCGCGAGGGTCGTCTCCGACGCCAGATGCACCGAGAGGGTTTCGTCCTGCGCAAGTCGCGGGTGCGTAACCCTCATGTGCACGACTTGGGCGGGTACATGATCCTCGACGGGTCCTCCAACACCGTCGCCGCGGGGTCGAACTTCGACCTCGATCTCGACGATGTGGAGCAGTGGCTACGCGCCTGACGTAGCCGCGGTCACAAGCGAAGGCGGGGTGGTGCTTCCACCCCGCCTTCGTGACTGTGGGGTCACCGCGGCCCACCAGACCTCGCCGTCGTGGTGCTGAAGGCGCAGGCTGCCCAGGCACTCCTGAACGCTTGCGGAACTATTTAGCCCCCAGGCCGCACACAGCGACGGTCCCGTTCAAGGACTTTATTTCCGTCGCCGTTGCTGCCGATTGGGCGAGCCGCCAGGCGGCACTGGGGGCCGTGCTGGTTGACTCGGCGCAGCCGGCGGCTGCAAAGCCACCAACATTGGAGCACCCGACAGAACCCAGGCGGCTCCATCCTGGTTCTCGATGAGCTTTTGTACCGCGACCTGGCTGAGACTTAGTTGGACCCCGTGCCAGGCGCTCAGCACTGCGTCCTGGAGATCGCCGTCATCCTCGAGCAACTTCACCTTCAATCCCTGCGAGAGAACTTCGTTGTAGGCGAAGGGCTTACCGTGGCTGCGATGGAGCGTGTGGTTGTTGAACCACGCAGCGACCTCGGCGGAGTGAACGGTACGAGCCGGCTCCGCCTCGTCGGAGAACATATACCGGTGGATCGCCGATGACACCACATCTTCCGCCGCCCTTTGAGACGCCACGCACTGGCTGAGAAGTCCCGGACCGTAGTAGCGAAGTATCGGGATCCATGCCACCAGAGCCTGCTGATTGATTTTGCACTCATCTTGGGCACGCAAGAACTGATCGAGGATCGCCTGGGCGGGAGCGGACCGTGGACCGTCTGGCGTCATGAGCGTCCACTGCGGGTCGATCGGGCCCAGTTGCGAGTGATACCCCATCACGATCTCGTCACAACTGAGCGCCATCATCGTTGCCGCCGACATCGCTGCGATCGGGACGATTGCACGGATCGGCCCGAAGCCGACATCCCTCAGGTAGCCCATGATCGCCTCAGCGGCGTTTGGGTGACCGCCGGGGCTATGAAGAATGAGGTCGAGAGGTCCTCTTGGTAAGCCGTGCACGGCCTCCATGAAGCCCATCTTGTCCCTAGTGCTCACTTCGATCGAACTCGGATCCTGCACCGGTCGCCCTTCGAGCCATCCCGACGCGTACACGATCACGGGGCGCTCTGTGTGTTCCGAGAGCGCCTTTAGATACTTGCGCCGAACGATGTCGTGCGGGCTCGGCTCCTGCGGATCCTTATCCTTCTTCTGGGAGTCGGCTCGGACGAGCCGCCCGAGCTCGTAACTGATAGCCCCCCATGTAGGCACCCGTGAAAAGTTAGCGGACCCCGTTGGAGGTGCGGAGCACCGCCATCGGCATAGAAGCCGTGTTGGGAGCTTCGAAATGGACGTCCGTCGACATTGTTGCTGCTCGGTATACGTCCTCGACGGTCTGGTATCCGTCTAGAAGAGCTTCGAGGTCGTCGTTCACATCGCCGATGTGCTCATCTAACTCCGGTTCAGGATCGCCCATGCGAACCATTGTAATGGGAACGTCAGCTACCGGTCGGGTCGCTCCCAGGTCGCGGGATTCGGGCTCGATCGAGGTATGTCTCGACGTCAGCTGCCACGACGCCGGGTCGGCCTCCCCTACGGCGGATCGTGAGCCGTTAAACCTTGGCGAGCCCTCGGAAGCCGCTAGGTGACATGCCGAGCCGTGCGGCTGCCTCCTGAATGGTGAGCCATTCTCCGGGCTGGTCGGGCGGCCCACTCGAACGGGCCGGCTCCAGACATGCGCTCGGCTCCGGTGCCTTTGCCCGTCTGGTTCCAGTGGTGGACCAAGACTAGGGCGCAGTCGGCGTTCTGACAGAGCAGCTGGAGCGGCTCGAGCACCGTGGCCATGTCGTAGAGCGATGCTCCCCTGGCGCCCTTGGCGGCGAGGTAGAGCGGGTCGACCAGGACCAGCACGACATCGGGGTTGGCGGCCAGCTTGGCCTTGATGATGCCCATGTGGTCGGCGTCGGAGAGATGCGGGACTCTGAAGCAAGTCTCGATGGGCAGGTCCTCCCACCGGACGCCCTTGGACTCGCAGATGGCCCGTAGCCGTCGGAGCATCTTGCGCTTGCCGCCCTCGCCCAGAAATGCGATGACCTGTCCGGTTGTCTCTATTGGGTAGACGCCGAGCCACCTTTCGGACGCCGCCCAGATCGACCTCCCTGCCGAGTGCGAGCCGCGGCCATGATGATCAGCCGTAATCAGGTGCGCTTTCGATCTTCGCTAATCGACTCAAGACTATGGCCTGGCCCCTATATCAGTCTGCCTTGACAGCGTCCGGTCCGAAAGCTGAGTAACCGTCAGAAAAGTCGCGTGAGCTAAACGCCAGCCCTCACTAGCGGCACGCGCTGGACGCCGTCAGACGCCACCACCCGCTTTGTGCCTGCCCCGGCGGAACTCCCGCTACAACACCCGCCACGGTGCCACGCAATGACTCAACGTCACTTAGGGTTCACGAACATCATCGTCCCCAGCCCGGAGTCCGCTGGAGTGCCATTCTCATCGCCAAGACCCATGTAGCAGAGTTCGGTCTTCTTATTGGTGCCGCACTTCTGACCGCTGGTACCGACTGGACCCGTGAACACCGTATATTGCGTGGCTGAAATCGTGCCGTCGGAGTTGACCGTAACCGCGACATAGTTATTGGTCGTGCAGTAGGGCTCGCCACCCGCCTGTCCGGTTGTGCCGTACACGCCTTTGCTGCACTCGGTGATGAAGACCTGGGTGCCAGGCTCGAAATGCTTTGCTGTCACCGTCACGGTTTCACCGTTCGTCAGATTCGTGTTCGGAGTAACGATGACCTTGGGTTGGGGAGTTTTCGCCGACGCGGGGCCGCTCACAGCCATCACCCCAAGACCAACCATCGCCAAAGCCCCGAACAGACGACTCATCTTGACCATTCTCTGGTCCCCCGTTCCGTCAATGTGCTGCCTCCCATGCGAAGCGTAGCCGACCCGCGAGGACGGTAGCCCTATACGGGCCTTGGGTGACAACTTGTGCCTCTTAGAACAATGGTCAGATGATTCAGACGGATCGGGCGCAGCTTACGGCCACCGACCCCGATCGGGCTGGACGATGGTTGGGTCGCGGTCGCTTGGGTAGCCGTCGTTCCCCGACCGACCCCACCCGACGAGACGCCCGCTCATGCGCCCGCTCGGCCACCGTGGGCCCCACCATCCGAGCCTTGGGGCGGCCCTCAGCTGGCGCGCCGTCGCCGCCCTCGTTCAAGGCGAGCCTGTACATCCGGCCTTTCCGTTTCGGCGCGTTCTCCAGCAGATACCAGACCCCGAGAGCCAGAGCGACAGCCCGGTCATCATGCTTATCTGGGTCACTGTCCAGCCTGAGGACCCCCGGCGTAGACGTCTCTCGCAACCTCACGTTGGCGAGCTCATCGAGCAGGTCCTTGTCGTCTGGTAAAGCGAGGTGATGGTCCCTGATGCACGTATGCAAAGTCGTCGCCAGGCGGCCAACACTCTGCTGGCTGAGGGGGTACTCACGCACCCGGACACCACGCGACCGGAGCCGCTGGCACATGCCTATCGCCTGCCACGGGTCGGCAACGATGTCGATGCGGTACTGGCGATAAGCCTCGAGCAACCAGGCTTCCACCACGCCCAAGTCGACGGGATGGCGCTTCGACCCCTGCCAGGTCTCCATCCGGTCCAGCACGACCCTCCGACTCCTCACAGAGCCCGATGAGTCCAGCACCTTCTCCGCATGACAGATAGCCGCCACGGTGGCGTCGTTCTTGAGACCGATGTGGAGTCCGCAGACGTATCGAAGGTTCGGCTCCGGTGACAACGGCCCCTCCAGCGACACACATGCCCGCAAGTCATCGAGGGAGGTAAGACGGTCCTCGGCGCTCGTCCACTCGTTCAAGAACAGACGCCGATATGACGACTCCGGTAGCCGACTGCGCTGCTCCTCGAGCCGCTCCGGGTCAGCCCACGGGGGTGGACCGGGCACCTGATGCACATGCCAGAGTTTGGACCGCTCGGCNNCGGCGCTCGTCAACACGACCATCCTCGAGCCCTTCACCTTCGCCATCGCGGAGGACATCGCTTCCCACAACTTCCGCGGCCCGGCGGTGCTCTCCCACTGAGCGATCTCATCCACCACGGCGAAGCTCGGCTTCAATCCCCACGAGCTCGCGGCGTCCGCAGGTATCACCTCCAACACGCTCCCGCTAGCCGCGGTGACCCTGAACGCATTGACCTGCAAAGCCGAGCCGAGACCTGTAGTTCTAGCCACGAATCCGGCGACGGCGTCCACGAGCAGAGCACCTTGGTCACGATCGGCAGCGAGGGCGTACAACCGCGAGCCGGACTGCAACTGAGTCAACATCACCGACAGCACGATCCCGGCCAAATCGCTCGTCTTCGAGTGGCCACGGCTTCGGGTCAAGAAGTGGAACGGCACGCCGTCGGGATCAAGCACCGCCCTGGCATCTTCGACCTGCACATCGACCGCAGCATCACCCCAGCGCCGGCCGTCCTCGAGCATCAACGAGCAGAGCATGTTGAACGCCCGGTCCACCGGATCTATCAGTACCACTAGACGCCCTCCTCCAACTCGTCGCTACTGGCACCCATCCCGAGCTCGTCGGGAGGCTCCGGCACCGAAGCAGGGGGCTCTGCTGGCTCGCTTGCATTGACAGCACCGAACCGGCGGNNGTGGCCGGCCGGCGTCAATCCGAGCTCGTCACCCATGCGCCAAGCCAGCCGAGCCGCAGCGGTGGCCGCCTCGAGCAGGCGAGGTGACGGCTTGGCTATGTACGCCTGGTGCGCCAACTGCTCCCTCGCCGTCGCCTGCAAGTACCGATGGACAGCCGGAGCCAGATGGTCGGCGCTGAGCCAGGGAGCGGCCTCGAGCACCGCGACGTGGACCTGCTCGGCCCGGTCAGCTATCGCCCGGGGGCNNCTGTAGACGCCGTGGCGCAGGGCGACCTGGTTGCCCTGCGTGAACGGTGGCCAGCTGTAGCCGCGAGCCGGCCGTCAGCCACGGTCACGGTATGCGCCGATCGGGTACATACATGCAGGTCTGAACCGCATGACTATGCGCACGGACGGATGCCGGGCACAAACGCCCTGGTCAGAACCCATTTACAGATAACCATACTTATGCGGGCCTCGGGGGCGACGGCCGACGTCTCGCACGCAACGATCCGTGGACACAGGCCGGGATGGCCCTGAGCGCGCCGGCTTTGGGGNNCTTGGGCGGGCTTGGTTGCCCCGCCCGCAGGCTCGGGAAGGGTGCCTGTGAACCATGCCCATGGGTGGGATTGGTTGTTGTGGCTGGTAGCGGCCCATCTATTTGTTCTCCCAGGGTGAAGAGTGCCCATCTGCGTGGGCGGGGTTGTCGGCGATGCCCCACAGAGATCGGGTCTTGGGGATTCCAGCCTCGAGCCATGACCGCTTGTCGTGTCGGATGCGGCCGTCGTCTGCCAGCTTGTTGAAGAGCTCCAGACCTCGTTCTCGGTTGCCACCGGCCCTGTCGAGGATGTCGGTCTTGGTCAACTCCCAGGGCATGTCGGTGATGACGTCGAGGATGCGGGCTCGGAGCTTGTCGTCGTGGGTGGTGGTCTTCTCGGTGGCTTCGATGGCCACTCCGGTGGCGGGTCGGAGGTCCCATCGGATGGGTCCGTCGTGGGTGCCGCGCTCCTGGTCGAAGTGTCCGATGCCCAGGTCTAGGTCCCATGTGGTGCCGCCCCATTGGCGGGAGCCGATCTCGAGCCGGAGTTTGAAGGTGCCGGCGTCGACGTTGGGGGCCTCGCGATGGGCGAGGAGAGCCCAGCTGTCCACCCACTCGCCGGAGCCGGCCATGGTGATGCGCCTGAGATTGACGCCGGACCCGGTCTGGTTCATGTGGTTGACGACGAGCAGGGACGCTCGGCGTTGGTGCAACGGGGCGGACAGGCCCGACAGGAGCGCCCCCTCTTGGTGGAGGTCGGCGGCCCGGGTGACGGTGCCGTGATAGGCGTAGTAGGGGTCGATGCAGACGAGGGCGGGCTCGAGCTCGGCGAGGTTGAGGTCCAGGCTGTCGATGAAGATCGGGGATTGGATGGGGGCGACGTCGAAGACGAGCTCAAGGGGGATGTCGGCCAGGTTGTTGACGGCCATGGCGACGGCGATGCGCTTGAGGCGGCGCATATAGGGCTTGCGACCGCCTTCGCCGACATAGGCCAGGACCGGGCGGCCGGCGACTGGCCGGAAGCGGTCCAAGGTGGGCTTGCCGGCGGCGAGGCCGACCTGGATCATGGCGACCAGATACGTCTTGAGGGTCTTGAGCTCGCCAGCGATCTGCCCGTGGGTGGGATCGGCGAGCAGTCCTCTTATGAGCCAGGTGAAGTCATCGGGTTCGGCGAGCAACTCCTTCATGCTCCACCGTCGGAAAACGTCGATACCGGCGTCGCCGGCCGCGCCGAGTTCGTGGGCGATGGCGGCTTGCTCTGGCAGTAGCGGTGGCTGGCCGTCCATGGGGAGGATCTCGGCCAGGTCGGCTCGGTCCCGGCCGGTCAGCTTGCGGGTGATGCGGTCGAGCGGGTCGTACACACCCCAACCGCCTTGGGGATGGGTCTTGACCAGCCCCCCATGGGCGACGTACAGCGCCGAGTAGATCTGGCCGTCGCGCAGGTACGCCTGGACGCACGCCCCGGACGGGTGACGGGCGAGGATCTCCCCGGCGTGCAAGTCGGTCACGCCGTTTTCCTCTCGTCGAGGAGTCCCCAGCCGCGCATCATCGCCCTGACCGCCACGGTGGAGGCATGGACTATCAGTCCGAGGACATCGGCGACGGTCGCGACGCCGGCGTCGAAGTCCTCGACGGCCTCCCGGCAGACGGCGATGGCGTGCTGGGCTTCGAGCTCAGCGATCACCTCGTCGACCCTCGATCAGTCCTCGGTCACAGCCGATGTCCTATGCGGCCGCTAGAGTCCTCGATGTCGGTGGTATCGATGGTGGTCGAAGCGCCCTGGCCGGGGCGCTTCTGCCGTTCATGGGGACTCACGGTGCCGCCCGTTTGCGCGAGAAGTGGGGTGCCGTAGGGTCCCGCTTGCGATCCAGCGGGGGCCCCATCTCTTGGGTCAGATACCTCCTCAACTCGATTGAGGTGACGTAGGTCCGGCTGCCGACGCGGGTCAGGTCGAGGACCCCGGCGGCGAACTTCCGGTACAGGGTGCTCCGGTTACAGGAGAGCAGGCGTGCCGCCTCCTGTACCGGGATCAGTAGACGGTCATCGACCAAGTCAGCGACCGTTGGCGAATCGGTCGCGGCGGTCCACACCCACCACGACAAGATCAGGAATATGGAGATCACGCTTCCCTCCTCGGGACTCGAGTACGAGCCCGGGAGGCGGCGCGGCTAGGCGACCAGGCGCTCCCGGGGCACCACGAGCAGCGAGGGCGGAGGTAGGTCCAGCTGACGAGCGCGGGTCAGCAACAACTCCAGCGGCTCAGGTGCCGGCTCGGTGCCGTCCTCGACAACGAGGGGACCCAAAAGCTCAAGGAGCAGTCGGAGGAATCGGAGCAGGACTCGTAGCAGCAGGGCGGCGGCCTCGGCTACGCGCCTGCGGAGGTCCAACACGCTGACCAGGGCCCCACGCCAGTCCCTCTTCCGAACCTCCGTCCGCGCCACCCTGCGCATGTCCACGCTCAAGGACAGGCCCAGATGCTGAATGACGTAGCGGTCGGCGGCTCGCCGGGCCACCTCCAGGCAAGCGAGGGCCCGGATGACCTCCGGCTCGAGGTCGGCGTCCGTACCCATATGCCAACTGTAACTACGTGAGTGCAACTCCCGTCAACGGCCAGCGACAGGAAATCTCAGGAGCTATCCAAGGCTCCGAACATGGCTCCCCGAATGGCTCCCTGGCCCCGTAACGAACTCTGACCAGCACAAGAGTGCTGGTCAGAGCGTCGGGCGGGCGGGACTTGAACCCGCGGCCCCCAGACCCCCAGTCTGGTGCGCTACCAAACTGCGCCACCGCCCGGTGGGTCATTGACCCTAGTACCAACGACGCAATCAAAGTGTCAGACGTGCTTCGGCAACCACTCCGCGAGCCAGTAGATGCGATACACCATGTAGACCGCGAAAGCCACGAGCATCAGCTTGAAGTGCCAGGGGACCCCCTTGCTCGGCGCCACCACCACCTTCCCGCAAATCGGGCATTCTCCGTTGGGCCCCATGCTCGGCGGGTTCCAGAACTTGCTGCAGTCGTCACACCAGGGCAACGGGACCTCCCGCCGCGCTACACCCGGCGGATGGCAAGGATCGCTACGTCATCGGAAAGTGGCTCCGCAGCGAAGTCCCGGGCGGCTTCCAGCAGGTCCTTGCACATGATCATGGCGTCCTGGCCGGGATCGCGCTTCACGATCCCGGCGATGCGGTCCTCGCCGAAAATCTGTCCGCCCGAGCGGGCCTCGGCCAGCCCATCGGTGTACAGCAGAAGCACGTCGCCCGTCATGAGCGGTAGCTCGCGGGAGAAGTAGGCCGCTTGGGGGTCGAGCGTGAGCAGAGGTCCGGTCGACCGCAGGGCGTGCATTTCGGAGTCCTGCCACAGCCAGGCGACCGGGTGGCCCGCGGAGGCGTGGCGGAGCGTGGCCGCCTCGGTGTCCAGGACCGCCACGCATACCGACACCAGGTCCTCGGGCCGGCCGGTGGTCGAAAGCACCTTGTTGAGCTCTTCCAGGGCCTGGGCCGGGTCACGAAACTGACGCAGGAAGGTGCGGAGGAGATACTTGACTTGGAAGGCCGTGATGGACGGCTCGATGCCATGCCCGGCCACGTCGCCGATGACCGCCGCCATGCGGTGGTCGGCCGTGATGAAGACGTCGTAGAAATCGCCCGCCATCATCCCCGTTCCCGGCTCGTACACCCGGCCCATCTCGAAGCCTTCGACGTGCGGGAGGTTCTCCGGGGCCAGGCGATCCGCCCAGCGGCGCGGAGCCAGCTGATCCTGGGCCAGCACCTCCTCTGCCCGCCGCTCCAACATGGCCCGGTTCTCGGCCAGACGGGCCTCGGCGAAGAAGCGGGGGGCGTAGCGGATCGACACGACCACAGGGATGCTCACGGCCAGAAGCGGAAGCTGGTACCAGAAGGAATTGGATAGCGAGTCGACGGCCAACCCGACGGCAAGCACGGCGTACAGCAGCGCGGTGTGGAGGTCCTTGTCGAAAGCCGAGCGGGCCAGCTCCGTCGCGTCGCGGCCGTGAGAGGAGGAGGCGGTCTCGGCTTCGATGCGCCGCGCCGCTCTCGCCAATCGCGCCGCCGCCCGCCCCCACAGCGCAGCTGCGATTGCACAGAACACTGCCGCGGCGGCCAGCCACGGCTGGGTGAACATGGGTCAAACGCTACTCGACGCCGTTCGGGCAACGGTCCCGCCCGGGCACCCGGGCCAGCCTCCCGACGGTCCCGGTAACCAGGCCCGTCAGTTGGAACGCCGGCGGACCCTGAACACCAGCGGGGTCGGTCCGAAACCAAAGTGCTCTCGGATCCTGCGCTCCAGGTAGCGCAAGTACGGAGCCGGCACCGCCTTGGTCGCGAACAGCGTGAACGTCGGAGGTTCGGTCGCCCCTTGGGTGGCGTACAGGATCCGCCCGCCAGGCGACTGATGAGAAGCCTGGGCTTCCGCCAACACCCGGTTGAGCTCCCCGGTGGAGACCCGGCGCCGTGAGGCGGCCATCGACTCCTGCAGCGCGGGGTAGAGCTTGTGCACGCCGAGCCCGGTGCGCGCGCTGATCTTCAGCACCGGCGCATAAGCGAGAAAGCCGAGCCGGTCTTCGAGGTCGGCGGTCACGGTGGCCCGTCGTTCGGCGTCGAGGAGCTCCCACTTGTTGAGGAGCAGCACGACCGGCCCGCCGGCCGCGTCGACGCGCTCGGCCAGTCGCTGGTCCTGGCGGGTGATCCCTTCTGACGCGTCCATGACCAGCAAGGCGAACTGGGCCCGATCGAGCGACTGAAGGGCGCGAACCAGCGAGTAGTACTCCGCGCCCTCCGCCTCCTTGCCTCGCCGTCTCATGCCGGCCGTGTCGACGAAGCGGATGTCACCGTCGGGCGTCGACACGAGCGTGTCGATGCTGTCCCTGGTGGTCCCAGGGAGGTCGTGGACCACGGACCTCTCGTCGCCGATCAACCGATTGAACAACGTGGACTTCCCCACGTTTGGTCGCCCGACGATAACCACCGAAGGTACGGCGGGATCGAGGGCCGGATCGCCGGCGGGGTCGTCGGGCGCCTCGTCGACCGGCAGCAACTTGACCAGGGCGTCGAGCATGTCGCCGGTACCCCGACCGTGAATGGCGCTCACCGGGAAGGGGTCCCCGAGACCTAGGTGGGCGAACACCCACCCGTCGGACTCGCGGCTGTCGCCGTCGATCTTGTTGGCGACGACGATCACAGTCCGGTCGGTGCGGCGCAGCAGGTTGGCGACCTTGGCATCGTCATCGGTGATCCCAACGGTGGAATCGACGACCAGCAGGATCGCCGCCGCCTCCCGTATGGCCCGTTCCGACTGGGCGCTGACCTGGCGGTCCAGCGAACCCCCGCCCGCCAGCCACCCGCCCGTGTCGACGATGGTGAAGTCGCGCCCGGCCCACTCGGCGTCCAGGAACTTGCGGTCGCGCGTGACGCCCGGCGTCTCTTCCACAATGGCCTCGCGCCGGCCGACGATCCGGTTGACGAGGGTGCTCTTTCCGACGTTGGGACGCCCCACCACGGCGACGAGAGGAAGGGATCCGGGCGCCGCCGCGGCGGCGGGTCTTTTCACCCGTCCACCCCGACTGCGAGAGCGGTCCTGAGGGAAGCGCCGTCGGCAGGCACGACCTCGACCGGCCGAGGCAGGTCTTCGGGGCCGAGGCCGTCGAGGAAGCGTCCGCCCGACAGGCACACGTCGGGGAGAAGGTAGCGGCGACCCAGCGGTGCCTTCTGCAGCGCGTCCGCCAGGTCGCAGCCGGTCAGCAAACCGGCCACCCCGATGTTGCCGCCGAAGAAGGAGTTGGCGACGGGAAGGACTTCGGCGTCGGGGCGCACCGAAAGCACCAGCGGTCGGATCACGTCGGCGCCGTAGGCTCCGGTGAGCACGGTGACTCCCGCGCTGCGCCGAGGCCGCAGCGTCACCGATCCCGCGGCCCGGGGCGCCCGGTAGCCAGCTGCCGGGGCTCCGTCGACGGACTGGAAGAAGCCTCCCGGACCGCCGGCGGGCACGTCGAGAGAGCCGTGGAATCCGGCCTCGAAGGACCTCGCCATGCCGACCCCGTTGTCGTGCTGGGCCACGTCGCCGTAGGCAACGAGAGGAGGGAAGGGGCGACCGCAGAGCAGGTAGTACTCGTCGGACGCGTATACCAGGTGGCGGCCGATCGCTTGGATGAAGGTCTGCTGCCAGTCCTCAACCAGATCCACCACCGCCCCCGCTTCGGACTGCGTATGGGGACGCATGGAGGCCTCGGTGTTGAAGCGGCTCACGCCGAGCGGGACGCACGCAACGCTCGCCAGCTCCGGGAAGCGGTCGAGCACCCCGGCCAGGGTGTCGTCCAGGGTGGGTCCGTCATTGACGCCTGGACACACCACCACTTGACCGTGCACCTCGATGCCGTGGTCGAGCAGGGCCCGCAACCACCGCAAGCTGGTCGCGCCCCGCCGGTTGCGCAGCATGCGACTTCGCACTTCGGGGTCGGTGGCGTGGATGCTGACCCACAGGGGCGACAGGCCTTCGGTGACGACGCGCTCCAGATCGGCTTCGGTGAAGCGAGTCAGGGTGGTGAAGTTCCCGTACAGGAACGAAAGGCGGTAGTCGTCGTCGCGCACGTACAAGCTGCGCCGCAGCCCTTTGGGGAGCTGGTGGATGAAGCAGAACTCGCAATGGTTGTCGCAAGTCCGCACCCGGTCGAACAGGGCCGCGTCCACCTCTATGCCGAGCGGTTCACCGCCTTCTCGCTCGACCATCACCGACATTTCGAGCCCGCCGCGGCGCAACTCGAACTCCAGCACCGGCTGGTCGGCGAGGAGCTGGTATTCGATTACATCTCGGGGGAGCTGGCCGTCCATGGCGACGATCTGATCGCCCATTTGCAAACCAGCCCGGGCAGCCGGGGACCCTGGGGCCACCGCCACCACGCGGGGCAGGGTCATGACCCCTACCAGGATAGGCGGGACGGCCCCCTGTCCGGCGGCGGGGCCACCCGGGGACCCCGCGGCCCCGCGGAAAGGCCGCCCGCGACCGGTATCCTGAAGTGTCGTGACCGTGGACCGAGTGCTGTTGGCCTCGCCCCGCGGGTTCTGTGCGGGAGTCGAGATGGCGATCAAGTCTCTCGCTTGGATGACTCGGGTGTTCGAGCCGCCCGTCTACTGCTACCACGAGATCGTTCACAACCAGATCGTCGTCGAGCGGTTCAGGGAAATGGGCGTGGTGTTCGTCGATGACGTGGCCCAGGTTCCGGCCGGGGCCCCGCTGATGCTGTCCGCCCACGGGTCACCGCCCGAGCTGGTCGAGCAGGCCAAGGCGCGGGGCGGGGCGGTGGTCAACGCCGTCTGCCCCCTCGTCAAGAAGGTCCACCACGAAGTCAAGGTCCGTTCCGGTAAGGGCTTCAGCATCGTCTACGTGGGCCACGAAGGCCACCAGGAGGCGATCGGGACGGCCGCGGTGGCGCCCGACGCGGTCCACCGCATCGAAAGCCTCGGTGAACTGGAGGCGCTTCCGGAGCCTGACGGCCCGGTGGCGTTCCTGGCCCAGACCACGCTTGCGGTGGACGAGTGGAAGACCCTCCTCGAAGCGGCCCGGGCCAGGTGGCCCGATCTGTGGATGCCCGGAACTTCGGACCTCTGCTTTGCCACCACCAACCGGCAGACAGCCCTCAAGAGCATCGCCAGCCGCTGCGATGCGGTCATCGTGATCGGATCGAACACTTCCTCCAACACGCTGGCCCTGGAGCGCACCGCGCTGGCGGCCGGATGCGACCGGGTGCTGCGCGTCGACGGCCCCAAGGAGCTACCCGGTGACCTTTCGGGCACCGTCGGCGTCATCGCCGGGGCGTCGGCTCCCGAAGAAGTGGTGCAGGACATCGTGGCCTATCTGGCTCCCCGCGACGGCGTCGAAGAGGTGGAGGCGGTGGACGAAGACGAGTACTTCCCGCTGCCTCGCGAGCTGCGCGACACGGTGCGTCACCTGGCGGCCGCGGCGGCAGTGCTGGCCTTCGCACCCGACGGCGACCCGACGGCCGGCGGAGACGTCCTCCCCGACGACCGCCAGCTCTCGGCCTCGATGGCGCTGGCGGGACTCACCGGCTAGGAACGCGCCGACCGCGGCCTCGGGCGGGGCTAGGAGCTAGGAGCGCCCGGCCGCCTTCAGGGACTCGTCGTAGAGGGCCTGCAGCCGCTCATGCAACTCGCTGGTGAGCTCGGCCACGGCCCGCCGGGACACCCTCGAACCGGACGAGCGCTCCGGCGCCGGCATCGGATCCCCGACGATCATCACGACCTTGACCGGGCGTATGCGGTTGCTGCCCTTGGGCATGGCCCACTCGCTCCCGCCGATACCCACCGGAATGATGGGCACCCCGGCCCGGGCCGCCACGAAAGCAGCCCCCTCGAACAGAGGCTGCACCGTCGGCCCGGACTGACGCGTTCCCTCCGGAAACAGGACGGCCGGCTCTCCGCCTCGAACGGCTGTCTCACACGTCCGCAAGGCCTCACGGTCGGGCGTGCCTCGATGCACCGGGAACGCCCCAAGGGAGCTGAACAACGCCCCCGACCACTTGTACTTCCACAAGCTGTCCTTGCCCATGAAGCGGATGCGGCGACGGGTGAGACAGCCGGCCAGGAGGGTGTCGATGTTGGAGCGGTGTACGGGCGCGATCACGTAGGCGCCGGATGACGGGATCTTCTCGCGGCCCCGGATCTCGACGCGCCAGTAGAGCCGGCAGACCAGTTCGACCAGTCCTCGGGCGATCGCGTACCACACGAGCGACAGCCGCGACTTGAGCTTTTCCGCCATCACACCTCCGGGTTGGTGTCGTCCGCCCCGCCGGCACGGGCGGCTCGGGTGGCTTGGGCGGCTTGGGCGGCGAGGTCCAGGACGTCGTCGATTATCTCCTCGATCGGTCGTCCCGTCGTGTCCAGGCGAATGGCATCCTTGGCGACGCTCAGTGGCGAGGCGGCCCGAGTCGAGTCGATGTGATCCCTTCTAGCCATGTCGGCGGCCACCTGGTCGTAGTTGAGGTCGAGCATCTCCTTGCTGCGTCGGTTGGCTCTCTCTCCGTCGGCGGCAGTCAGGTAGACCTTCAGGGCCGCGGCCGGGAACACGACGCTTCCTATATCCCTCCCCTCGACCACCCCTCCGCCGTGGGCCTCGGCCCACTCGCGCTGGCGGGTGACCAGCTCGACCCTCACCTCGGGGTTGGCCGCGACGATGCTCACGGCTCGCGTCACTTCCGGGCTGCGGATTTCGATGGTGGCATCGGCCCCGTCCACCAGCACCTGGTCCTCCACCTTCAAGTCGATCTGACGGGCCAACTCGGCCACCGTGTCGCGGTCTTCCGGGTCGATCCCTCGCCTCATGGCCGCGAACGCAACGGCCCGGTACATGGCGCCTGTGTCCAGGTAGGCGAGGCCCAGCCGGGTGGCCACGGCCTTGGCCACGGTCGACTTTCCCGATCCGGAGGGCCCGTCGATCGCTATGACGAACACTTCTCGAACTCCTCCTCGAAGCCCGGATAGCTCGTCGCCACCGCGTCCCATCCCGATATTGCGATGGGGCCGCCGGCCGGGAAGGCAGCCACGGCCATGGCCATAGCGACTCGATGGTCGCCTGCCGAGTCGACCTCGCCCCCGGGAAGGCGCCGGCCCCCTCCCCCGTGGACGACCAGACCGTCGGGCCGACCGTCGGATTCCGCCCCTACCGCTACCAGTGCGGCGGTCATGCTGGCGACGCGGTCGCTCTCCTTGACCCGCAGCTCGCCGATGCCGCGCATGGCGGTGGCGCCCTCGGCATAGGCGGCGGCCACCGCCAGGATCGGATACTCGTCGATCATCGAGGGCGCGCTTGAGGCCGGGACATGCACGCCCTCCAACGGGCGCGCCGTGACGAGGAGATCGGCGACCGGCTCGCCGCCCTGCTCGCGCATGCGCGC